>JAOTUB010000122.1 GCA_029864095.1 Gammaproteobacteria bacterium | reverse complement strand
GTGACAACAGAGCGATGGACATGACGATGCCAATGATCGCAATGACGACAAGGAGTTCGATCAGCGAGAAACCGACTTTGCGGCCAGGACCATTCATCAAACCAAATCGATGCGCCGAAAGACGTGTCTTATTCGAGGTTCCAATTGCCGATATCTGAATCGATACCTTCACCACCGGGTCGCCCATCGCGACCGAGCGTGTAGATATCGATTTCGCCCTGGTTACCCGGATTCAGATAGAGATACGGGTTGCCCCACGGATCCTTCGGTAGCCTCTCCAGATAACCGCCTGGCTTCCAGTTCTTGATGTTGGGGTCTGCGGGCTTCGTCACGAGGGCTTCAATTCCCTGCTCACTGGATGGATAGGCGAAGTTATCGAGGCGATAGAATTTCATCGCATTTTCGATATTTGCAATCTCTGCCTTGGCCTTTGTGATCTGGGCATCGTCGACCCGGCCGATAACGTTGGGCGCTACAATCGCCGCAAGGATACCGATTATGATCACGACAACCATGATCTCGATCAGAGTAAAACCCCGATGGGGACGGGGGATAGGTCGAAGCCTGACAGAATGACTCACAGGAATTGCTCCACGTCGGCGGCGCGCCGAAATTGACTCGATACTTGAATAAACGTCAGTATATCAAACATGGGGTTACGCAAAGGTGACTCAAGTCACCTGCAAAATCGCTCGTTAGCGGATTGGCGGCTACCTGCTGCCGCTGTCGGTATTGCCGGAGTTCTCGCGGTGTTCGGCGACGCAGGGCGCAGCTCGCTTAGCTTCTATCGTCCAGCACTGGACGCAGGGGAATTCTGGCGCCTCCTGACCTGTCATTTCGTGCATCTGGGCGTTTCGCACCTGCTTTTGAACGTTCTGGGATTACTGCTGATCTGGTACCTGATTGCTTCTTCCCTCAGCCAGGCACAGTGGCTATTCGTCACCCTGCTCGTCATCGTCGGCATTGACCTCGGCCTTTGGTTTCTCGAACCACAATTGCTCTGGTATGTGGGACTGTCGGGTCTGCTGCACGGACTCCTGGCGGCCGGAATCGTTGCGGGATTCCGATCCGGCCGCATCGACGTCTGGATTCTCGGCATCGCGCTTGCCGGCAAGCTGGTCTATGAACAGCTGGTGGGGCCGCTACCGGGATCGGAACAATCTACTGGTGGGGCGGTGATCGTTGCCTCGCACCTCTACGGTGCCGTAGCCGGCCTGGTGGCGGCCGCAGCGATCATGATTAGAGTCCGTCGGCCTGCGCCTATATAATTCGCCGCCAGTATCAGCTCAATAATTTGGCTCGACATTGGAGAGCGATTTGACCATCGCGATGGTATTTCCGGGGCAGGGGTCCCAGTCGCAGGGCATGCAGGCAGACCTGGCCGCGGCTTACGACAAAGTGCAGCAGACCTACGCCGAAGCCAGCGAGATTCTGGGCTACGATCTTTGGCGGCTCGTGCAGGATGGACCCTCTGAGCGGCTCGCCGAAACCGTGGTGACCCAGCCGGCGATGCTCACGGCCGGCTATGCGGCGTGGCTGGTCTGGCAGCAGGAAGCCGGCACGACTCCGTCGCACATGGCCGGACACAGCCTCGGCGAATACACTGCCCTGGTCTGTGCCGGTAGCCTGGGTTTTGCCGACGCAGTCAGGCTCGTAAAGAGGCGATCGGAACTGATGCAGGCGGCCGTTCCTGCTGGTGTCGGCGCGATGGCAGCAATTATCGGGCTCGACGATGACGACGTTCGTGCTGCGTGTGCCAATGCGGCGACGGCAGGTGTCGCAGAGGCCGTCAACTTCAATTCCCCGGGCCAGGTAGTGATTGCCGGCCACAAAGACGCGATAGATCACGCAATATCCTGCGCGGAGGAAGCCGGCGCCCGACGCGCCATACTGCTGCCCGTCAGTGTTCCGTCGCATTCGTCCCTGATGATCGAGGCTGGAGAAAAACTCGCCGCAGAGCTGGCGTCAGTCGAGTTCGTCGTCCCTGACATCACGGTCGTCAATGCGACAGACGCAACTCCTTACACCGATGCAGACGACATACGATTGCGGCTGTCGCGGCAAGTGCACAAACCCGTGCAGTGGGTCGCGACGATTCACGCAATGCTCGAGGCCGGTGCGACCTCGATCGTCGAGTGTGGCCCGGGTAAGGTGCTCGCCGGACTATCGCGCCGCATACATCGCGCCACACCCGTCGCGACAATCGACTCGCTGGATGGACTGCGAAAGGCGCTCCAGGCCTGAGCCAACTTCTTTTATACAAAGGAAATAACATGGGTAGTTCGTTCAGTAGCAATGCACTTGAGGGTGAGGTCGCCCTGGTCACAGGCGCGTCGCGCGGCATCGGCGCGGCAATAGCGGCTGTGCTCGCGGCTGCTGGCGCGGTAGTCGTCGGCACGGCAACCAGTGAATCAGGCGCGCAGGCGATAACGGCAACCCTCGGCGGCCGGGGCCGCGGCATAGTACTCGACATCGCAGATGATGAATCTGTGCAGGCCGCGATCAAGGACATGCAAAATAACGAGGGCAGCCCGACAATCGTCGTCAACAACGCGGGGATTACTCGGGATAATCTCCTGATGCGTATGAAAACGGACGAATGGGACGATGTACTGTCGACGAACCTGAGCGGCGTATACCGGGTCAGCAAGGCCTGCCTGCGCGGCATGATGAAAGCCAAGAAGGGCCGCATCATAAATATTGCTTCGGTGATCGGCGTGATGGGTAATGCCGGGCAGTCGAACTATGCTGCCGCAAAAGCCGGCATCATCGGATTTTCCAAGTCACTGGCACGCGAGATCGGGTCGCGGAACATTACTGTAAACGTCGTTGCACCGGGTTTCATTGACACCGATATGACGCGTGTACTGCCTGAAGAGCAGCGCGAGAACATGTTGACCCAGGTGCCGCTCGGGCGTCTGGGCGAAAGCGAAGACATTGCTAACGCCGTGCTTTTTCTGGCCTCTGCAGCCGGTGCCTATATCACCGGCGAGACGCTGCATGTCAACGGCGGCATGCTAATGGATTGATTTGGTCTGTATTGTGTGTAGATTGCCATGGGCGATTCACTTACAATACCGTCCCACGGTCAGGTTGCTCCTTGAAATAACAAGGGTTTATAGCCTTTTTGGGGTTTTTTGGCGGTGCATTAGAGCGCCACGTGGAGGCCCGCCGTGCCACATTATTGACGCCGTGCCACATTATTGATGAGTCTTCTCAGGAGAAGCGACCACTATGAGCAGTATCGAAGAACAAGTTAAAAGCATCGTTGCCGAACAACTCGGCGTTAAAGAAGACGAGGTGACGAACGATGCTTCCTTTGTTGATGATCTGGGTGCCGATTCACTCGACACGGTCGAACTGGTGATGGCCCTCGAAGAGGAATTCGAAACAGAGATTCCCGATGAGGAAGCGGAAAAGATCACGACAGTTCAACAAGCGATCGACTTTGTAACCGCTCGCGCAAGCGCCGATTAAGTTCCAAGGCGCGGCGTCAGGGGCCGCGCCTTTGTCTACACTGCTACAACGGCAGCTCTGCCACTCTAACTCGGAATTACCTTGAAAGAACGACGCGTCGTCATCACCGGCATGGGTATTGTTTCGCCGGTAGGTAACGGGCTGGATGAGGCCTGGAACAACGTACGCGATGGCGTTTCAGGGATCGTTCAAATTGATGATTTCGACACGAGCACATTTGCCACGCGAATAGGCGGCACGATCAAGAACTTCGACGTCGAGGACTACCTCTCGATCAAGGACGTGCGCAAGACTGATCCGTTTATTCATTACGGCGTTGCCGCGAGCGTCGAGGCGATCAAGCATTCCGGGCTTGAAATTACCGAAGAAAATGGCCACCAAATCGGTATTGCGATGGGCGCTGGTATCGGTGGTATCAAGACCATTGAGGACAATCACAACAAGTTTGTGACTGGTGGCGCCCGCAAAGTTTCGCCGTTTTTTATTCCAGGCAGCATCATCAATATGACGTCCGGATACGTCAGTATTTATCAGCATATCACCGGGCCGAACGTCTCGATCGTCACGGCGTGCGCGACCTCGACGCATTGCATCGGTTTCGCCGGACGCATGATTGAACATGGTGATGCTGAGGTTATGCTAGCAGGCGGGTCGGAGTACGCGACGACGCCGCTTGCCATCGGCGGGTTCTCTTCCGCTAAGGCGATGTCGACACGCAATGATGATCCGACCCGGGCGAGCAGACCATTCGACATCGACCGCGACGGATTCGTCCTGAGTAACGGGGCAGGGTGTGTGGTGCTCGAGGAGCTGGAACACGCCAAGGCGCGTGGCGCCACGATCTATGCGGAACTGATTGGCTTCGGCATGAGTGGTGATGCGTACCACATCACGACGCCTCCGGCGGATGGTGAGGGGGCGCGCAAGGCCATGGTTGCGGCGATTCGTGATGCCGGAATCGACCCCGGCGACGTCGACTACCTGAACGCACACGGCACCTCGACGCCTGCCGGAGATGTCGGAGAAACCATAGGCATCCGCCGCGCTTTCGGTGACGCCGCCGATTCGTTAGCGGTCAGTTCAACCAAATCAACCACGGGGCACTTGCTAGGTGCCGCCGGTGTCGTTGAGGCCATCTTTTGCGTGCAGGCGATAAACAAGCAGGTCATTCCACCGACAAGCAACCTCGACAATCAGGATCCCGACTGCGATCTTGATTACGTTCCGAATGAGGCACGCGACGCGACGGTCCGCACGACGATCTCCAACTCGTTCGGCTTTGGCGGCACGAACGGAAGCCTGATTCTTCGCGCTTTTGACTGAGCGGCCGGGCCCTCGCGAACTGGCCGCCACACTCGAAACCAACTGCGCTGATGCGTGATACTGGCGATCACCTGATCTGCGGTAACATGAGCAGCGTGTTCATCGCCAACCAAAACACTTTTGCCATAGCGGCGGTTGCACGCGGATGCCGGGACGGGATGCGTGCCATGGTCACAAGCAGCGTTGTGGAGCATGCAGCTTGAAACGCCTGTTTGTCTTCGCTGCGGCAGCTGTTGCTATCTTGCTGGTTGCAGCAACGCTTGCGGTTATTCGCATGAATAGCTTTCTGCATACTCCTGTCGTTGTTGATGCTGCAGGGGTCGAGTTTGAGGTCGTATCCGGCGCGTCTTTTCGCGCGGTTAGCGACGACCTTGCGGAGCGCGGAATAATTCGACACACGAGGCTGTTTCGTTTGTATGCCAGATGGACCGGGCAAGCCGGCGCGATTCAGGCCGGTGATTACCTGATCAAGCAGGGCACGACACCGGCCGAACTGCTGCAGCAATTCACGAGCGGTGCCGTTCAGCTTTACTCCTTCACAATTATTGAAGGCTGGAATCAGTGGGATCTGCTCAAGGCGCTGCATGAGCATCCGCAGATTGATGCGAGTCTGACCGATGAAGATTGGCCAGCTCTGCTCGAAGCGCTTGGGGCCGATGTGCGGCATCCGGAAGGTCTGTTCCTGCCCGAGACCTACCGGTTTCCTCGCCATACAGCGGACAGGAGTGTGCTCGCGCAGGCATACAAGTTGATGCAAAGGGTGCTCGAGGAGGAATGGTCCGGGCGTGCTCGTGAGATTGCTGTCGCGACGCCATACGAGGCGCTGATTCTTGGCTCGATCGTCGAAAAAGAGACCGCCAGACCGGACGAGCGAGCACGAATTTCCGGCGTATTTTCTCGCCGTCTTGAAAAACGAATGCGGTTACAGACTGACCCAACCGTGATTTACGGCATTGGTCGTACCTTCAATGGCAACCTGACCCGCAGAGATCTGTTGACCGATACGCCGTACAATACCTATACACGGCGTGGGCTTCCCCCAACGCCGATCGCTCTTCCCGGTCGTGCTGCCATCCATGCGGCGCTGCATCCTGCCGATGGCGAGGAACTCTTCTTCGTGGCAACCGGGCTTGGCGACGGCAGCCATGCTTTTTCGACAACGAAAGAGCAGCATGACGCCGCTGTGGCCGACTATCTCAAACGTCTGCGACAACAGCGCCAGTGAGACACAATCATGGAAACTGCTAAGTTCATCACGTTCGAGGGCATCGAAGGAGTCGGCAAGTCGACCAACATCGCCCACCTGACCAAGGCGCTGGAGAAGCGCGGTTATCGCGTCCTCACGACGCGGGAACCAGGCGGCACGCCGTTGGCCGAGCGCATACGTGATCTTGTCGCCGAGCACGGTGATGAGGCGATGCCGGATATTGCGGAACTGCTGCTGGTCTTCGCCGCACGCGCACTACACGTTAACAACGTCATTCGGCCGGCACTGGCCGCCGGCACCTGGGTCATCTGCGATCGATTTACCGATTCCAGCCGCGCCTATCAGGGCGGGGGGCGCGGGCTGCCGCAGGAAGACATCAATTGCCTTGCGCAGTGGGTGCACGGCGATCTCAGACCGGATGTGACGATTCTTCTCGATGCGCCGGTCGAGATCGGCATGAACCGCGCTGGGCGTCGGGGCGATCCGGACCGATTCGAATCCGAACGCGGCGAGTTTTTCACACGCGTCAGAGCGACCTATCTGCAAATTGCGGAAGCCGAAGCGGACCGTTTCATTGTGGTCGATGCTACGCAGGATCTCGATGCCGTGCGACAGACGATCGAGCAGATTGCCGCGGGACTCTGAGATAATATATTAGATTAGAAAAAGATTATAACTCATTGAACAAAATAGAAATAAGTTGGCTAGATGCGTTCGCGCAGAATTGGCTTGACCGAATCGAGCATGGCCGCTTGCCCCACGCAGTGCTGTTGACCGGACCAAGTGGCGTCGGCAAGCGCGCTGCGGCGACTTGGATCGCAGCCCAGAGACTCGGGGCCGCCGATACTCGCAGTCGGCCGGTGTACCCGACGCCGCGGCTCGAGCACGCGGATTTGCATTTGATTTCGCCAGCAGACGACAAGGAGGCAATCGGCATCGGCCAGATTCGCGAACTCGTCGCCAAGTTCTCCCTGACGAGTTACGAAGGTGGCGGCAAGGTGGCGATAATCGAGCCGGCCAATGCGATGACTCCAAATGCTGCGAACAGCCTGTTAAAGACACTTGAGGAGCCGTCCGGCGATGCGTTACTCATTTTGATTGCAGATCGAACGGGACGCTTGCCCGCGACCATCTTCAGCCGTTGCCAGCGCATCGCAATTGCACCACCGGCGGAAGCGGAAGCCCTGGCCTGGCTCGAGCAATATCAGCCAGGTGCGGCATGGTCAGAGGCGCTGCACCTGTCTGGCAATGCGCCGTTGGCGGCGGTGGGCGCATTGGAGCAGCTGGATACGCACCAGGCAATGGCGCGGGACTTCGGCGACGTCGGCTGCGGCAGGACCCCGGCACTGGAAGTCGCCGCGCGCTGGTCACAACTCGACGCGCCGTTTGTGCTCGACTGGCTGGCACGTCAGGTGCAGCAAGCGATTCACACGATGGCGGCAGGGCGGCAGAACGGTGCTGCGACAGCAATCGACGAATCTGTGCTCGAGCGCATGGACAGGCGAAACCTGTTCTGTTATCTAGACATAATCAACCGGTTGCGAGGCCAGCCGAGAGGGACCTACAACGTCCATCTGACTTTGGAGAGCCTGTTGATCGACTGGGCCGACGGCCTTGCGAACTGTAACCAGAATCCCTATCAAGCAACGATGCGACTGCTGACGGAGAGGAAGTACGAATGAGCAAACCGGGACTACTAACGCTGACGATCAAGGACAAAAGTGCGTTGTACCTGGCTTATATGCCATATGTAATCAATGGCGGCCTTTTCATCCCCACCAATAGTTCCTACAGGCTCGGCGACGAAGTCTTCATGCTCCTCAATCTGATGGGCGAGGAAGAAAAGATCCCTGTCGCGGGCACCGTGATCTGGATGACGCCCAAAGGCGCCCAGGGAAAACGTACCGCCGGAATCGGTGTGCAATTCTCCGATCAGGATCAGGGTAATACGCAGAAGAAGATCGAGAATTATCTAGCTGGCGCCCTGGGCGGCGACAAGGCAACGCACACGATGTAGTTGACTGGCAATTCGCTCACGTCCGACATGAGCAAACTGTCACCGGTTCACATGTCGTTCTTGTTGATTCCGCCCCGAAGCACGTAGGCCTGATAGCCGCGTTCATTGAGAATGTAGGCACCCGCCGAGCTGCGCCGTCCTGTATCGCAACAGACGACGTATTTCTTATCATGATCGAGCGTGCTGATTTTCAGCCGAATGAAATACAGCGGGATATTTATCGCGCCTTCCAGGTGATGATTCTCGAACTCGCTGGGCAATCTCACATCGAGCCATTGTCCACCATTTGCAACGACTCGCTCTGCCTCTTCATGCGACAACCAGTCCAGCATCGGCTCATTCAGTAGCGTCTTAAAGTCTTCCTTGCCCAGGCGCATGACGGACCCGTCGGCAGTCATTGTGACGGTGGCATTGCGCTTGGCATCGGAGATCAAAGCCTCTTCGCCGAATGTGTCACCAACCTGCAGCTCCGCGAGCTTGATACCTTCTTTGGACAGCGGTGTTTCTCGCGTGACAACCGCCGAGCCGCGGGTCAGGACGTAAAAATAGTCGCCTTCGGCACCCTGTTTGAGGATGACATCGCCAGACTTATAGTTGATCTGCTGCATGCGCATGAAGATCGCCTGAATGTTGGCAGGCGGAATCTTGTGAAATGCCTTGGTCTGCAGCAGCATTGTCATCCAATCTTCGCCGCCGTGGTCGTGTGCAGCCTGAAGATCTGAAACCTCGTACTGACCGGTCTGGTCCCAGGTCAGCATGACGTCAAGCAAATCACTGTCAATCGAGATGAATTTGACGCGACCGCGCGCACGCGCAGACACGCGGCGCGGGTAAATAGGCGCGACCGGACTGCGTGCGAGTTCCGACCCCCCCTCAACGGTGCCGACAACCTTGCCCTGATCGACGAGTTCCAGGATGCCCGACGCAATGTAGAACGTTCGTTTTTCGGTGTCGCCTTCTTTGAACAACACCTGACCTGGCGACAGCTCACGCAACTGCACCTTGCGAGCAAGCGCCGCCAGGTTGTCGCGCTTCAGTCCATCCAGCGGCGAAAAGCCTTTGAGCAGTTGAACATTTGTCTGCTCAGCCGTCATCCTTCATCCTGTTCCTAAACAATTCTCCGGTGCGCGGTATTCTACCTTCAATTCAACAACTTCCGATACTCTCGGTCGCGCGCAGCGTGAAGCGGCGCACAGTTTCCCGGCCTATTGCGTGACGGACGACGCCTACAGGTCAGACCAACCCGGATGCGGCGCAAATCGCTCCCCATGCGTCCCAGCGAGTTCCTGGAGGCGCTTCACGACCTTGTCTATACCGCGCTCACGCGCATAATTTATCGGACCGCCGCGAAACGGGGCAAAACCGGTACCGAAGATTACGCCAGCATCGAGCAAATCTGCATCGCTGACAACACCGTCAGAGAGACATGCCACGGCCTCGTTGACCATCGGCAGTATGAGCCGGTCCTCGATATCCGCAGGTGGCGGTCTGGTGGCATCCTGCGGCTTCTGAGCCTTGCCATCCTCCCAGGCATAGAAACCCCGACCCGACTTACGGCCCAGATGGGCTGCCTCGACCATTGCCGTGAGTTTCTCGGGCACAGGACCGTCCATTTGGGCACCGAGTACCTTTGAGACATGCAGCACCACGTCGAGGCCTACGCTGTCAACCAGTTCGATCGGACCCATTGGCATGCCGAACGCCTCGGCCGTGCGGTCGACCGTGGACAAAGGAACGCCTTCCTTGACCAGGTACATCGCCTCTGTCATATAGGGAGCGAGGATTCGATTGACGACGAAGCCGGGCGAACTGCGGCATACGAGCGGAAATTTGCCGATACCCTTGACGAACGCGAGGCTTAAATCCAGAACCTCCTGTGCTGTGTCCTCGCAACGCACTATCTCGACCAGCGGCATTTGCGCAACCGGATTGAAGAAATGCACGCCAACAAATCGATCTGGATCACGCAGGTTGCTACGCAGGTCCTCGAGGCGGATGCTCGAGGTATTGGTCGCAAGCACCGCGCCCGGCTTCATCTTCTGTTCGATGCTCTCGTAGAGTTTCTGTTTGGCTTCGAGGTTCTCGAAAATCGCTTCGACAATCAGGTCTGCGTCTGCGATTCCTGCTCCGCCAACGTCGGCTTTGAGGAGTTTTTCCGTTGTTGCCCGGTCCTCTTCGTCCCTTACTCGCTTGGTGAATAGTTTGCGTGCCCTCTGCAGCGCCGGATCGATGTATTTCTGTTCGCGATCCTGCAGCGTCACCTGCAGACCTCGAAGCGCACACCAGGCCGCAATATCG
>JAOTUB010000019.1 GCA_029864095.1 Gammaproteobacteria bacterium | reverse complement strand
AGCAGCAACACACAAATGGAGTAATTAAAGTGGCTGAAGAACTCATTCCGATCACAATGTTTATTGCGCTTGCGGTCGTCATTAGCTTTTTTTTCTGGTTCCGCTACAAGGCCCGCGGTGACATGCAGCAGACGTTTCGCACCGCGATCGACAAGGGTCAGGAACTGACCCCGGAGATCATCGATCGTCTCGGCAATCCGCCGCCGCCAAAGCATAAGGACCTGCGGTTGGCGCTGATCTGGCTCGCGATTGCCGTTGGTCTGGCTCTCTGCGGCTTTGCGGTACCCGATCCCAGCGGCCATGCATTGCAAGGTTGCCTGGCTGGCGCAGCGTTTCCGTTTGCGATCGGCGTTGCCTATCTGATCATGTGGCGTTTTACGGGGCGTGAACAATAATCCAGGCAGCAACACCGCTGGAACGCGACGATCAGTACCTCGTCGCCCTGGCCGTCGGGTCACAGGACACGGCGGCCTTCGGCGAGCTGATCCGTCGCCACCAGTCGCAGGTTCGCAACTTCCTGCGCCAATTCACGGGTGGTTCTATTGATGAGGCCGACGATCTGGCACAGGACTGTTTCTTACATGCATGGGACAAGCTGCACACATTTTCGGGACGTGGGTCGTTTATCGGTTGGTTGCTTAAAGTCGCCTACACGACATTCCTGCAATCGAAGAGAAAGTCGAAGCGATATGGGGAGATTCTGGATGAGGCAGGGCACGTCGCTGAAATGGAATCGAGGAGCTACACTCAGACCAAGCACGAAGTCTTTGATCTGGATAAGCTCCTCGCGGTACTCACGCAGGAAGAGCGTGCGATCATGATCATGTCGTACGCTTGTGGGCTGTCACATCGCGAAATTGGCGAGGCGACCGGGCTGCCGGTAGGTACCGTCAAGTCCGTCATCTTTCGCGGCAAAGAAAAGATCAGGACGAGTTTTGACATCAAAGATCATCAACATGGCTGAGAAACTGAGAGACGCGGAAGATCGCATGCTGGAATCGATGTTCCGGTTGGAGCCGATCGCGGACGATGGGTTCAGTAAGCGAGTCGTTGTGCGGATCCGTCGCCGGCTTTGGGTAAGGCGGCTGGCGCTTCCGGTTGCAACGCTGATTGGCGGCGCAATTTCCGTCAAGCCGTTGTCACAGCTAGTGATTGCGGCGGCGAAACTGTTGACCGTCGTGCCGGAAGGATTGTTCGAAGTGCCGACAGCGTGGCTGCCACAAATGGAGTCGGTTGTTTTTGGCGCGTCGCTGACGCAAATGGTCGTTCTCGCGGCAATGTTGCTCGCTGCCGGCCTGCTCGGCACGCGCATGCTCATAGAATAAAACAGGTTTCTCACATGCATTGTCACGAGTTGGGTGCTCGGTTACATTGCGTGCATGAATCTTCGCGAACAAGTCGAACTGCTGCTGCCAAACTGGGAACGCTGGTACCCGAGCCTGTTCGATGCAGCGAGTGACCTCGGGCTGATCAGATCCGAAGTCTGCGATCCGAGTTCGCTTTTATTGACACGGCGTCATGCCAAGGTAAGGCAGCGCGCCGAGGACGCTCATCGCGAGAAATGGGGCGGCAAAGAAAATGAATAAACCCAATCGTCCTGCGCATGGCTTTTGATCTCACGCGCATCCGCGCGCAGTTTCCCTCTCTCTCGAAAGCCGACGACGGTGTGCCGCGGCTGTATTTCGATAATCCGGCCGGAACGCAGGTGCCGCAATCGGTCGCCGATCAGATGGCTGATTGCGTGCTGTACAAGAATGCAAACATCGGCGGCTACTTCAGGACGTCAGAACTGGCTGGAGAGGTAGCAAACCAGGCTCGCGCTGCGATGGCAGATTTCGTCAACGCGCCGTCGCCTGACGAGATTATTTTCGGCCAGAACATGACCACGATAACGTTCCACTTGTCGCGTTCGATCGGACGGCACCTGCAGCGAGGTGACGAGATCATACTGTCGCAGATGGATCACGATGCGAACGTGGAACCCTGGAAGCTGCTTGCGCGCGACCACGGCTTCGAAATTCGCTGGTTACCGTTCGACACGGATACGTTCGAATTCGACTTGTCAACGCTCGACGACTTGCTGACGAGCAAAACGAAAATGGTGTGCGTCGGGGGGGCCAGCAACCTGACCGGAACGATCAATGACATAAAGGCTATCTGCCGCAAAGCACGTGACGCGGGTGCATGGTCGTTTATCGATGGAGTGCAATCGGCACCACATGTCACCACAGACGTTCAAGCTTTCGGCTGCGATTTCTTTGTTTGCTCGGCGTACAAGTTCTTCGGACCGCATCAGGGAATATTGTGGGGCCGCAGGGACGTGCTCGAGCAGCTCGATCCCTACAAAGTTCGCCCGGCACCGGATGACCTGCCGTGGTGTTTCGAGGCCGGCACGCAAAGCCATGAAAGCATGGCCGGCACGGCGGCGGCCGCTGATTATTTCGCCTGGGTTGGCGCAACGATGGCCGAAACCGGACGCGCCGGCGATCGCAGAGCCCAGCTCATGTCCGGCATGGAGTTGTTGCTGGATCATGAACATACGCTTGCAGCCAGGCTGGTTACCGGACTGCAGGACATTCGGGGTGTCACGGTGCAGGGCATCACGGATCCCGAAGCGATGCATCGCAGAGTGTCGACTGTGGCATTTACGCATGCACGACATGCGCCGCAGAACATCGCCAAGGCGCTCGCCGAGCGAAACATCTTCGTCTGGAGCGGCCATAATTACGCGATCGAAGCAGCGCGCTCGCTTGGAATCCTGGATGCCGGTGGCGCCGTGCGGATTGGTGCAGTGCACTACAACATGGCCGACGAGATCGACACCGTGCTCAACGCGCTTGAAGACATTCTCGCTTGAGTCAACGGTGTGCGCCGGAGCATGCGCTTCATCTTCGCCTATACTCGACATATCCGGTGCAACCAACGCCGGCTTAACCAAAAACAAGCGTAAGGGGGATAAAACGTGAAGACAACACTAATGACAATTGCTTCTGCGTCTCTGTTTCTGTCGGCCGGTTTTGCGATTGCCGACAGTCACGAGCCTGACAAACCGACGTTCACGCCCGTCGAGGCCTATGCATGTAACTACAGGGACGGCAAAGGTCCAGCCGATCTGGAGAAGGTCAACGCGGCATGGAACAACTGGATGGACGATGAAGAGCAGGGCGACTACTTTGCCGCGCTGCTGATGCCGCATTACTACGGCGAACGGCAATTCGACGTCGCCTGGCTGGGCGTGTGGCGTGACGGCAATGCGATGGGCACAGGAACCGATCTTTGGATTGACGAAGGCGGCGAGTTTGGGGCAGCGTATAACGAAGTCGTCGATTGCTTCAGCCACACGAATTATGCCTCGCAGCGAGTGCAGCAAGCGCCGGACACGGGCGAAGAATCCGATGGTGCGTTCGTCGTGAGCTTCTCGAATTGTTCGGTGAAGGAAGGCAGGACGTTTGACGAATACTTGGCGGCACAGACGGATTGGAACGCCTATGCTGAAGAGCACGGAATTCACGAGTCGGCCTGGGTATGGTGGCCGATCTACGGCGAGTCGGATGACGACTATCATTTCAAAATTGCCGTAGGCATGCCTGACCATACGACGGCCGGGGCGAACTGGCAGCTCTACAGCGAAGGCCATTATCAGAAATGGAGCGAGCTTTTTGATCATTTAATCGACTGCGATTCTGCCCGCTTGTACGACGGCAGAGTCGTCAGGGAAATGGCCGAAGAGTAGTCACGTATGGTGCCACGGGATAGAAAAAGAAGGGCTGTCCCAGGACAGCCCTTCACAAAAGAAGAAAGGCTGCCCGAGGGCAGCCTTTCGTGAGTATCGGATTGAAAAACCTGGTCACGTGCCGCGTGAAGGATGCTCCATAATCCGCACAAGACCCAACGGTTTTCTCAATACCTTTGATATCTCACTAGACATGGATCACCTCCTTCTATGTTGTTTGCCCGGCGCCAGTATGTAAAAAAAAGAGCCTGATGCCAAGAACAATATCGCGCAGAAACAACGGTATAAATACGCCATTTGATGCGATATGATACTTTGCTCGGCCATCGAAGCTGCCTCGGCAAAGACCGACAAGAGCAGTCGGGTGGTCGATTACGGAATCCGCGTTATCCTGCGACTAGTCTGGGGCTTGTCGGCGTGTATACTCCGATTACTGCCTCAGTCGCGGCAAGCGCGCTGAAAGAACGATAAATACAAGAGAGAACACCATGGCAATCGCAGATCTTAAGCGTGTTTTAAAAATCTTTGGCGGCTCGGACGTCAACGAGGGAGAACGGGAAGAGCTGTACAAAGAAGTGCTGCTTATGACCCTCGCACGGGCAGCAGATGCCGACATCAACATTCAGAATGTCGAAGTTGACCGGATTCGCGAAATCTTGAAGGAACATACCGGCGATGACTTCAGCGCCAGCGACATTCGGGTCGCTGCCCGTGCCGAACTCTATGCCGAGGCGTCGCTGCGCAAGTATCTGGCGAGTGTACGCAGCAAGCTGGCCGACAAGTATCGGGTGGATACCGTGCGCGCGCTGGCAGACGTATTCCGCAGCGACAAGAATGTCAGCGTGCTGGAAATCGATTTTTTCAACGGAGTCGTTGAGGCACTGCAGGTATCACCGGCTGAAGTCGCCGGACTGTCGGCGGGCGACGTCGACTAGCCGGTTCAACGTAGCCGAAATATGAATTCGGCGAGTAATGACATCCGCGCCCGGGGGCTAGGCCTTGCGGTTCAGCCGCCGCATTATCGCCGCGGCACTGCTGGCCGTAAGCGTGCGCAGGTACTTGCTTGAAATCGCCTGGCCGATCTCACGGTAAACGACAAACAGCCCAGAGGCGATAATCACGGTCGCCCCGAGTACTACCCATCTGTCGGGAACCTCGTCCCAGATCAAATAGCCTGCCACTGCCCCGCCGATTAGTGCTGTGTACTCGAACGGTGCCAGAAGCGCCGGCGCGGCGCGCCGGTAGCCGCCGATAATCCCGATCCAGGCGATAACGGACGACGCCCCTGCCAGCGTGAACAGGAGCCACCCGTCGAGGTCGGGCGCCTGCCAGGAGCCCCGGCTAAGCAGCGCGATCGATACCAGCATCGGCCCGGCGATAACGTAGATCGAGAGCGCATAGCTGCTTTCGGTTGTCGAGAGCATGCGCGCGGTGATCGCCAGGCAGGCATAACAAAATGCGGCAAATAACACGGCGAGCGCTGCGAAAGTGAAATCGCCTCCACCCGGTCGCAAGATGATCAGCACGCCCATGAAACCAGTCACAACGGCGACCCAACGGCGCCATCCTACGTGCTCGCCGAGCATCGGCACGGATAGCGCAGTCACCATCAGCGGCGCCGTAAAACCGAGCGTAAGCGCGTCCACGAGCGGCATGCGTGCCAGACCATAAAAGAACCCGAACATTGCGCCGGTTGCGAGAAGCGTTCGCAAAAGATGCCACGCCCACTTGGAAGTGATGAGGCTCCTGGCTCCTCCGAACTGGCGGCCGATTAGCACAAAAATCGCCAGGCCGATCAGGCTTCGCAGAAACACAAACTGTTCGAGCGAATACGTCGCAAGCAGACCCTTGGCACACAGGTCAAGCGCAAGTCCACCGGCCACACCGAACAACAGGAAACTGATGGCGTTCCCCGTCAAATTCTGACGACTTTCCTGAACCATGGATGAATGCCAAGCGATGAAACTAAACGACAGCTGAACATAATCGCATGTTGTGTTGGCAAAGCCTACGGGTTCAGCAACGATTCAGTGAGACAGGGTTTAAATATTAATCACAATGCGGAAATCGAGGACAGGAAAATGAACGCTTACGTCACGCGAGTTACACGGTCGCGACGGCCTGGAACGCTACTACTGATCGTTGGGTTGATCGTATTGTCGACTAACAGTTACGCGGCTGAAGGCAGTGCCGAGAAACGCTTATCCATAACGACGCAAAATACCAAGCAGCAGCGCGATAGCGGTGTCGCCGGTATTGTTACTGAGGACGAGTTTGGCGCATTGGTTTCGAGCGGGGAGCGCGCAGGAAGCAAGCGTGCCGCCGCGCAACTCAAGACCACGTCACCTGGCACACAATCGCCGAACGTCGATTTTTGGTTCTATACGGCCGATGTGGTGCTGTTCAATGACCAGGATCGCGATGGCTATTTTCACGGTATCGATCTGCTCTTCGACGCTGACACGTATTTCAATATCGCCGAAGTCTATGCTGTTGTGTATCTGAGTTACGAGGGCGGGCCTTGGAATGAATATGCTGCAACCGAGAACTTCACGATCTTCGGGTCATCCAGCGACGACGACTACGTGCTGGTGACCGAGCTGCTGGAAGGCTATCCGGCAGGCAGCTACGACATTCTGATCGAGCTGTATGACGCTTATGACGATGCGTTCCTTGCCTGGATCGGGCCTGACGACACGTCGGAACTTGCGTTCCTGCCGCTCGAAGATGCCAACCGGGACACCGCGGTCATACCGGAAGTCATCGTCGTCAATCGTGGTGGCGGTGGCTCGCTGGGGTGGATGCTGATCCTGGGCCTGGGACTGACGGCTGCCGCACGGCACCGGCCTTCGCGGTGCGCATGACTTTGCGGCCCCAAGCGGAAAGGTTGTCGAAGTAGATATACAGCGCCGGTACGACGAGCAGGGAGACGACTGTCGAAAATGCCAGCCCACCGATAATAGCTCTGGCCATCGGGTAGTAGGGCGGGCCGTCTCCGCCAATCTGCGTCGTGCCGATGGCGAGTGGCGACAGTCCGACGATTGTCGTCGCGACCGTCATCAGGATAGGCCGGAGCCTGTCCCGGCCGGCCGTAACGATTGCCTCGTTACGCGACAGCCCGCGCATGCGGAGATTGTTGACATGATCAACAAGTACGATGCCGTTATTCACGACGACACCGATCAGTATCATGATGCCAATCGAAGCCATAAACGAGAATGTCGTGCCGGTCGCGGCGAAGAACAGGAAAACACCGAAAATCGAAAAGACGATTGATCCTAGGATGATCGAAAACGGAAACAACAAGGATTCAAACAGAGCCGCCATGACGAGAAAGATGCACGCGATCCCGAGCACAATATTGATTGCCATCATTAGCTGTGTCTCGTCCTCGCGTTCGAAGCCGCGGCCAAATTTCCAGCTGTAACCCGGCGGAAGCTCAATCTGATTCATCATGTCCTCGATGCCGGGCTCGATGTCCTCGAGGCTGGTGTCGTCGTCCAGATTGCCTGAGAGTATGACCGATGTCTGCCGGTCGGTACGGCGGATCGCGGCCGGGGACTGGCCCAGGCGCAGGTTGGCAACGCTGCCCAACGTAATGCGCTCACCGTCTGGTTTGTACAGAGGCAGGTTCGCCAGCTGCTCGATACTCTGTTTTTCACTGTCGCGAAATGCCAGACGAACGTCTACTTCGCCATAGTCACCGCGGAATTCGCGCAGGTTCTCGCCGCGCATTGCGATGCTGATCGTCTGCGCGATATCGGCTGTCGTCAGGCCGGCCGCCGCGGCCCTGTCACGGTCGATGATTACGCGGACCTCTTTGTCAGCACTGTCGGCATCGCTGCGAACGTCCTTCAGGCCCTTCACTGACGACAACGCTCTCGCGATGTCCACACCGAGCTCGTTAAGAACAGTCGTCGAGTCACCCGAAATCTGCACACTGAATCCCTCACCGCCACCTTGCTGTTCAAACTGAAAGCTCGGCTTACCGATGATGATTTCAGGAAGGTCTGCCTCGATGCGTTCGATGATCTCTTTCGTCGAGAGTGTCGCATCATCCTCGTCGGTCAATAGCAGCGTCGAGCCTGTATTGTCGCGGTCGGTATCGAAATAGCTGTAGACCGTTCGGATGTTGAATTCTTCCTGGCGCGAGTACAGGTAATTTTCGATCTTGTTGACGGCGGCTTCGACGGCCTCAAGCGAGTGCTGACCCTCGATATGGTAGGGCATGTACAGGCGCCGGCCGACGTCCTGCGGGAACGCATCGAACTTGACGAGGTTCAGCGCCAGCGGCAGCACACCAATGACACAGGTCAGAAAAATACCGAGCGCTGTCCACCAGGGATGCGATACCACCCAGCCGAGAGCGCGCTCATAGCGGCGCGCCAGGCGGGACATCAACGCACCGGACTTGGGGCGCGGCGGTATGGCAACCCTTGCGGCCAGCATCGGCACCAGCGTTTGCGCGATCAGCAACGATGCCAGCAGTGCGACGATAATCGTGACCGCAACGTGAGTCAGGAAGACCATGATGTCGGTTTTGACGCCAAAAATAATCGGCGCGAATACGATGACAGTGGTCGCGGTTCCGGCAATAACCGCCAGACCGACTTCCTTCACGCCCTTGATTGTCGCTTTGTGGGGACTGTTGCCGCTTTCTGAGCGTTCGCGAAAAATACTCTCCGTTACCACGACGGCATTATCGACAAGCATGCCGATGGCCAGCATCAGTCCCATCATCGACAGGATGTTGAGCGTCAGGCCGAAGAAATACAGCGCGCCAAGCGTAATCAGGATCGAGAAAGGCACCGACGCGATGACGATCAAAGTGGTCGAGACCTGGCGCAGAAACAAATACAGCACAATGATCGCGAGCATGCCACCGAACAGGCCCGCGCCAAGCAAATCGGACAGCGAGTCTTTGACGCTGTCGCCCTGGTTGTCGAGTGAGAAGATATTGATGCCCCGCATCTGCGGCAAATTGCTGATTTCCTCGACCTCAGCGATGACGCGATCGGTTACGTCGACCAGGTTAGACCCGGTCGTTTTGCTGACAGCGACGCCGATCGCATATTTTTGATCCAGATGGCGACCGTAATTGCGTTCCGGCGTGCGCAGTTCGACGGTGGCGATATCCCGCAACCGAAGCCCGCTGTCGTTGATCGTGAGATTCCGAATCTCTTCGACCGACGCGAATTCGCCGCGCGGCCGGACACTCAGTCGCTGCTCGCCGGCCGTGATCTTGCCTGCGCTGACCGCGAAGTTACTGCTGAGCAGCAAATCGCGTAATTGAACGACGTCAACGCCGTATGCGGCGAGTCGATCCGATTGCATCAGAATACGAATTTCCCGCGGATCGACGCCCTGAAGTTCGACGCGCGAGACACCCTCAATTCTCTCTATGCGCCTTTTCAGGAGTCGATCGAGAAGGTCATAGCTGTCAGACAGGTCGCGATCGCTCGAGATGCGTAGCTGTAATACCGGTTGATCGCCGAGCGATCCTGTAAAAATGAAAATGCGCCTGATGTCTTCGGGTAACAAGTGACGAATGCTGTCTACTTTGGCACGGGCTTCGATACCCTTGGCCCCCATGCTCTGGTCCCATCCGAACTGCAGGAATATCTGCGACTGGCCCTCGTCTGAAGTCGAGACCATCTGCTCCACGCCCGAAAGGGTGGCAAGCGCTTCTTCTATCGGACGCGTGATGAGGCGTTCAACTTCCTCGGGCGTCGACCCCGCGTAAGGAACCTGAACAAAAATCCCCGGGAATTCTATGTCCGGAAATTTTTCCAGCGGCAGCAGTCTTGACGCGATCAACCCCACCAGCGCAAGTGCGACAAACACGACGACTGTCGTGACTGGGCGCCCCAGAGCGAACTCGGTGTGCTTCACGGCGCCATCTGCCCGGCGGCGGCAACGCTTCCGGCAGCGCGCCATTGCTTGCGATCCATCAACGAATAGACAACCGGAATAACGACCAGCGTCAGGAAAGTCGAAACCAGCAGGCCGCCGATCACGGTGATGGCCATCGGCGCACGGACCTCGGCACCTTCGCCAAAACCCACGGCCATAGGCACCAACCCAAGGGCCGTTGTCAGCGAGGTCATCAGGATCGGACGAAGTCTGGCGCTGCCGGCCTCCATGATGGCGTCGAACCGGGCTTTGCCCTGCGCACGCAGCTGATTGATGAGGTCGACCAGCACGATCGCGTTATTGACCACGATTCCAGCGAGCATGATGACGCCGATCAGAGCGACTATGTTTACCGTGGTGCCTGTCACGAACAAAGCCAGAACCGCGCCGACGAGCGCCAGCGGAATCGTGAATAGGATGACAAATGGATGTATCAGCGACTCGAACTGTGAGGCCATGACGAGATACACAAGAAAAATAGCCAGTGCCAACGCGAACTGCATCGACTGGAACGATTCCTGCATTTCCTCGCTTTGTCCGGATACGATTGCGGTGATGCCATCAGGCATCGGGGTACGGTTGATAACCGCGCCGGCCTCGTCAGCGGCTGCGCCGAGATCGCCATAAGCGATATTTGTAGTAATGACGGCGACGCGCTCCTGCGCGACGCGGCGAATCTCGGCAGGTCCCCGGGATACGCTGATATCTGCAACCGCGTCAAGCGAGACAGGCCTCTCCGACGCGGGATTGACAATCAATCGACGAATTTCGTCGATGCTGGACTGCCGTGTGTCGACGCTGCGGACGAGCACATCGATTTTCCTGTCGCGCCACGTGTAGCGAGTTGCCAGCTCTCCACGAACATTCGCAACCACGCGGTTGGCGATATCGCGAACAGCAAGCCCCAGTTTGGCCGCGCGCTCCTGGTCGAATACGATCTGGATCTCGGGATTACCCTGCTCGACAGTTGTTTTTATATCGGTGAACCGATCGGATGCAGATAATTCCTGAACGACAAGCTGGCTGACGCGCTCGAGCCCCTCGAGGTCGTAGCCGGAAATCTCGATTTGCAGCGGACTGGCAAAGCTCATCAACGCGGGCCTGCTGAATTCGTATTGCACACCTGGAAGACGAGCGAGCGCGGTTCGCATCGCCTGCATTGTGGCATTTTCCTCTTTCCGTCCTGAGCCTGGTGTCAATGTGATGCTCAGCGTACCCGTATAGTCGCCCGCATCCACAGGATTGGCGTCAAGTCGATTTCCTGTGCCCGCTACCGAGTAGTCAAGGGCGACCGCTTCGATTGCCGCCGTCGCCCTCTGCGCCGCCTGTATGGCACGGTCCGTCTCTGTCAACGGTGTGCCGGGGGACAGCCGCAGGTCCACACTGAACTCTCCCTGTGCGAGCTGTGGAATCAACTCGGTACCCAGCCGCGGCACAAGCGACATGGTTGCTACGAAGACGATGATGGCTCCAGCGACGACAGCGCGTCGATGCTGCAATGACCACTTCAGGACGCCGGGATATACAGCGGCTACGGCGCGATACAGGCGCTGCAAAAGCCAGGTTGGAGCCCACAGAATGATCGAAAACAGCCACCTCGCGCCGGCGAATACGGCAGCAAACATGCGTATGACGTTCGCGACGGCGCGCGTAAACCGGCCCGGCGGGGCCTGTTCCCGATCATTCTGATAGCGGCTGCCGGTACCCAGGGACGCCAGCATTGGAATGAGGGTCAATGCGACGATTAGCGAGAACATCAACGCAAACGTTACAGTTAGTGCCTGGTCACGAAACAGCTGGCCCGCGATTCCGGATATGAACACCATCGGGAAGAAGACGGCTATCGTCGTTAGTGTTGCTGCCGAGACAGCTCCCGACACTTCGGACGTACCGTTTCGCGCGGCTTCTAGGATTCCCTCTCCATGCTCCCTTTTGCGCACGATATTTTCGAGTACGACAATCGAATTGTCCACGAGCATGCCGACGGCCAAGGCGATACCGCCGAGCGACATGATGTTGAGTGAGATGTCGTTAAGGTACATCAGCATGAACGTGCCGATCACCGATACAGGAATTGCGATTCCCGTAATCGTGGTTGCGCGCGAGTCACGCAGGAACCCGTACAGCACAATAATCGCGATAATTCCGCCGAATATCGCCGCGTTTCGGACGTCGTCGACCGAGGACGAGATGAACTTTGACTGGTCGTAGATCGTTGTGAGTTCAATGTCATCCGGCAGCGACTCGTTTACGCGTTCAAGCCGAGCCGCAATTCGCCTCGCGACCTGCACGGTGTTCGCATCGCCTTCTTTGTAGATCGCGAGTTCCACCGACTCCCGCCCGCGCACGCGGGTTATCGCTTCGCGCTCTTTGTAACCACGAGTGACGGTCGCGACGTCCCGCAGGTAAACCGGTCGATTCGCCACAGAGGCGACAATCGCGTCACGCATTTCCTGTACAGACTCGAATTCATTCAACGTTCGTACGAGAAACCGCTGGTCGCCTTCTTCGAGCCGGCCGCCTGACAGATTGACATTCTCGGCGCGGATGCGCGCCGCAATCTGATCGATACCGATGCCGAGTTGGGACAGCTTTTGCTGATCCACGCGAATCTCGATTTCGTCTTCGAGGCCACCACTTACCTTGACTGCCGCAGTGCCTTCTTCCGCTTCGAGATCGGTCTTGATCCGGTCCTCAGCAAGTCTCCGCAGAGCCTTGAGACGCGCTTCGGCGCTCTCCGGGTCGGTATCGCGGCCGTCCTTGTACAATAGCCCGAGGCGCATGATCGGCTCCGAGGACGGATCGAATCGCAGCAACAGCGGGCGGCTGGCCTCGAGCGGCAATTCGAGAATGTCTAGCTTCTCCCTGACGTCGACGCCGGCGATGTCCATGTCGGTGCCCCACAGGAACTCGAGAGTGACATCGGATTGCCCGGAGCGCGAAACGGAGCGCACCAGGCGCACGTTGCGAATGACCCCGACGGTTTCCTCAATCGGTTTGGTCAGCAGGTTCTCGATCTCGACCGGCGCGGCGCCGGTCAATTCGGTCCGAATGGTTAGCGTCGGGTAAGAGATGTCAGGCAGAAGATTGAGTTTCAGACGCGACAGCGACACCGTGCCGAAAAGCGCTATCGCGACCATCAGCATCACGATAGTGATGCGCCGCTCTGTCGCGATCTCAATCAGTCGGCGCATCATTGTCCGCCTGCTCGGCATCGTCGCCGATCGTCTCCATAGCCTGCCCGTCAGTGTTGATGATCGTTACAGCGGAATCGTCCTTGAGGCCGATCTGCCCGACCGTAACCACCAGGTCATCGTCAGTAAGGCCGCTTGTTATTTCGACCATCCCTTTGTCGCTATAGCCTGTTTGCACGACCTTGCGAATAGCCTTGTTGTCCTCGACGACGAATACGCTGGTCTGTGTGCTTTCTTCAAGAATGGCGTTGCGTGGCACCTGCAAGACGTTTTCATGCAGGTCGTAGACGATGCTGATGCGCCCAAACATGCCGGGTTTGATCCGCCGCTGATCGTCGGAGACTTCTATCGTGATTTTAAAAGTCCCGGTTTGCGGGTCGACAACAGGACTGACTCGCGTCACCGCAGCGATGAAACGCTGTCCCTGCAGCGCATCAATATCGATGCCGACGAACTGATCTTGTGCGATATTCCGATACTCGCGTTCCGGAACAAACAAGTAGGCGACGAGCGGATCGAAACTCGTCACTTTGAATACCGGCTCACCCGCGGAGATTGTGTTGCCTCGCCTGACGTAGCGCTCGGAAACGACGCCGTCAATTGGCGCACGAATCTGGGTGTAATCGAGTTCGAGCTTCGCGAGATTATGGGCAGCTTCCAGCGCCTCCAGGTCGTACTTGATCTTGTCGAAATCACCGCTACTGAGCAGGCCCTTTTCCTGGAGCTCCACGTTCCGGTCATAGTCGCGCTGCAGCTTGCGAAGGTTAGCGGCAGACTGATTGAGTTCAAGCCTCAGGCGATCGCCGTCGAGCCTGGCCATTATCTGTCCCTGGCTAATATCGTCGCCTTCTTCAACAAAAATCTCGCGAACTTCGCCCGACACCTTCGCAATCACTTCCGCCTCGGCGAATGCTTCAATAGGTGCGGTACCGGAGTAGACAGCATAGATGTCGCCTCGTATCGGTTTACCGACCTCTACGGGCACAGCCGCAGTCTCTTCTTCATCTTCAGCTTTGTCCGAGTTTCCTCCGAATTGTCCGCACGCGCTTAGCAAGAGTGCATACGCGATTATGGCCGGACCAGGACGATGCAGCGGCATCTTTTTCTCCCCAATTTGTATCGCACCCGAAGCCACCGCCATGCGGCCAGTGCGCGGCCCGGTCACCCCGCAACGCGCTCCGTTGCCATGTTGCTGGCAAGCACTTTACTGCCATCGCGCAGACCGGAATGACCGACGACAACGATCTCCTCGTCCTCTGCGAGGCCGTTCAGCACTTCCACCTGTCCGGCGGATGTGATGCCGGCCTCGATGATCCTGCGAGCCACTTCTCCGCCGGCAACGACATATACAACCGTAGCATCGTCTTCCGCAACAAGTGCGCCGGCAGGAATGAGCAAGGCATCGGCATGCTTTTCATAAGCGATCGTGAATCGTGCGAACATTCCTGGAACAAGATAGCCGTTGGCATTATTCATAACCGCGGTCGCACGGAACGTGCCGTTACGAACATCGATCGTTGGGCTGATCCGCGCAATCGTCGCGTCAAAGCGAGCATCAGGCATCGAGTCAACCTGCAGACTTGCGCGATGGCCAGCCGAGAATTTAGCGAGTTCCGCTTGCGGAATCTGCATGTAAGCTACGAGCTCACTGGTATCAGTGATCCGAAAAGCAACGCTGTTGGCGTCGATGTTCTGTCCCAGCTTGATTTCACGAGAAGCGACAACGCCACCAATTGTTGCGCGGATCGCGGAATAGTCGAAATTGAGCTTCGCCAGCTCGTAAGTTGCCTGCAACCCGTCGACGTCGTAGCGCAGGCCTTCAAACATCGCCTCGCTGACCAGCCCACGCCCGGCCAGGTCGCGATAGCGCTCGAATTCTTTCCGCGCTTGCTCAAGATTGGCTTTCGCAGCGAGCATCTCGAGGCGCAACCTTTCGCCGTCGAGTCGCGCAAGGATTTGACCTTGTTCAACCCTGTCGCCTTCCTCGACAAGCACTTCCACAACCTCGCCAGGCACGCGCGCAAGCACCGGGGCATCTGCGTCGGATGTGATAGTCGTCGTCGTGTGATACGTGGCATAGATATCCGCTCGAACCGGATACGTGACCGCAACAGGCACAGGCATGGCGGCGCGACGTTCATCGTCACTGGCGCTTTGGGCCTTGCCGACACCGCAGCCGGGGAGAGCTGCGATGCCGGACAAGGCCACTACGGCTACTATCGGTGTGATTGCTTTCATCTGAGTCACTGCATGCGGTGTTGCTTAGTGTTATAGTGAAGTATAACACTAGTTAAGTATAACGCAACACCTAAATCCACAAATTGGCCTTTTTTCTATTCTTTTAAAAACAACAAGTTAGCGCACCGAAACTCAATACGCCGCGATATGCGCGTCGCAGGATTCTCTGGATCCCGGGAAACCACGTCGCGTGGTCCCGCCACCTATCTGTTAGATGCGCGGCAGCGCCATTTGGATTGAAAAAATTGCGTCAGGAGACCGCAGCGGCCGACTGGCCGGTATGCCGGGCACGGCAATCCGCCATTCTCATTGGTACATTGGCCTGGATCATCAGCAGGCTGGGCGTCAGGAACAGTGTCAGTACGGTCGCGAGCGCCAGTCCGCCGGCTACTGACAGAACTGGGCCATAAACGGGCTCAGAAAGCGGTTTTCGGGATCCAGCTGGCGGCGCATGCGGCGGAAGAAATCGAGCCGGTTGCCGTAACTCTGAATGACATGATTGGCGCGCAGCGCCCGCGATTGGCTGATCAGCGGCAGCCCGCCCCACTTCTCCGCGAATTCGGCAAGGTCGATGACGAAATCTTCCCAGCCGTCAGGCTGTGTCGATGCGGTCGTGATTGCGATCATGGATTCGTCAAATGACGGTGACAATAGCGACGATGTGTCGCGACAAAGGCGAAAGCCGACAGCTGGCATGTCACATCGATAGTGTGACGCGGCATAGGTTGATTCGCAGAAGTCTGTATAAGCCTTGACGATCATCGAAAAATTCGCTGCCGGAAAACACCAGGTCGAGTAAAAGCACCCGCGCGCGCCGGCGTGTCTGTGATGGTTAGGCTGCGCTGCCGCATTGGTACCTGCCCTGACAAAACGTGAATTGATGAGCCCCTGTGTTGCCTCGGAGATGCTGTCGATCATCTTGTAGCGGACCGATTGAATCGGGACGACTTTGTTTAATGACTTGAATACGTGGGGCAATACAGTGCTCTCACCCCAATCCTTGACCTTCCATGGTGTCTTGTATGCGTTGCTCGGGTCAGCTTCATAGCGGCGTAAATCAAGATAGACACGATCACGATACGGCATAAGATAGAACTTGAAGCCAACGTCTGCATTGGCGAGCGCATCAACAACCGACGCAAACTTGTCGATGCTGACGCGACGGTGACTTGCTGTGAATGTGCGAATCGGTCGGACGCGCAGCGTTGCCTCGTAAAGGATGCCAAGCATTCCGAAGCTCGCGCGAAACACGCCCAGCAGGTTCTTTTGTTCCGGCGCAATTCTGAGCAGTTCTCCATCCGCGCGAACAAATTTCATCGCGACAACATGGCTGGAAAAGTAACCGCCGTCGCTGCCAATGCATGGGCCATAGCATGGCGCGGAGATCGCACCACCGACGGTTCGACCTTGCAGGTCGTAACCGCCAACGAGTTCGAGGCCGTGCTCAGCCAGTTCCCTAGTGAGGAATTCGAGCCGCACGCCGGCCTGGGCGGTTACCGTGTGGTTATAGGTATCAACACTGACCATTTGATCGAGCCCGGTCGTCTTCAGCGTCGTGCCGTTCTCGGAGGTGTTGCAATCGGTCGATGCGGTGCCGGCGCCCAGCGGCCTGATGGGCAGTGCGGTCCGTGCGGCAGGGTCTATTATTCGACGCAGGTCATTTAGATTGGCCGGCTCGAGCGTGACGGGACCGGCGGGAGCCTTGGCGCGGTAGCGGCCCGTATTCTTCAGGCTCTGTGTCGTCTTGAGGTTTGTCGCGAACATCCATGTCTCCGCAAAACAGTGCAGAAAATGCAAAAGACAAAGTTGCGAAAGGCCCATCGCAAGAACGGCGACGGAAAGGTCGTGCTGGCAACCCCGCTGTCATAGGATTTACCCTTAGATCGGAAGCTTTGCGACCTTGCCTTTCGACAAGTGTGCCTTTGTCATACGAACAAGCATCGTTGCACAGGCCGTCGATGGGTGTCAACGCACCAGGCGGGCGAATTTACATATTGTTAAATGACGCCGCTCGGATATGCTCAACAGCTCAAGGAGAATGCTATGAAGTGGCGTAGTGGCAGACGCAGCAGCAATATCGAAGATCGCCGTGGCGCCTCGCCGCGCGGCCTTGTTGGCGGCGGTATCGGCACGATCGTAATCATTCTTGCTGCACTGTATTTCGGTATTGATCCGTCGTTCCTGATAGAGGGCATGCAGTCCAGCACTGTGTCGACGTCCTCGAGCGGCACGCGACCAAGCGCTGAGGATCTGAAGAACGATCCACTGGCGGACATGGTGTCTGTCGTCATCGCCGACACGGAAGATGTCTGGCATGAGATTTTCAAAGGAATGGGACGGCGCTACGAGGAGCCAACGCTGGTCATGTTCACGGGCGCGACGCGTTCTGCCTGCGGCACCGGACAGGCGGCGATGGGGCCGTTCTATTGTCCTGCAGATCGCAAAGCCTACATCGATCTCAGCTTTTACGATGACATGCGCAGCCGGTTTCGTGCGCCTGGTGACTTCGCCCAGGCCTATGTGATTGCGCATGAGGTTGGGCACCATGTGCAGAATCTGCTCGGAATCTCCACGCAGGTGCGGCGCATGCAGTCGGCAATGAGCAAAGCCGACGCCAACCGACTGTCCGTGAAGCTCGAACTGCAGGCCGACTGTCTCGCCGGTGTTTGGGCGAATCGGGCAGACAGAGCCAGAGGCATTCTCGAGGCTGGCGACGTTGACGAAGCCCTCAATGCGGCCAGCGCAATTGGCGATGATCGATTGCAAAAACAAAGTCGGGGCATGGTCGTGCCGGAATCGTTTACTCACGGCACTTCCGCGCAGCGGCAGCGCTGGTTTCGGGCCGGCCTTTCGAGCGGCGATCCCGACCGCTGCGACACATTTGCCGCCGCCGCTCTCTAGATGTTGCGAGTCGACAGCGTTGCGCAAGCCGCCGGCCGTGCCGCTGCGCGCATCGCCGAAGTCGTGCACAGGACGCCGCTCGTGCGATCGCCCGCGTTCAGCGATGCGACGGGTGCTGACGTCTATCTGAAGCTCGAGAATCAGCAGCACACCGGATCGTTCAAACTGCGCGGTGCCACTAACTGCCTGATGACGCTTACCCCTGAGCAGCGCCAAAAAGGCTGCGTCACCGCATCGAGTGGTAATCACGGTGCCGCCGTTGCCTATGCGATGCGCAGACTCGAATCGACTGGCGTGATCTTCGTGCCCGAGCAAACCTCGAGCGCAAAGGTCGACGCGATACGAAGCTACGGCGGAGAAGTTCGATTCTTCGGTACCGATGGTCTCGACACGGAGCACTACGCAAGGAGGTTCGCCGCCGACAACGGCATGTACTACCTGTCGCCCTACAACGATGTGGAAGTGATTGCCGGGCAAGGAACCTGCGGCATTGAGATTGCCGAGCAGTTACCCGAAGTTGACGCTGCGTTTATCGCCGTGGGTGGCGGCGGGCTAATGAGCGGCGCCGGCAGTGTGCTCAAGATTCATAATCCCGGCGTGCGACTGTTCGGTTGCCAGCCAGAAGCATCCGCAATCATGGCAAAATCCGTGGAGGCCGGACGGGTCCTCGATTTGCCGAGCGAGCCAACCTTGTCGGATGGCACGGCGGGCGGTGTCGAGGCCGACTCAGTGACATTCCCGCTGTGCCGTGAACTCGTCGATGAGTTCGTTCTCGTCAGCGAACAACAGATCGCCGTCGCGATGCGCGAATACTTCAGTGCCGAAAAGCACCAGATAGAGGGTGCCGCGGGTGTAGCCATCGCGGCCTTATCGAAACGGTGCGGGTCGGTTAAGGGTATGAAGGTTGTCGTCATAATCTGTGGCGGAAATGTTAGCGAAGCGACCCTCAAGTCCGTGCTCTGACCTATCAGAACCACATTGGTCGTCGGCGAACGACTTCCGCGCCGACGTTGCCAGGTGGTTTGCCAGACGCAGACCATGCGATTACGCTTGGTGCATGAGACGTCTGTTGCTTCTGTTCGTTGGTCTTTTCGCCGCCGCTACGGTGGGGGTCGCATCGACGGCTTTTGTCAACGTCAACGTGATTCCGATGACGACCGAGACCGTGATCGAAGGACAGACGGTTGTCGTCGAGAATGGTCTCATTGCGGCGATCGGCGACGTCGACCTCACCCCAGTGCCAAAAGATGCCGAACTGGTTGATGGCACAGATCGCTTCCTGATACCGGGTCTCGCAGAAATGCACGGCCATGTGCCGGATATCGGCACGGACTATCTCGATCGCGTGTTCTCTCTTTTCGTCGCAAATGGTGTGACTACCGTTCGCGGTATGCTCGGTCGGCCATCGCATCTGGCGTTGCGCCAGCGGTTGCTTGACGGCGACGTGTTCGGCCCACGCCTGTTTACGTCCGGCCCTTCGATGAACGGCAACTCCGTCAAAGGCGCGGCCGACGCAGAGCGCAAAGTGCGCGCGCAATACGCAGCGGGTTATGACTTCGTCAAGATTCACCCGGGGCTCAGCGCAGACGAGTATGCGGCGATCGCAACAACCGCAGCCGAACTCGGGATGCCTTTTGCCGGTCACGTACCGGTTGCCATCGGCGTCGAGGGCGCGCTGGCCGCAGGGATGGCGACAATTGATCATCTCGACGGCTACATCGTGGCATTGATGCCGGCGGACACGGATCCTTCCGGCGGTTACGGTGGATTCTTCGACGTCCTGCTGGCTCATCAGGCCGTCGAGGAGAAGATTGCCGCTATCGCCAAGCAAACCGCGGACGCCGGAACCTGGAATGTACCGACAGAGTCGCTGATCGAACACCTTGTTTCGGACATCAGTGTGACCGACTTGCGCAATCGGCCGGAAATGCGCTATATGCCGATCGCGACGGTGGAGCAGTGGGTTCAGGCCAAGGAACAGCTGCTTGATGAACGCGGCTTCGATGCCGGCGTCGGCGCACGTGCCATCGAATTGCGACGCAAGCTGATCCATGCCCTGCATGAGGCAGGCGCCGGGCTGCTGCTCGGATCGGATGCGCCGCAGATCTTCAACGTGCCCGGATTCTCGCTGCATCATGAGCTCGGGTTCCTCGTCGCCGCCGGGCTCACGCCGTTTGAAGCGCTGCAGACCGGCACGACGGCCGTGGCGAAATTCCTTGGTACTAACGCCGGGGCCGTGCTCGTCGGCCGCGACGCCGATCTGGTACTCCTCGACGCGAATCCATTGATGGACATTAGCAATACGCGGCGTGTTCACGGCGTCATGCTGCGTGGCAAATGGTATTCGCCGACTGTCCTGGAGAACCGACTTGCCGCATTCGTAACACGGCAAGACTAGACCGATTCGCAACCATTCAGCGCCACCGGGCGTCTTAGGTAAATGTATAATTTTTCAGGCGTTTTCTTCTGCGCGGTGTCGCGGCGTGCGCGCTTCTCCTGCCTGCTGCTAAAATCAATGCAAAGTCGCTGCAGATTGAGGATAGGGAGAAAGCATGAAACTCGTGAAACACCTGCTCGATTCCAAGGGACGGAACATCGTCTCCGTCGCGCCCGCGACATCGGTCTTCGACGCTATCAAGATCATGGCGGATAAGATGATCGGCTCGCTGGTCGTCATGGATGGCGAGAATCTGTGCGGCATAATTACGGAACGCGACTATGCGCGTAAGGTCATCCTCAAAGGACGTTCGTCAGAGAGCACGCAAGTCGCTGAGATCATGAGCACCGATGTACTGACGACATCGAGCGATCGGACGGTCAACGATTGCATGGAACTGATGAGTGAAAAACGCATACGGCATCTGCCTGTTGTCGAAGACAGCAAAGTCATTGGCATGATTTCCATCGGTGATCTCGTGCAGGCGATCATTTCAGATCAGCAGGCAGAAATCGAGCAGCTCGGGCAGTACATTAGTGGCGGATAATGCGGGCTACGATCGCCGTGTACTCGAACTTTTTGATGGCTACGTTCATGGCAAGCTGACGCGGCGTCAGTTTCTGGACAGAGCCGCCGGGTTTACCGCGACCGGCGTGACCGCAACCGCATTGCTTGCGAGCCTGAGCCCGGACTATGCGTTGGCCGTGCAGGTCGACCCGGAAGACGCATCGATATCGACCAGCTACAAGAAATACGCGTCCCCGAAAGGTGCCGGTGTCATGCAGGGCTATAACGCCCGCCCGGCGATCGTCGATCACAAGCTCCCCGGTATTGTCGTCATTCACGAAAACCGCGGTTTGAATCCGTACATTGAAGACGTCACGAGACGTCTTGCGGTTGCGGGCTTTATCGCATTTGCTCCCGATGCGCTGACACCGCTGGGCGGTTACCCGGGCAATGACGATGAAGGCAGAGCCATGCAGCAGAAGCGCGACCGTGGCGAGATGGTGGAAGATTTTGTGGCCGCCGTGGGCTTCCTGCGGTCGCATCCGGACTGCACTGGCACCGTTGGTTCGGTCGGCTTTTGTTTTGGCGGCAATTTGTCTTTGCAGCTTGCCGTGCGCCTGCCCGAGCTGGCGGCCGCCGTTGCGTTCTATGGCAGTCATCCCGCGGCCGAAGATGTGGCCAAGATCGGTGCGCCATTGATGCTGCATCATGCGGGCCTGGACGAACGGGTTAATGCAAGCTGGCCGGCGTTCGAAGCAGCCTTGAAAGACAATGGGGTCGACTACATCAATTATGTGTATGCCGATGTGAATCACGGATTTCACAACGATACGACGCCACGCTTCGATGCCGACGCAGCAGAACTCGCATGGCAGCGCACGATCGAGCATTTCTCACGCCATCTCCTGGCCGAGGCCTAACAAGGCAGCTTATCTAAGCGAGCGAGGCAATGCGCAACCTGTGGACTCAGTGGCCCTATCGTTTTCTTGCTGTCGCAAGCGTGTGCCTGACCTGCAGTTATGTCGCTGCGCAGGAAAACAAAACAGTCATAGGGCCGAGCAACCCGGACCTCTATCACGGTGCCAACGCGCTTCTCGCTGGTGATGCCGAGGAGGGCGTGCGCCTGACTTTACGCGGCCTGCAATACGAATCGAGCCAGAAAGACCGAATTACGGCCATGTCGAATTTGTGCGCCGGATACATCATGCTCAAAGAGCTTGATACTGCTTTGTCCTACTGCGATCAGGTTATCGAGCAGAATGATCGTCACTGGCGTGCGTACAGCAACAGGGCGCTGGCCTATATCGGGTTGCAGCGTTACGAGGAAGCGGATAAGGATCTGCAAAAGGCCGAGGCGCTCGCCGCCAACTCGCGCAAAGTTAAGACTGTTCGCGCGATGCTGCTGGATGCGACGGATCCGGTCGAACCGGAAATCGTCATCGATGAACGGCGGCAAGCCGCGGATGAAGATCGTGAATAGGTTGCGACTCGTCGGCGCGGCCGTGTTGCTTTTCCCGGCGGCCGTATCACTTGCCGATAACAGTACGGCATCCGAGCTGTCGGTCGATACAGGCGAGCGTGTACCGTTGCATACAGTGGTGCCCAAATATCCGGAATCTGCACGACGCGCAAGGGTTGAGGGCGAGGTCGAGGTTTGCTTTAACGTCGATCGCGAGGGCAAAACTCGCAGAGTCGCGGTTCGCAGCAGCAGCAACCGAGCTTTCGAAAAACCGTCGAAACAGGCCGTTCGCGCGTCGACCTACAAGCCTCTGGCCGAGGGCACGGAGCTGTCCGGTATCAAGACCTGCAGAACATTTCGTTTTTATTTGAACCCTGTTGCGATCGAGCTGCCCAAGTAGCTACTCGATCTCGTGTTGCATCCGCAGCGCGCGATTCGCCGCCTGTTCGAGGTTGGCGCCGACGCAAACAATGCCGTCCTCGTGACCCGCCATGACTGCGATACCTTGCGTGCAAAACTCCGTATCACGAAACAGGCGCACAAACTCCCGCGCCATCTCCGGCGTACCGTACGCGACGTTTTCGGCAGTCGTGGGTACACGGTGCAGCAGCTTGGTCCAAAGCGGATGGCTGTGGACATGAACGACGGCGCCGATGTTCGGGTCCAGCTCATAAAGCGCCGCGTGCGTTAGTGATTCCGACGAGGCCTCTACCGGCCCGGTGCACGCGACGCGGTTGGCCTCGACGTCGTAGCTGGTTACGAGACAGTAGTGAGCGCCGCTGGTGTCGGCGATCTGCCCGGTTTGCGTTCCGCTGATGATGAACTGTCCATCCTGCGCGCCGCGAACGCTGATGTTGCCGTAGCCGACACCCAGGTCGTCGTAATGACCAACAAGCGCGGCCGCATAGAGCGGCCGCCGCCACCGGCTCAGCAAATCCGTGGCTGCCGGGTCGGGCGCCGGCCCGCGGGTCCAGTCGCTTGCATACTTGATATAGCCTTCGTCGATCGTCAAGCCGTCGCCTTTTCGGGAAACAGGCCTGCGAGACCGGGCTCGCTGGCGTCGCAGACACCGCGTTCGGTGATGAGGCCGGTCACGAGCCGCGCCGGTGTTACATCGAACGCGTAGTTACTGACTGGCGTCCCGGACCCTGTTGTTCTGATCGTAAGAAGCGACCCCTCCGAGATACCGTGCAGGTGCGACACCTCGTCGGGATCACGCTCTTCGATCGGAATCTCGGTAAGGCCGTCGCGGATGCCCCAGTCGATCGTCGTTGACGGCAACGCGACGTAAAACGGGATGCCGTTGTCGAATGCTGCGAGCGCTTTGAGGTACGTGCCGATCTTGTTCGCCACGTCTCCGCATCGCGTCGTCCTGTCCGTACCTGTGATTACGATGTCGACATGAGCATGCTGCATCAAATGTCCGCCCGCATTGTCGACAACCAGCGTATGCGGCACGCCGTTCCGGGCCAGTTCCCATGCGGTAAGTTGCGACCCCTGATTGCGCGGTCGCGTTTCATCGACCCACACGTGGACGTCGAGGCCAGCCTGATGCGCAAGGTAAATGGGTGCGGTAGCGGTACCCCAGTTGATCGTCGCCAGTGCACCGGCGTTGCAATGCGTGAGTACGTTGACCGTGTCGCCGCCTTTTTCACGCGATATCTTCTCGAGCAGCGGCAACCCGTGGCGCCCGATGCCGAGGCAGATTTCGATATCCTCTTGGCAAATAGCTTCGGCGTCGGCACGAATGATGCCCACAAGATCGGCGGTCCCGGCCGCCGCGTGTCGCATGACGCGGTCAACAGCCCAGCGCAGGTTGACGGCTGTCGGGCGGGATGCGAGCAGCGCTGCGGCCGCCCGCTCGATATCATCGCCACGCAGCGCGGCCAGATAGAGGCTCCACGCCGCCGTCGCGCCGATCAATGGCGCCCCGCGCACGTACATGTCCTGTATCGCGACCAGGCCGTCTTGCCAGGATGCAAGGTCGTGTATGCGGTATTCGTGCGGTAGTCGGCGCTGGTCGATGATCTGCACGATCGACGGATCGTCGGGCTTCAGCCAAATCGTGCGAAAGCCCTCGTCAGCCATCCAGTCCCACCGACAGCTTTGCCGCGCGCAGGGTATTGGACATGAGCATGATAATCGTCATCGGGCCGACCCCGCCCGGTACCGGAGTGATCGCCTTTGCAACCTCGCTGACCGCATCGAAATCGACGTCCCCCGTAAGACATGATTTGGTCTCTCCGTCGACCGTGCTCTCGACCCGGTTGATACCGACGTCGATAACCACCGCGCCCGGCTTGACCCAGTCTCCCTTGACCATATTGGCCCGGCCGACCGCGGCAACAACGATATCGGCCTGGCGGACAACGCCGGCGAGATCTTTGGTGCGACTGTGCGTAACGGTTACGGTTGCATTTGCTTGCAGCAGCAGGCTCGCCATTGGCTTACCCACAATGTTGGAGCGCCCGAGAACCACGGCACTCAGGCCCGACAGGTCCGCACCAAGATGATCCTCGATCATGAGCATGCAACCTGCAGGCGTGCAGGGTACGAACGCATCGGCCGTGTTGCCGGACGTCAATTTGCCGATGTTCACGAAGTGAAATCCGTCAACGTCCTTACCCGGAGAGATCGCTTGCGTAACCAGCTGATCGTCCAGGTGTGCCGGCAACGGCAGCTGCACGAGGATGCCGTGAATGCTCGCGTCATTATTGAGTTCATTGATCAGTTGCAGAACATCTTCCTGCGACGTGTCTTCGGCAATCGAGTGCTGCACCGAGTAAAAACCGCAGCTTTCCGCCCGCTTTTTCTTGTTTCGAACGTAGATCTGGCTTGCCGGATCTTCGCCGATAATGACGACGGCAAGTCCGGGTGTGACGCCATGCTCAGCTTTGAAAGCGGCTGTAGCTGCGGCGATTTTCTCCGACATTTCGGCGGCTTTCGCTTTGCCGTCAATGCGTATTGCGGTCGTCATGCGGTGCACTTCCTGTGTATCGGTAAATGCCGCCGAAGGGCTTGGCAAGAGCGCCGCATAGTAACGCTGCGGGTCGAACGGGTAAACTGCCCAGCAAGTTTCGACACGACGGATTGAACCGAACAGGAGGGTCCCCGGTGCATGAGATGTGGCTCGAGCGCTGGCACGAAGGCCGAACCGGCTGGCACGAAGACGAGGGCAATGTCAGCCTGAAGAAACATTGGCGCGCAAGCGGGCGCCGCGTGCTCGTCCCCCTGTGTGGCAAGACGCCCGATATCAAGTGGCTGGCGGATCAAGGCAACCACGTGGTCGGCGTGGAGTTGTCCGAACTGGCGGTTAAGGCGTTTTTCGCGGAGCAGGCAATCAGCTACACCGTGCACGAGAACGAACTGCGCGCCTATCAGTCCGAGGACCAGAGCATCACGATCTATTGCGGCGATTACTTCGAATTAAGGTCGCTCCGCTGCGACGCGCACTACGATCGTGGCGCACTGACTGCGATGCCTGCCGAACTGCGACCTGCTTATGCACGGCAAACCAGCGCCCTGCTGGAACCGTCCGCCGAGCAGCTAATTATTACGCTCGAATACGATCAGTCAGTTGCGAGTGGCCCGCCCTATTCCGTCCCGGCTGAGGAACTGCTTGCGTACTGGCCGGATCTGGTCTGCATCGACTCGCGCGACGATATAGAAAACGGGCCGCCGAAGTTCCTCGAGGCGGGCTTAACTGAAATGACGCAAAAGGTGTGGCGCTCACCCTAGCCTTGCCACGGCACAGCGGTCACGGGCGTCCATCGTTCTTCACGTCGGCTGATGCGGCTTTCCTCGTCTTCGTTGTCATAGTTGATTGCGCCACCTTCGGCCGTATCCTTTGGCATCTTTTCCAGTGTGCGTGTATTGATAATGCCGAATTTCCCTTCTGCAGTATCAATTACGGCGCCGACATACACACCGCAACGCCGACAAATAAGAAAGTCCGCCGTTTTGAGCGCGAACCGATAGCGCTGCAATATCTCGTCGCTACTGGCAGAGAACTGCAGAGTACCGAGCGGATCGGAAGTGCTGAGCGCGTCGTGCATTCGGCAAAAGCGGCATTGGCAAGCGCGTACTGGCCAGTTGACCGGGTCGATCGCTGTCGCATAGCGAAACCTGATTGCTCCGCAGTGGCATGCGCCATCGTAAGCAAGGTCAACCATTTGACGTCACCGCATCGGACAGGCGCCGGGCGTGCAACGCGTAAAGCAATGTCGCTGGAGTCATCGCCGCGAATAGATGTTTCAGCGTGTGACCGCTCAACAGCTCGCCGTTGGCAAAAATGGCGGTGTCGAAATACTCGAACACTTTTGCTAGCACATAAAATAGCAGCATAAACCAATAGTACTTTTTCGAGCCGATTGTCGGACTGTACATCAGCAGAATGAACGGTATTAACAGCATTGGCAGAAACTGCACGACCGCATATGGTCGCAGGTCGCCGATACCGTACGACTCGGTAAACGCCCAGTAGGCGACGGAGGCGACCCCGATTATCAGCAACGGGGCAAGTATCCTGCGTCCGGCGCGAGCCGACACGAACTCGCCGAGGATGATAGAGAACAGGCCGGCGAAGCCGATTGTCATGGGCAGACGGTCCCAGACGAGCGGCCCGTTCGCGGGATTCAGATGGTAGTAGCCCGAACCGAATGCGGTGAGCGTTACGCCCGCGAAGAAAACGATATAGGCACGTCGCAGCCCGGGTAAGCACACGCGCCTGCTTCGCTGCTGTACATAAGCAAGACCCCATACACCGACAACGAGAAATGGCAGGTTCGACGCCACGTTCCAGAAGTTGCTGACCGCGAGCAAAGTACGGCCATCGGCGAACGCGTGATAAGCAGGGTCCTGGGAAACCGGGGGCGTTAGTAGAAAGCTCGTGACAAGCGCCGCAAGCAAAGCGACAAGCAGAGCTGTGCCGCGGATCGATAGGCCGTGCCGGATTTTCGAGTTGCCGATCAGATGCCCATCTTCGCCAGAATGTCGGCCAGTTCTCTGGCCAGCCGTTCAGCGACGGGATGGTCTGCCGCAAATCGCGATTCGAGATGTCTCGCGCGATCGAGCGCAGACGACTCCGTATCTCCGGCCAGCCGGTCGATATCGTCGTTCAATTGTCTTAGGAGTTCGCGGGTCTCTGCATCGAAGTCGCCCGCCTTATGAAGTTCACGGTTTAACTCGGTCAATAGTTTGTTGATGCGTTCTTTGGTCACGATCGACTCCGTCAATATCGTCTGTTCATGCTAGGCAACATCAGTCTCGCGCCGATTCGGCTTGCCAAGGTCGTGCAGGCGAATCGGGAGCTCCCGGATGCGGATACCCGTTGCGTCGTATATCGCATTTGTCAGCGCCGGGGCGATCGGCGGTGTGCCGGGCTCACCCGCGCCTCCCAGAGATTCACCGCTATTAATTATGTGTGTTTCGACCACGGGCGCCTTATCAATGCGTAGCATTGGGTAGTCGTGAAAGTTCGATTGCGCAACCGCGCCGCGACGAATCGAGATCTCTCCGTATAGCGCAGCAGTCATGCCATAAGCGATGCCGCTTTCCATCTGTGCCGCCATACCATCGGGGTGCATCGCAAATCCGGCATCGACGGCACATACGACGCGCTGAACAGAAACTTCCCCGTCAACAACTTCTACGTCGACAACCTCTGCTACGATCGTACCGAACGAGCGGTGAATCGATATGCCGCGCCCGATATTTTCGGGCAACGCTTCGCCCCAACCCGCTTTTGTCGCAGCAAGGTCGAGTACCGCAAGAAAGCGTGGCTGGTTCATGAGCAGCTCGCGCCGATATTCGTAAGGATCGCGACCGGCCGCGACCGCCAGCTCGTCGATGAACGACTCGGTAAAAAATGCGTGCAGCGAATGGTCGACGCTGCGCCAGAATCCCCACGGCACGTGGGTCTTGCTCACTGTATAAACGATACGCTGGTTGTCGATCGCGTACGGAATGTGCGGGGCCTCTTCGGGGTCGTATTTGTTGACGTAGTGGTTGTGCCACGCGAGCGTGTTGCCGGCTGCATCCAGACCACCTCGGAAGCGGCTGATGCTCGCCTGCCGATAATGGTCGTGTCGGGTGTCTTCCTCGCGTGACCAGACGAGTTTGACAGGGTAAGGAACCTCAGCTGCCACGCGGGCAGCCTGCACTGCGACATCCGAGAACGCGCGTCTGCCGAAGCCGCCGCCGAGATACTGGTTATGGACCGTGACCTTGTCTGCGTCAAAATCAATCGCCTCGGCGGCGTCCTTTGCGAATCCGAGCGGGTTCTGTGTTCCCAGCCAGAGCTCGCACTCATCGTCATGCACCCACGCCGTGCAGTTCATTGGCTCCATTGTGGCGTGGGCGAGGAACGGTACGCGGTACTCGGCCTCAAGGACATGTTCGGCCGCGGCCAAAACCGCGGTGGCGTCGCCGGTCTCCAGGTCGGTTTCTTCGTCTCCAGCGCTTGCGGAAGCGTCGAGATCCTGTGCGAACTGCTTGAAGATGTCGCCCTGTTCCCAGCCGGCATTGCCCGCGTCGTCAAATTCGATCGGCAACTGATCCAGGGCCCGCTTCGCCTGCCAGTACCCATCCGCGACAACGGCGACGGCAGCGTCGAGATCGATCACTTTACGCACGCCTGGCAGGTCCTGTACGGACGCCGCGTCGTAGGACCTCACCGTGCCGCCAAATACCGGCGAGGCTTTGACGGCGGCATATTTCATTCCGGGTAGACGCGTATCGATGCCGAACATCGCGCTGCCGTCGACCTTGGCCGGAATGTCGCCGCGCTGCGGCGACGTGCCCATGATGCGAAATTGCTCAGCGCTTTTTAGTCGTGGTTTTGCAGGCAATCGTAACCGCGCTGCCGCAGCAGCGAAGCTTGCATACGTGGCTGTGCGTTGGCTGGCGGCGTGAGAAATTACGCTGTCCCGGGCGCCGAGTTCCTCGACCGGCACCTGCCATTCGTCGGCGGCCGCGTGCAAAAGTGCGCTACGTGCTGCGGCGCCAGTAACGCGCATCGCGAACTGTCCGGTTGTTCTGACCGATGTGCTGCCGCCCGTAATTTGCAGGCCCATCGCCTGAGTCGCACGAAAAAAGAAGCCATCCACCGTATCGATGAGCCAGGCCGGAAAATCCACGTCGCCGGCTGCGTAACCCCTCGCCAGCGCATAGTTCGCGAATTCCTTGTCGCTAGGCGCCTCGACGACCTCGAGTCTCGCCCAGTCAGCATCCAGTTCGTCGGCCAACATCATGGCCAGGGTTGTGTGCACACCCTGGCCCATCTCGGCATGCGGCACGATCGCGGTTACGGTGTTGTCGGGTGAAATCTTCAGCCATATGTCAAAGATCGCATCACCTGGGTCTGCGATGAGGTCGCCAACTATGCCAGACCTGTCGCCACGGCGAATAGCGACGCCAAATACGACCACACCACCGGCAGCAATTCCGGTCGTTATGAATGCGCGACGCGACCACTTACCCACCGGACGCTGGTTCCGTTTTGAGCGCAATAGCCGCGCGCTTGATGCCTTTGCGAATGCGCGGATAGGTACCACAGCGACAGACAATGCCGGCCATTGCACGATCGATGTCTGCGTCGCTCGGGGACGTGTTGGTTTCGAGCAGGGCGGCGGCAGACATTATCTGGCCTGACTGGCAGTAACCGCACTGCGGCACCTGCTCGTCAATCCAGGCCTGTTGCAGCGGATGCAGGCCTTGTTGCGCGTCGCCGAGGCCTTCGATCGTCGTAATTTCCTGTTCTGCTGCTACCTGAACCGGCGTTACGCACGAGCGTATCGGCGAGCCGTTGAGGTGCACCGTGCACGCGCCACACTGCGCAATTCCGCAGCCGAACTTGGTGCCGGTCAAGCCGACATAGTCGCGTATCACCCACAGAAGCGGCGTCGTCGGATCGACGTCAACGGCGTGTTCTTTACCATTAATTTTCAATGGAATCATCGTGTCTGTACGTTACTCCAAGGCAGCAAGTCCGGCAAGCCGCGGATTGCGTGACGCTCGGACCGCGAATGACGTAAACTGATGGTCACAGCCTGCAGAGAAGGATTATTGATGTCTGACAGCCGTTTCTATGACACGGTCGCTTTCGACGTTCGCGACAATGCAACGATGTTGTTTTTTGCGCGGACCACGACGGAAGGAGACATCGATGACTACTTGCTGTTGATGCGGACGGTTGAGGACGACTTCGACTCGTCGACATACATCGAAATAAACGAGAAGCAATTCGGCGGGCACGACCTCATTAGCGCGGCCGAGTTAATTGGCAACATGCTGACCCTGCATCTGCACGAACCCGCCGCAGAACTTGGCGGTGTCTCACGAATTGTCTTGACGTTTGCCGACACACCGGAGAATGGCGCGAGTATTGAAGCCGGTGCATTTCGTGTACTTGGAGACACGTTGTCGGGTGGCAACGCCTGACACAGCCGGGTGGATAACGGCGGCTACAGTCTTTACATTGTCCGCTGCGCTGACGGCAGCTTGTACACAGGAATTTCGACTGACGTCGATAGACGGCTTCAGGAGCACGAGCGCGGATTGCGCGGCTCCAAGTATCTGCGCGGTAAGGGCCCGTTGCGGCTTGAATACCGACAGCACCTCGGTGATCGAAGCATTGCGTCGCAAGTGGAGTTTCACGTCAAACGGCTCGACCGCCGCGATAAGGAAGATCTCATTGCGGGTCAACGCACGCTGAGCGAGTTGTTACCCTGACTCAGTGTGGGTGCTGTCAGGCCTCTGGCGAACGCTGCGGGTAGAGTACGACTGGCTTGCCGAACTCGGGCAGATGCAGCCGCGTATCCGAGTCCCAGGTGTCTCTGAATTCCTCTAGCCACCCGGCCGTGTCGATAAAATTTTCGAGTGCGCGCGGATACAGAAATATCTCCCCGAACGGTTTCGAGAAATCGTCAAAGTGAACCGGGAATACGTGCGCCGCGCCGGTTGTTGTGACGAGTTCCTGCCAATACCGCTCTGCGTAGTCGTACCCCAACCCCTCGAGCATGCTGACACCAAGCATGACGACGTCGGCGCTGACCCCCGCGAGCGCGCCCTCGCGAAAGCCGGCGCTGCCCTGTACGAGGGTCGTGCCATGAGGATGAGCGATAACGATGGAGTAGCTTTTTCCTGCGCGCCAGGCAGAAACCGGTGCCGGAGTCACAAGAGACTCGTCGATGGTTCCGGCATACGGTACCGAGCCTCCCCAGCCGATCGGCGCATGATTCGAATCGATCATCGTTACCGCAAATTTGCCAAACGAGTATTCATTGCCACTTGTCGTGACGATTATTTGATCTTCCGGCACACCGGCGCCGCGGGCAATTTGCGCCGTGGATTCAGAACCCAGAATGGATGCGCTGCTGCGATTGGCAATCGCACCGACGTCCATTGCGTGATCATAGTGCGAGTGCACCGGAATCAGCGCCGCCAGACGTCGCATCCGGTATTCGTCGAGTACATAGTTGATTGTCGCGGCATCGCTTTCTACGCCTCTGCCAAACAGGATTTCGAAAATCGACGGTCGCGAGAAAAAGCCGTCAATCAGAATCTGCGTTTCGCCATCGTCGAAAAGCAATGTCGTAACGCCCAGCCACGTTACCGTTACCGCATCGTGAGTCGGCGCAATACTCGGATAGCGTGGCCAATCGATCATGTCCAGAGACTCGCGGTCACGCCACAACAAGACCGCGGCCACCGCTCCGATAATGACGATGGCCGCGACGGCAATCGCAGTCCGTCGGACCGAGCGCTTGAAATCTGCTGCGGTAATGCGCGGCATTATTGTCCCGCGGCCATCCTGGCGAGATGTCCGGTCAGCGGGGCAAGGTAATTGCCCATTGCGTAGCCGAGCAGCGCCATCAGGATCGAGGCCGGTACGAGATTTGGACGATGGTGGGCAGCAACAATTGGCGCCGATGCTGCGGCGCCGATGTTTGCGGCGGACGCAATCGCCACGCTGTGGATGTCAACGCGAAACAACCAGGCGCCGCCGATACAGAACAGTCCGTGGATAATAATCCAGACGAATGCACCGGCGACGAAAACGGGAGCTTCGGCCAAACCTGCGACCGAGGCGCGTGCGCCCATGCCTGCGACGAAGACATAGATAAGCGCCGTGCCCATCGCTGTCGAGTTCGGTAATTCAGATGCGCGCGTCGTAGAGAGCAGTAGCGCCAGCGTTGTGACGAGCAGGATGCGTGTCGTCGTAACCGAAAAGACTGTGCCGAGCCCTGAACTGACTGATGCAATCCATTCGGCGATGCCGGGTGCTACGGCTGTGCTAACCCACGTGACGCCGATCACGATTGCGATCAGAAACAGGTACTGCCGCATTGTCGGGGCGTGATCGTCTTCGACATGAATTTCGGCAGCCGCGTCCATCGCTTCCAGTCTGTCCTCAGGTACCCGTGCCCAGGCGTTGAAGCGATCTGCGAAATCGCGCGACATTAATAGCAGCGGCAACCAGAAAACGTAGATGACGTTGTCAGCGATCACAGCGAGACCGAACTGCTCCTCGGAGGTACCGAGCATCTCTGCTGTCGCGGCCATGTTAGCGGTGCCGCCGATCCAGCTGCCCGCCAGGGCTCCGTAACCTTTCCAGGCATCTTCAGACAAAAACGAATGCACGAGCAGGTAGGCGACCACCGCGCCGACCATGACACCCGCTGTACCCATCAACATGACTAACACGCCCTTACCCATTACCTTGACGACTGCAGGCACATTGACCTTGATAAGCATCAGCACGATAAAAGCCGGCAGCAAGTACGCACTCAAGCCGGAATACACGGGCGAGTCGCTCGGAATCACGTCGAGGTTGTTCAGGAATACCGGAGTTGCATAGATAAACAGCAGCGGTGGGACGTATTGGAACAGCTTTGCCCGCGTGGTCTGCTCGAGCATAAAGAAAAAAGCTGCTACGAAAGACAGTACGGCGAGCACACCGATCGGTGACGCTATCAGGGCCTCGGAACTTTCCATACGCAACGGACTCTTTCGGTCACAATGCCGCGAGTATAAAGGAATGGTCAGCGAACGGCGCGCTGTGTTAGGTCAGGCTATTTGCGCCTGCAAGTCCTTGCGCGTTGCCTCGTCGGTCAGCGCAGCTGACTTGACTGTCAGCCAGGCGGCATCCCAGTCTTTCACCTTGCTGGGGCCGAAGACAAACTTTGCGATGAAGCTGTCGAGATCGGCTACGCGAATAACGTTTTTTGGCGGCGGCGTCGGAAACTCAACGCGGCCCGTGAAAACGATGACGCTGGCGACCGGAACATCCGGGACAACGTTTTGCAGCGCGCGAGTGCGGCCCTCATTCTGAATCAGTGGATTCAGGAAACGGCGGCGGCGCGTACCATCCACGTTAGTCCACTGCGGTTCGTCTGCACCGCCGAATACGATACCGTTGTAGTGTTTCGTCTGGATACACAGAATGCCGCCGGCCGTCAGTAACGCGTGGTCGACCTTGGTAAGGCCACCATAGGCGCCGGGCAAAATAAAGTCGTGTAATACCTCGGTGCTGCGTGCCTCCAACGCATGGCGAATTCTGGAGCTGCCGATGCGCGCGGTGATGATTCGCATGGCATGACTTGCCGTCGAGCGGAATACGAGCGTCAGTAGCAATGCGCCGGCGATCGTGAAGATGAAGGCGGCCGGACCGACATTCCTGATTCCGGTCGCAATTTCGGCATCTGCGGCTAGCACCGGGACGGCGATGAGCGGCATGCTGGTGGCGACTAGTCGGATAAGCACGAACATGGTCCTAGAGTAGAACTTTTCGCGGCCGAATTATCGTCACAGGTCACGTTTTGTGATGCGCCTGGCCCGGGTAGGCCAGAAAATATCCATCGAGCTCTGCAACGCGAATATCGGTCGCGTAAACGGAGCTCAAGACCCCGCTCGTGAGCACCGAAGCCTTGCCGCCATCGGCCGCCACGGCCCCCTCCTTGAGTACTACGACGCGCTCGACCTCGGGAGGGATTTCGTTGAGATGGTGGGTGACGAGGACGATGTTGTGGCCCGTTGCGGATAGTTTGCGAATGCGGCTCAGGTAGTCGAAACTGGCCGCGAAATCGAGGCCAGAGGTCGGCTCGTCGAGAATCAGGGTCTGCGGCTCGTGGACGAGAGCCCGGCCGAGAATACAGCGCCGCTGCTGGCCGGTGGACATGGATTGCAGCGGCGTTCGCTGCAGGGACGCGATCCCGAGCATTCTCAGCGTGTCGCGCGCTTTGGCAAGCTGCTCCCTGCTGACGCGTTCCGCCAGTATGCCGTGCACACCGATGCTCGAGAAGAAACCTGAGACCACCACCTCGAGTGCGGTCGTCATCGGCGTGTAGAGGTTCTGCAAATCGTGCGACACGACGCCGATTTGTTTGCGCAAGTCCCAGACATTCCAGTGCTCACGCCCCAGTATTCTGATCCAGGCGCCTTCCGCAACGACCGGGTATAGCTCGCGGTTGATGGTCTTTAGCAGCGTTGTCTTGCCCGAGCCGTTCGGCCCGAGAATCGCGACGCGTTCGTGCTGCGCAATCGACAAGGTTAAGTTATCGAAGACCCGCGTCGCGCCGCGCCATATCGTTGCGTTACGTATATCTATTAGCGGCGCTTCGGTCATATCCGTCTCCGGCGTCAGGCGCGGTGGTGCTTCCAGGCACCGCGGCGAAATACGATAACGCTGAGCCCGGTCATCAGCGACTCCGAGATGATAATCGCGAGAAAAACGCCGTTCGGACCGAGCAAGAATTGTGTTGCCAGCCAGTAGGCTAACGGAATCTGCAGCAGCCAGAAACAGACGATATTGATTACGGTCGGCGTGGATGTGTCACCGGCGCCGTTGAGTGATTGCGTGATGATCATGCCGACCGCGTACATCGGAAAGCCCAGGCCGAGGATTCGCAGGCAGTTCGACCCGTAGCGGACAACCTCGGGATCATTCGAAAAGAGTCCGCTGATAACGGGCGCCAGTGCAACAATCAGGGCGCCCATGCCGGTCATGAAGATGACGTTGTAGCGCGAAGCCTGCCACGCGGAGCTTTCCGCCCGATCCGGCTTGCCCGCACCGAGGTTCTGGCCGACGAGCGTTGCCGCGGCATTGCCAAGGCCCCAGGCGGGCAACCAGACGAACTCCAGCATGCGCAGCGCGATCGTGTATGCGGCGATGGCCGTACTGCCGTAAAGCGCAATGATGCGCACGATGATGATCCAGCTTGTGGTTGCGATCAGGAACTGGCCGACGCCGCCGACCGAAATGATCAGCATGCGGGCGATCAAAGACGGCTCTATCACGAGGTTGCGGAGATGAAATTCAAGACGACCACGGCCGTCGAACAGGTACCAGAGCTGATACAGAACACCGATACCGCGGCCGATGGTCGTGGCGACCGCCGCGCCCGTTACGCCCATCTCCGGAAATGGCCCGAGGCCAAAAATCAGGCACGGATCGAGAACGATGTTCAGGCCATTGGCGAGCCACAATGACCGCAATGCGACCGACGCGTCGCCGGCGCCGCGAAATGCGGCGTTGAGCAGGAACAAATACAGGATGCTCGCTGATCCTCCCAGCAGCACGGCGGCGAATCCGGCGCCAGTGTCGATTACGCCGTCGCTGGCGCCCATCAAGCGCAGCATCTCTTCGGCATAGATTACGCCTGAAATACCGATAACCAGGGACAGGGCCGCGCCTATCCAGATGGCCTGGCCCGTGGCGCTGGCGGCTCTCTCTCGCCGCTGTGCGCCGACCCGGCGGGACACCATCGCCGTGACGCCCATGCCGAGACCAACGGCGACCGCGTAAAGCACCGTGATCAAGGCCTCGGTGATGCCTACCGCAGCAATCGCATCGGTACCCAGACGCGACACGAAGGCGATATCGACCACCGCAAACACAGACTCCATCGACATTTCCAGCATCATCGGAATTGCCAGCAGGCCGAGCGCCCGACCTGTGTGGCCCGTCGTGTAGTCCTTGTCGCTATCGCGCAGCGATTCGTGCACGAAACTGACGGTTCGCCGCCAGGCAGATTCCTGTTGAGTGCTAAGATTCATGGGGTCGAACACTTACCGGTAAATCACCATGCCCGAAGGACTCTGGCCAATTCTTGTCATGATCTTCCTGATCATCGTCTATACGATCGCCAAGGTCATCCAGCACATGCGCAAGAGCGAGGAACAATGGCGGCAAGTCGACAAGAGCAAGCTTCGTGAATGGGATGACGACGACTGGCCCGACGCCTAATGGTTGTTGCCGGCCTAGTCCAGAGTCTAGACGCTACGCGCCAATCCTTCGACCCGCGAGGAGTTTTTCGATTAAACTAGCCCGTCTCCGAGATGCAGCATTTTTGCCGTCCGCACTAATCGCAGGGTCGTCCTATGTTCGAGAATTTCTGTCTGAAGCTCAGATTGACGTTGGGTCTGGCGAGCCTTGCGCTTCTTGTGGCGGCTTGCCAGCCGGATAATGCCGGCGTGCCAGGGTCGGACAAAGAGGCCGGGCGCGCAAATGTCGAGGCGATGTCAAGAGAGCATGCCGGCGACACGTCCGAGCCTAGCGAGGGCTCGCAAATAGCTCCGCGACGTCCCGTCGTTGCGGAGCGACTGCCCTACGCCGAAGTGAATAATGAACTGGTGTACGGGCATTTTGCTTTTCCTGCGGACATGATCGATCCGCTCCCCGCAATCATTGTCATTCACGAATGGTGGGGCCTTAACGAAAACATACGCGCGGCGGCCGATCGGCTGGCGGGCGAAGGCTACATTGTGCTGGCCATCGATCTTTTTGGTGGCGAAACTGCGGACACGCCCGACCAGGCCAAACGGCAAATGCAGGCTGTCGTGGAGAATCCGGAACTAGCCAACGAAAACATTCGTCAGGCTTATGATTTCGTGAGTACCACAGCCGGCGCGCCACGAACCGGCTCGCTGGGCTGGTGTTTCGGTGGCGGCTGGTCCCTGAATACGGCGATGCTGTTTCCTGACGATCTGGATGCGGCCGTGATCTACTACGGTCAGGTAACTGACAACGAGGACAGGCTTCGCGATATCGGCGCGCCGATACTCGGCCTGTTCGGCGGCAAAGACAGGGGCATCCCGGTTGATTCGGTGCAGCGCTTCGAGGCCGCGCTGGAGCGGTTACGCAAGGAATACGAGATTCATATATATCCGAACGCAAGCCATGCGTTCGCTAATCCCACCGGCAGGGCGTATGACAGAGACGTGGCTGATGACGCCTGGCAGCGTACCCTTGAATTCCTGCGCACTCACCTCGGTGCGGAGGCAGGCGAAGCAACCTGATTGTCTGACGAGTCGAATTCCCTGGCATTCGTCTGGCACTGCAATTCGACGTCCAGAGGCTGGGATGCATAGACGATTGACCGGGCGCTGTCGCCTGCGCAGCGCAATGACAGCTGAGCCGTCAAGACGTCTTTCAGGCGTAAGACATTATCGCGGTTCTGCCCGTTATCGTCCGCCCGGCAGAATTCACGTATCGCGATCGGAGCAATCTGCTGTTGCGGTATCGTCAGACTGATTTCGACGCTTGCTTGCTGGTCCACGTCTTGGCCGCCATAGGTCTTGCGGGTATCTGCGACACTGACTGAGATTGCTTCAGCCCGCATGTTCGATGCACACTGTGGTTTGATCGTTAGCACATACTGAAGCGACGGTAATGATATCAGCCGACGATCGTTCGATATTGGGTCAAGAGCGACAATTGCCGCGTTCGCCTCGATGGATACCAGGCCGGCGGACTCGGAGCGCGCAGCGCTCGTCACCAAAGCCAGCGCGGCGACCAGCAAAATAATTTGGCCATGCATGCAACAAAGACTACGACAGGGCGGTCCTAAAACAAATGATATTCTAGTATGGCCACGTGGGAATAAGCCGTGATTGAGAAGACCATTCATCTGACGTACAAAGTTGCGCGCCGAATCGTGATCACTGTATTGGGTACCACGGTGCTTGCTATCGGTGTGGTCATGATCATCGCGCCGGGTCCAGCGATCGTTGTCATTCCTATCGGACTCGCCATTCTCGGCATTGAGTTTGCCTGGGCCCGGATATGGCTGAAACGTCTGCGCGAGACGATCAGCAATCAGGTCAATAATCATCGTGCGCGAAGAGCCGAGGCGCAGCGCAATCGTGTGTCGCGTTAGAGGGAACCGGGTGTCCGGCAGGCACCAAACAGGACCCCACAAAAAGAAAGGCGCCGGAGAACTGTAATCGATTGACGAAACAGCGGGCCGATCCGACACGGAGCGGTCTCCGGCGCCCAAGGTTTTACGGCAGGGGGATGCCGCCGGGCTATCCGGGCCCGTTCATACCGGCATCCCTGCCAGCGATTTCCGGGGCGGGGGAATCAGGCATTCGGGGGGAGAGATTCCCGGTTCCCTGTGCCGCCGGAGTGGATTCGAGCGCGGCATGGCTATCGCCATCCGCGGGACTGTTAATCTGTGGCCGGGGTCTCGATTTTCAAGGTCGGGGGCAGTTCGCCTGCCTCGGCAGCAAGCGCCATATTGATGGCGGAAGAGACGCCGATCAGCACGATCAGTGCGCCAAGCATCACCAGCCCTTTTTCAACTATCTTCGTGTACATCATCATTCCTTTGGTTGTGCGGTCAGCATTTGCTGCGCAGTTATTTAGTTACTTACTCTATTGCACAAGCCGTGCCAACATCGAAAATCTATTGAAAACAATTACTTGGAGCAAAACCCTGGATTACGACATTCCGTGATTTACGAAAAATCGTTATTACGATCACGGAATTTCGTATAAACTGCCTCGATGACCAAGCGCGATGACTATCAATGGCTGTTTCGCAAGTCGCCCGCGATGGCGACCTCGATCGGCGCGGATGGC
>JAOTUB010000121.1 GCA_029864095.1 Gammaproteobacteria bacterium | reverse complement strand
TTTGGTTGGTAGCAGACCCATATTTACGCCGACGTTGATAAACGCCTGCAGGCCGAGCCAGGTCCCAAGACCGATCGCCAGATAAGCTTCGAAGAACCGCTCGGAATCGGTTGCACGCATCGCGAGATTGAAAACGCGCCAGAGAAGTGCCATGAACAACGCGATAAGTACAACCGAACCGAGCAGCCCGAATTCCTCTGCAAATACGGCAAACACGAAATCCGTGTGTGCCTCAGGCAAGTAAAAGAGTTTTTGTACGCCATTACCGAGCCCAACACCCAACCACTCGCCACGACCAATCGCGATTAAGGACTGCGTCAGCTGGAAACCGGAATCGAAAGGATCCGCCCAGGGATCCAGAAATCCGGTGAGGCGCTTCATGCGATAAGGCGACGTTAGCGCAAGTGTGATCATCGCCAGCACCGCTGTCGCGAAAAACACCAGGAAGTCGCGGATGCGTGCGCCCGCCACAAACAACATCACCAGTGCCGTTGCGAGCAGCACGATGGCCGCACCGAAATCCGGTTCGGCCAGCAGCAACGAGCAACCGAGAGTCAGCACCAGCATCGGGCGCAGAAAGCCCGCGAACTGCTCTCGCAGCGCCTTCTGCTGCCGCACGACGTAGCCCGCGAGGTAGATGAACAGGCACAAGCGTGCAGGCTCCGACACCTGCAGATTCATACTGCCAAAACGGACCCAGCGCCGGCTGCCATTAACCTCATAACCGATGCCGGGAACGAGCACGAGGCACAACAGTGCCAGGCCGATCAGCAGCATAAGCGGGCCGAGGCTGAGCCAAACGCGCATAGGTATAAACAGGCAAAACATACCCGCCGCCGCACCGATGACGGCGGCGATCAGCTGGCGCTCGACATAGAAGAACGGGTTGCCCGTCGCATTGTCGGAAATCGTAATCGATGCCGATGCCAGAATGACGAAGCCACCAAGCAGCAGCGCCAGGAATATCGTCAACATCACGGGATCGAGCTTGAGCTCGGTCCTTAGTCGTGCCGGAAAGGGCACTGTTGCGCTGCTTGCTGTCATTACGCGAGCGCCTCCACAGCGTCACAAAACGCATCGCCGCGAGCACTGTAGTTCGCGTATTGATCAAGACTCGCGCAAGCCGGCGCGAGCAGTACTGTGTCATCCGATTCAGCGTAAGCCGCGGCTTGACGCACTGCATCGACCATATCCTGCGCGAAGTACACCGGCATCACCGTGTCGAGCGCGCGGGCGATAGCCTCGGCGTCCTTGCCAATGAGCACGGCGGCGCGAAGTTTGCCCTCCAGAGCTGCCGCGAGGTCGCTGAAGTCGCCGCCCTTGCCATCACCGCCGGCCACGAGGACTACCATGCCATCGATCGAGCCGATCGAGGCAACCGCTGCCGCGACATTGGTAGCTTTGGAATCATTGATGTAGTTCACGGCCGCTTTGCGCGCAACGAACTGCATACGATGCGGCAAGCCCGGAAACTCGCTGATTACCTGCAGCATTGCAGGCATTTCGAGACCGAGCAGTTCGCCCGCCGCAAGCGCAGCGAGTGCGTTGGCCTGATTGTGCAGACCGACCATAGCGATATCGTTGGTCGCGATCAGTAACATGTCGCCGCGCGCGAGAAACACAACGTCGTCCTCGCGCCGCACTCCATACTGGTCTTCTTCAGGTTCATCCAGCCCGAAGGTGATGACCCGGTCGATGTCTTTTACATACTCCGCGGCTCTGTGATCGGCACGGTTGACAACAGCGGCGCGAGCTTCGCGATAGACGCGATATTTCGACTGCCGGTATTCGTCTTCGTCCGCATGCCAGTCGAGATGATCGGGGGAGACATTGAGCAGCACGGCAACTTCGGCTGGCAGGGTCTCGGTGCGCTGCAGCTGGAAACTCGATAGCTCGAGCACATAGACATCAGGCTGCTCTTCATCAAGTAAATCAAGCGCAGGCTTGCCCAGGTTGCCGCCCGCCAGGACCTTGCGGCCCGCAGCTCTACACATATGGTAGATCAGAGTCGTCACGGTACTCTTGCCATTCGACCCCGTCACCGCAACGATCGGCGCCCTGGCGTCACGGGCAAAAATCTCGATGTCCGAGACGACCTCGAGCTTCTTCTTGCGCGCTTTTTGCAGGAGTTCGTGATTGTCCGCGATACCGGGAGAGACAATGATCCGATTAACGTCCTGCGGCAGCTCCATGCGACCGAGAATGACGTCAGCGTCCGGCCACACTTCCTTCAGCTCGTCGATACCGGGCGGGGCATCGCGGCTATCGAGGAACATTGCGTCAGCCTCATTGCGGCGCAGATAACGTGCGATTGACAGCCCCGTCGCGCCCAGACCGAACACGAGGTCTTTACTTGCCGGCGCGGTTTTGTTGACGGCGCTCATCGTATTTTCAGACTCGCAAGGCCGATGAGCACGAGAATGACCGTGATAATCCAAAAGCGGACGATGACCTTCGGCTCTGCCCAGCCCTTGAGCTCGAAGTGATGATGCAATGGCGCCATTCGAAACACGCGTCTGCCGGTTAGCTTGAATGAAGCGACCTGGATGATGACCGACAAGGTCTCGACGACGAATACGCCGCCCATTATCGCCAGCACGATTTCCTGCCGCACTACGACGGCGACGACGCCGAGAGCCGCGCCGAGCGACAGCGCGCCGATGTCGCCCATGAAAACCTGCGCGGGATACGTGTTGAACCACAGGAATCCCAACCCGGCACCGGCCAGCGCTGCGCAGAATACGAGGATCTCGCCCGTGCCGGCTACGTAGGGAATCCCGAGGTAAGCCGAAAAATTGACATTGCCGGTTACGTACGCAAAGACGCCAAGCGCACCGCCGACGAGCACGGTCGGCATGATCGCCAGACCGTCGAGCCCGTCGGTCAGGTTCACGGCATTGCTGAAGCCGACGATAAAAATGTACGTGACGAAGAGTTGCAACATGCCGAGCGGAATGCTCAGGTCCTTGAAATACGGAATGAGCAGCGCCGTTGCGCTCTCGAGCGTGCCATCTTCCCTGGCAATCAGGTACAGCGCTATCGAGGCGACAATCGCCGCAAAGGATTGCCAGAACAGCTTCTGTCCGGCCGATATCCCTGCCGGGTCTTGCAGCACGAGCTTCTTGTAATCGTCGACATAGCCAATAACGCCAAAGGCCAGCGTCACAAACAGCACGACCCAGACAAACCTGTTATCAAGGTCGGCCCATAGCATGGTGCTGACGGCGATCGCGGTCAGTATCAGCGCGCCGCCCATCGTCGGCGTGCCGGCTTTCAGCAAGTGCGTGTCGGGCCCCTCCTCGCGCACGGGCTGGCCGACCTGATTGACGCTGAGCTTCTTGATCATGCGCGGGCCGATCACGAATGACAGAACCAAAGCAGTCAGTGCGCCGAGAATCGCGCGCATCGTCAGGTAGCTGAAGACGTTGAAGCCCGATTCGAATTGCGCGAGATATTCAGTGAGATAGAGCAGCATTATCGGGCTCCCCTGCCTAACTGCTCAGGCATGCGCAGCGCATCGACAACTCGCTCCATGCGCATGGAGCGCGAGCCTTTTACCAGCACATTGACCTTCGTTGACAGCCCGCGTGAAACGTCACTGACCAGGGCATCAATAGAATCGTATGACGTTGCGCCGTCGCCGAAGCCTTCGGCTGCGCTGCCACTCAGTTCGCCATATGTGAAGAGTTGGTCGACCGCGGCCTCGTGAATCGCCTTGCCAACGTCGTGATGCAGCTGTGCGGCGTCTTCGCCGAGTTCGAACATATCTCCGAGAACAAAGCGACTTTCCCCGGACAGCGAAGCGAGAAACTCGGCTGCCGCGATAACCGACCGAGGATTCGCGTTGTAACTATCGTCATAAAGCGTCGCACCGCCTAGCCCGCGCAGAGGATGCAGGCGCCCGGCGATCGGGCTTACAGATTCGAGGGCCGATTTGATTTTGTCGGACGGCACATCGAGCGCTGCTGCGATCGCTGCCGCAGCGCAAGCGTTGCGCACATTGTGCGCGCCGGCCAGCGGCAACGTAAGATCGATTGTCGCGTCGAGCAGGTGCAGCGTAAAGTGCGTCTCTCCCTTGCCTGTCTCGATATTTTCGGCGCGAATGTCTGCATGATCGCCGAGCCCGAAACTCAGAACGTCGATGCCGTGGACGAGTGATATCCAGTATTCGAAATATTCATCGTCAGCGTTGAGCACCGCGACTTCCGGTCGCACCTCATTTTGCAGAATCTCGGCCTTGGCATGCGCGACGCCTTCTATCGAACCGAAGCCCTCCAGATGTGCGGCTGCCGCGTTCGTAATCGCAACAACCTCCGGTTTTGCTAGCGATGTCAGGTAGGCAATTTCGCCTGTATGATTCGCACCCATTTCGAGGACGGCAAAGCGATGTGAATCGTCGATACGCAGCATCATCAGCGGCATGCCGATGTCATTATTCAGATTACCTTGCGTCGCAAGTGTCGGCGCAGCCATCGACAAACACGCGGCCGTCATTTCCTTGAGCGTCGTCTTGCCATTACTGCCAGTTATGCCCACGACTGTCGCAGACTTTTCGTTGCGCCAGGCTGCACCGAGCTGTCCAAGCGCCAGCCTGGTATCGTCGACGGTTATCTGTGCGATATCTGCGTTAACAATTGCATCGACGACAGCACCTGCGGCGCCTTTTTCTTGTGCCTGGCTAACGAACTCGTTGCCGTCAAAATTTGGCCCTGACAGCGCGACAAAGAGCTGACCGCGTTCGAGTGTCCGCGTGTCCGTGTTGACGCCGTCGAAGCGGCGGTCTTCGCCGTGCAGCGTGCCGTGCATGGAATTGGCGGCGAATGAAAGCGTTGCGTTCACGCTTTCGCCTCCGCGTACTTTTTCAGATTCGCCTGTGCGACAGCGAAGTCGGAAAAATCGCGCCGCTCGGCGCCAACGAGCTGGTAGTTTTCATGACCTTTGCCTGCGATGAGGACAACGTCGTCCGCGCCCGCCTGAGAGATGGCCCATGCTATTGCTGCTGAGCGATCCTCGATGATTGTGGCGCGCTCCGGTTTGTTCAGCCCCGTCACGATTCCGGCGATGATCTCGGCTGGCTCCTCATAACGTGGATTGTCACTGGTGACAACAATGCGATCGGCACGTCGTTCCGCAATCTTCCCCATTTGCGGCCGCTTACCCGCATCACGATCACCGCCGCAGCCGAAGACACACCAGAGTGTTCCTTTGCCGTGCGCTTTGAGCGCCCGCAACGCGACGTCGATCGCTTTCGGCGTGTGGGCATAATCGATGTACACCGCCGGCAGACCATCCGCCGCCGGGACTCGCTGCATGCGCCCGGGCGGAGCGCTGACCGTCGACAACACGTTGCACGCCTTGTCCAATGGCACGCCTTGCCGCAGTAGCAGCGCAAGGACAATGACAGCGTTGGCAACATTAAAGTCGCCGGGCATGTGCAATATGAATTCTCCGTCGCCCCAGGCGGTGTTGACGCCGACTTTGAAGCCGCTGTTTTTTGCGACGACGGAGCGTACGAAAACGTAAGGTCTGCCGTTGGCAACGCGATCGAATTTCGTCGAGACAGTGACTACGTCCTGACCACATCGGCCGGCCAGCTGCGTACCGAACTCCGAATCGAGATTGATGATGCGGTGCTTCGCGGTGTGTTGCAGGAATAGCTTTGCCTTCGCTTCCGCATAGCGCTGCATATCGCCATGGTAGTCAAGATGATCGCGGCTCAGGTTCGTCAAAAGCACGGAGTCGAAATCAACGCCATCGACACGATTTTGTGCGAGCGCATGAGACGAGACTTCAATGGCGGCGCCAATCGCGCCCCGGTCTCGGAATTCCGCCAGACGTCCGTGCAGTTCGACGGCCCCCGGCGTCGTCATTCCTTCTCCACCCTCGATCTCACCGATACCGGTTCCGAGCGTGCCGACATAGCCGCAGCAGAGGTCGAGCCGCTCGCAGCACTGTGCGATCAGCCACGCGACAGTTGTCTTGCCATTGGTACCCGTAACACCAACTACTCGAATCGCCTTCGACGGATAATCATAGAATCGATTGGCGATCTCCCCGACGTGCCGCGCGAGATCCGGTACTGCGACCAGCGGCACATCCAGTCGGGCGGCCGGCGCATCTGCGGTGGAAGAATCCCAGGCGATCGCCGCTACACCGGCAGTTACTGCATCGGCTATATAGTCAAGACCATGGCCGGTGGCGCCACCGCAGGCGAGAAAAAGGTCACCGCGCTTGAGAGCGCGACTGTCGCTCGCAATGCCGAGAATTTCGAGCGACGGAGCATCCGCAAACCCCTGCAGCAAATTGCTGAGGTTTTTCGTTGTCGTCAAATGTTCTGCCGGCATGCTCATTGACTCATTGCCTGCATAATGCTGCCGGGATCTCTTGCTGGCAGTGCATCGGGCGGTACTGCAAGCAAACGCAGCGACTCAGACATGACGTTAGCAAAAACTGGCGCTGCAACATCACTGCCATAGTAAAGCTCGCCGCCCGGCTCATCGATTACGACGACCGCTGCGAGCCGCGGCTCACTGGCTGGCGCCACCCCGGCGAAAATTGAAATGTACTTGTCTTGCGAGTAGCCGCCCGCAGCAAACTTCCAGGCAGTGCCGGTCTTGCCGGCAATTCGGTAACCCGTAACGGCGGCTTTGGTGCCAGTACCGCCCGGGCGTACGACTTCTTCGAGCATGCGCCGCACCGCGGTTGCCGCGTCCTGGGACAAGATCCGGTCACCGTCATGCGGGGTATCCAGCGCGACGAGGGAGACGGGCCTCAGCAGGCCGTTGCTGCCAATGACCGAGTAGGCTTGCGCCAGTTGCAGCGGCGTAACCGATACGCCGTAGCCGTAGGCCAGCGTGGCCTGGCTGATTGGTCGCCAGTGGCTATAGTGTGTCAGGAGTCCCGCGGACTCTCCCGGAAAGCCGCTGGATGTCAGCGAGCCGAGACCGAAGTGAGTCATCGTGGTCCAAAGCTGATCTGGCTCCAGAGACATCGCGAGCTTTGTCACACCGACGTTACTCGAACGCGCAAGTATCGTCGTCAGGCTGATGCGGCCCAGATTGCGACTGTCTTCGATAGTCTTCTGACCAACGACGACGTATCCGGGCGCCGTATCGATAATGCTGCTCGGGCGATAGTCACCGCTTTCGAGCGCGGCAGCGACAACCAACGGCTTGATGCTTGATCCGGGTTCGAAGATATCGGTAATCGCACGATTGCGATAACGTTCGGCGGAATATTGCGAGCGGTCGTTCGGGTTGTACGTCGGCTGGTTGACGATCGCGAGCACTTCGCCGGTTTTTACGTCGAGTATGACGATCGACCCGGACTCGGCATTGTATGACTGAATGGCCGCTTTCAGCGTCCTGTACGCCAGATACTGCACCCTGAGATCGATACTTGTGCGCAGGTCTTTGCCGTGGTGCGGTGGGCGAATACTCTCGACATTTTCAACCGATCTTCCGAGGCGATCCTTAAGCACACGCTTTGCGCCAGACTCACCAGCCAGCCAGTGATTAAAGGCGAGTTCGAGCCCTTCCTGGCCTTCGTCATCGATATTCGTAAAGCCCACAAGGTGCCCGGCAACTTCGCCGGCCGGGTAATAGCGCCGATATTCGCGCTGCACGTTGACGCCTGGCAGCTTGAGGGCAAGTACCTGCTGCGCCTGCTCCGGACTGAGATGGCGCTTCAGATACAGGAATTCCTTGTCCATGCTGCGGGTAACGCGGCGCATGAGTTGCTGTGACTCAACGCCGAGGATACGCGCGAGTTGCGGCACTTTATCGACCGCGGGCGCCAGCTTCTTCGGATTCGCCCACACGCTGTCGACCGGCGTACTGATGGCCAGCGGCTCACCGTTGCGATCCGTGATCGTGCCGCGATTCGCGGAAATCCGCTCGATACGCAAATGCCGCGTGTCGGCCTGTTGGTTCAGAAAGTCCTTGTTAAGAACCTGCAGGTGTACCGCGCGCGCAGCCAGCGAAGACGCTGTGAGGGCAAAGAACACGCTTACCAGCGTTGCTCTGCTGACGAATCGTCTTGCAGTTTGTTGCTTTGTCTCAGCGCCGTGTTTCATGGTCGTTGAATGACGAAGATTTCCGCTGCTTCGGGTCGCACCAGAGACAAGTCGTCCGTCGCGACCTGTTCGATGCGGGCATGTGTGGACCAGGTGCTTTGCTCGATCTGCAACTGACCCCACTCGATGTTCAGTTCATCGCGCTCCTGAGTAAGCGTTTCGAGCTCCACGAATAACTTGCGTGATTCGTGCTTTGTGTAAACCAGCGCCATCGCGCTCGTGACACACACAACGGCAAAGACGGTCACGAGAATGAATGATTGTCGCGTTTGGGCTACCTGCATTACAGCCGCTCCGCTATTCGAAGATGCGCACTTCGCGCCCTTCTGTTCGCCGTGATTTCCTCGGCAGTTGCCACGATCGCCTTACCGACTGGTTTGAGCTTTGGTCGGAATTGTTGTGGCACGTCGGGCATCCCGCGATACTGCTCCGCCTCGCGTGACGCGTCCCGAATGAATCGCTTGACGATGCGATCTTCAAGCGAGTGAAAACTGATCACGCACAGACGACCGCCCGTTGCGAGTAATTGGGTCGACTGTGCGAGCACGGCTTCGAGCTGCGCAAGCTCGTCGTTAATAAAAATACGAATCGCTTGAAATGTCTTGGTAGCCGGGTGTTTCTTACGGGTATGCGGCGGCACGACCGAGGCAACAACTTCCGCCAGCTGCCTGGTTGTTTCGATGGCGGTATCTTTGCGGGTCATCACGATCTCAGCCGCAATACGGCGAGCTTGCGACTCTTCTCCATAGGTTCTGAGAATCGAGGTCAACGTCTTTTCGTCCACGGATTTGAGCCATTGCGCGGCAGAGACGCCTGCATCCGGGTCCATGCGCATGTCCAACGGTCCGTCGCGAAGAAAGCTGAAGCCTCGTCCGGCCTCATCCAATTGTGGCGACGAGACTCCGAGGTCAAGGAGCAAGCCGTCGACCTGCCCTGCCAGTCCTTTCGCTCCCATACGTTGCGCCAGTTCTGCAAATTCACACCTAATCAATTCAAAGCGAGAGTCTTCTTTAAGCGTGGCGGGCGCCGATGCAATTGCCTGCGGGTCACGATCGATGGCTATCAACCGGCCGCTAGAATTCAATTGCTGCAATATGGCGCTGCTGTGCCCCCCACGTCCGAATGTCCCGTCGACGTACAAGCCGTCTTGTTTTACGTTCAGTCCCTCAAGGACCGGCCCCAGCAGCACCGGCACATGCGCCTTGCTGCTCATCAGATGAACTGCGACCTAGAACGAGATCGACTCGAGATCGGGCGGCAAGACGCCGTCGTCTTCCTCGTTAAGCCATGCATCCCGTTTCTCGTTCCAGGTTTGTTCATCCCATAGTTCAAATTTGTTGCCCTGCCCAATCAACATCGCCTGCTTATCGAGAGCAGCGAAATCCCGCAGTTCACGGGAAACGAGAATTCGACCGTTTGCGTCCATCTCCACTTCGGTCGCATAGCCGACCATGATTCGCACGATATTCCGCGCGACTCTATTCATGCTCGGAAGTCGCACGAGTTTGCGTTCGAGTTCTTCCCAATCCGGGAACGGGTAAATGAGCAGGCAGTGGTCCTTGTCGACTGTTACGACACAAGCGCCATCACAGCGGGTGGCGAGCCGCTCCCGATACCGGGTCGGTATTGCCATACGCCCTTTGGCGTCCAAGCTGACTTTGGTGGCCCCTCGAAACACAACAATGCGGACGGCCCCGGCTCCGCTCTTCTGGCGCGGACTCCGGGCTGACTGCCCATTTCCTCCCACTTTTATCCACTTTTCAACACTATAAGGTCGGCGCGTTGCGAGCGTCAATAAGCCCCGTAAATTAGTTCTTGTTGTACAGGGACTTAGGGCCTTTTAGGTGGCCCAATTCGGGCAAATTATGGCAGCTCTGGCGCAAGGTAAATCAAATGCTTAGAGCTGAATGCTCGACATGGCTTGAAAAATGGGTCGCGAAACGGCGACAGAGGCTGTTTTCGGGCGAGCGGAGTCCTGATTTGCGCGGGTCACACAGATTATCGGGCAGTATCGGGTGATAAGTCAATAACTAATTGATTATACTAAATTTTTTTCCGCAGCCAGCGTCTCTCTGGCAGGCAGGGCTCAGGCCCGGTCGTGCCGGGCAAAAGTGAGAAGGCAGGAGCCAGCAATAAGCCGGGTTCTGTCATCGACAACCATTCATCTGGGACAGCCGTCACCGACTGCCTCTAGCGACCTACCCGGGAGTCCGCTCGGAACCGGCGGCGCAGCTATGCTGCTACTCCCCTATTTGGTCTTGCTCCAGGCGGGGTTTACCGTGCCGCGATCTGTTACCAGTCGCGCGGTGCGCTCTTACC
>JAOTUB010000018.1 GCA_029864095.1 Gammaproteobacteria bacterium | reverse complement strand
TTTTCCCAGCCTACACGCTGTGTCCAGCGTTCGAGCGTCTGAATGTCCAGACCGTCCTCGCGTAGGTCGTGAAACTTGTGCTCGATATTGTGTGCGTCGAGGTACTTCCTCGCTGTTCTGCAGGTGTCGCAGCTCCTGATACCATAGACCGTTAGCACGTGTTCGCCTCGTCAATCCGTATTTCGCAACAAATCATTCAGACTCGTCTTTGAGCGAGTCTTTTCGTCAACATGTTTTACGATAACAGCACAGTAAAGTGAATACTTGCCGTCACCAGAGGGCAGGTTACCCGAAACGACGACAGACCCCGCCGGAATTCGTCCATACGAAATCGTTTCCGCTTGTCGGTCGTAGATGCGAGTGCTCTGACCAATGTAGACGCCCATCGATACAACCGACCCGCGCTCGACTATGACACCCTCGACGATCTCCGATCGAGCGCCGATAAAGCAGTCGTCCTCAATGATCGTCGGCCCCGCCTGCACGGGTTCGAGCACCCCACCAATGCCGACGCCGCCCGACAAATGCACATTCTTGCCAATCTGGGCGCAACTGCCTACGGTGGCCCAGGTGTCGACCATAGTTCCCGACTCGACGAACGCGCCAATATTGACATAGCTCGGCATCAGCACGACATCCGGCGCAACGAATGCGCCGCGGCGCACGATCGCATCCGGGACGACTCGAACACCGTCCCGTTTGAAATCCTCTGCCGAATAGTCGGCGTACTTCATTGGCACCTTGTCGTAAAACTTGCTGTGCGCACCCACGATCACGCCGTTGTCGGCCAGCCGGAAGCTAAGCAGAACAGCTTTCTTAAGCCATTGATTCACGTGCCAGTTGCCAGCGATCTTTTCAGCAACACGCGCTTCTCCGGTATCGAGCAAAGCGATTGCGTGCTGTACGGCAACGGTAAGCCTCTCTTGATCGGATGCGTTGTCCATGCGGCCGCTTCGCTCGAAACCGCGTTCAATGATCTCAATCAAGTCTTGCATACCAATTCCCGAAATTCGTGGTCTGCCTAGGCCACAGGGCCATTATCATCTAATTTGGCGATCAGTTCGCGCCGCAGTTTTTCCCGGGCTTCCTCACCCAACGGTGCCCCACGTATGTCGCTGATGTAGAAGACGTCTTCGGCGCGCTCGCCAATTGTCATGATCTTGGCCGCCGCGATATCTATGTCCTGCACGATAAAGGCCTGGCCAATTTTGCTCAGGAGCCCCGGACGATCGGCGGCTACCAACTCCATGATGGTTCTGCCATCCGTGGTATTGTGCGAAAAATCGACGCGCGTTTTGGTCTTGAATACGCGTACCTGGCGTGGCGCCGCGCGCGTAACGCGCGCAACGTTGTCGTCGCTTGCGGTAAGCACCCGGGTCAAAGAGCGCCGGACCTTGTTTAACCTTGCTTCGTCGATTTCGATACGCTTATCAAATTCCATAAATATGAATGTATCAATGCTGCAGCCGTTCTTGATCGGCACAATTCGCGCGTCTACGATCGTCATACCGAGTTCATCAAGGATAGCAGTTGCATGCGCAAACGTACGCCGGGTACGTGGCGTATAGATGACCGCCTCTATGCCGTCTCCTTTTGCTTGTCGCCGGACGTCGAGCAAGCCGATCTCGGACCCGGTATCCGAATCAGCGAGCCATTCGGTATGCCAGACGATTTCATCGGAGCGGTAGCGTAAGAAGTACGCATCATTCAACAGGCGCCATACAGCATCGATGCGATCGTCGCCAATATCCCGTGCATGCAGCGTCTCGCGCGCCTGCGACCGTTTTTCGAGAATAAGCTGCTCACGGTCGATCGGATTCTCTAGCCCGCGCCGCAGTGCACGATGCGTAAGTTCGTAAAGATCGCGAAACAATGTGGCTTTCCAGGAGTTCCAGAGCTTTGGATTCGTGCCGCGCACATCCGCAATCGTCAGCACATAGAGGTAGTCGAGGTGCAGCGGATCACGCACCAGGGATGCGAACTCGTTGACCACGTCGGGGTCACCGATGTCCTTTTTCTGCGCAGTGGTCGACAGAATGAGGTGGTGGCGAACGAGCCAGGCGACCATGCGCGCCTCGTATTGACTGAGGCCATGCTCAAGACAAAATGATTCAGCGTCGACTGCGCCGAGTTCCGAATGGTCGCCGCCACGGCCTTTGGCGATATCGTGAAAAAGGCCGCTCAAGTAAGCAATTTCAGGCTTTTCAAATTCCTGCATAACGCGGCTGCAATGTGGGTATTCGTGGTCGAATCGCGACAACGCAAATCGCCTCAGATTGCTGACGACAAACAGTGTGTGCTCGTCGACGGTGTAAGCGTGAAACAAATCGTATTGCATACGGCCGACAATGCGACCAAAGGAGGGAATGTAAAGACCCAGCACGCCATAGAGATTCATGCGCCGGAGTTCATGGGTGACCCCTTCCGGAGCGCGCAGGATCGAGAGGAACAGACGGTGATTGCGCGGATTTTGGCGAAACTCCTCATCGATCAAGTGCAGGTTGCGTTTGATGAGGGCAATTGTGTAGGCACTGACACCGCGAATTTCGGGGTTTTGCTGCAACAACAGGAATAGCTCGAGCAGCGCCGAGGGATCGCGCGCGAACACCCGATTATTGACGGTCTGCAGAAAGCCGTTTTTGACCTGGAAGCGCTCGTTGAGCGGCTCCGGGAGTGCGTTGGGATCCATCAGGATCGCTTCCTCGAACAGCTGCAGGAGCATCTCGTTGAGCCGACTCAGTTCCATAACCGTGCGGTAGTAGCGCTGCATGAGCTGCTCGACGGCGAGCGTGTAAGTCGCATCCTCGTAACCCAGCATCTCTGCGAGCTTGATCTGATGATCGAACAGGATGCGGTCTTCGTGCCGCCCCGTAAGAATATGCAGGCCGAAGCGCACCCGCCAAAGAAACTCCTGTCCATCGTGCAGCCGCCGGACTTGCCCTTGCGTCAGGAATTTATGTGCAACGAGTTCATCGAAGGTCGCTGCGCCAAAATGCCGGTTCGCGACCCAGCCGACCATCTGGATATCGCGCAGGCCGCCGGGGCTGCCCTTCACGTTGGGCTCGAGGTTATACGCGGTGTCGTCGTAGCGGTGGTGACGCGCGATTTGCTCCTTGCGTTTCTCGGCAAAGAATTCGGTCGGTGGCCAGATCTTGTCCGCGGCAATGGCTGCCTGCATTGCCTCATATAACGTGTCCGGACCGATCAGCTTCCGCGATTCGAGCAGCGTTGTCGCAACTGTCAGGTCTCTCTTTGCTTCTTCGTAGCACTGGGCAACGGTGCGCACGCTGTGGCCGATGTTGAGGCCGACATCCCACAGCGCGGTCACGAAGTCGGAAAGCTGGCTCTCATTGTTCGCCGGCAGGTCGTCAGCAAGCAACAGCATGATATCGACATCGGAGTACGGATGCAGCTCGGCCCGACCGTAGCCGCCGACCGCGACCAGCGCCGCGAGTTCCACACAGGCGCCTGCGTATTTTTGCCAGAGGTGAATGAGCAGCTCGTCAACGAGCCTTGCTCGCAGATGCACCAGCGACACGACGGATTCACCGTCAAGAAATCGCTGTTTGAGGTTCTCGCTCGCGGCCTGCAGCGCGGCGCGACTGGAGCCGGGCGCATCGTCTTCTAGCGCTTCGCGAAGACTGATCAGGGCCTGGTCGTCGGTGAACGACTCGGCCCACTCAATGGCCGTGTAAGTCATTGTTTAGTTGACATTTGACGCATTGGCACGGTCTGCGGCACCCAACGTTAGAACCTCGTAGCCATCCTCGGTCACGAGGACGGTATGTTCCCACTGCGCCGACAGGCTGTGATCCTTGGTGACGACAGTCCAGCCATCCGGCAGGAGTTTGACGCTGGGCCTGCCTGCGTTGACCATCGGCTCCACAGTCAGGGTCATGCCGGCTTTGAGTTCGAGCCCGGTACCGCGACTACCGTAGTGCAGCACCTGCGGATCCTCGTGAAAGCCTCGACCGATGCCGTGCCCACAGTACTCGCGCACGATGGAAAAGCGGTTCTTCTCAACGTGTTTCTGGATAGCTGCGCCAACGTCACCGAGGTGCTTGCCCGCAGCGAGTTCATTGATTCCAAGCCACATACCGTCATGGGCTACCTGCGCCAGACGCTGTGCCTGCACCCCGGGTTTGCCGACGAAAAACATGCGGCTGGTATCGCCGTGAAATCCGTCTTTGATAATCGTAACATCGATGTTGAGGGCATCGCCGGATTTGAGTTTACGCTCGCCAGGAATGCCGTGGCAGACAACGTGGTTCACGGACGTGCACACGGACTTCGGGAAGCCCCGATAGTTCAGCGGGGCCGGTATGGCGCCCTGGACCTCGGTGATGTACTTGTGGCAGATACTGTTGAGTTCATCGGTCGTCACGCCTGGCTGGACGTGCTCGCCGATCATGTCAAGCACGTCCGCCGCCAGGCGGCCGGCAACCCGCATCTTGTCCTGCTCAGCAGCAGTTTTGATCGTTACTGTCATTGAATATCAGAGGTTTTGGGGGCTCAGGCCAAATTCCGCGAAATTGCTCCAAATTCCGCGTTGTTGGCCGCGACCGGCTATGGTATAAAGCGCGCGCCCTAGAGGCAATTAATCCACACGTATACCGACACATCACGCTGGGTGCCCCACCTGAAAAGGGGTTGCGAGATGGGGTATACGGAGGCCTAACCCGGAGAAATAACATGGCAGACGTTTCCATGCGCCAGATGCTAGAGGCTGGCGTGCATTTTGGTCACCAGACCCGCTACTGGAACCCGAAGATGGCACCCTACATCTTCGGCGAGCGAAACAAGATCCACATTATCAATCTCGAGAAGAGCCTGCCCCTGGCTCGTGAGGCCTGCGCGTTCGTCAAAGGAATCGTTGCCGACGGCGGCAAAGTTCTGTTTGTTGGCACCAAGCGCGCGGCGCGTGAGTCGGTCCGGACGCACGCCGTGCGGGCCGAGATGCCTTTTGTCAGCTACCGCTGGCTGGGCGGCATGCTCACGAACTACAAGACGATTCGCCAGTCGGTGAAACGCCTGATGACGCTCGAGCAAATGGCCGAAGAAGGCGGTTTCGAAGGCCTGACGAAAAAGGAAGTCCTCGGTCTGAGCCGCGAGCAGGAAAAGCTCGAGCGCAGCCTCGGCGGCATCAAGGAAATGACACGTTTGCCCGACGTACTGTTCGTCGTCGACGTTGATCACGAAGACATCGCGGTGCGCGAAGCACGCAAGCTCGGTATACCGGTTGTAGCTATCGTCGACACCAATTGTTCGCCTGACGGTGTGGACTACGTCATTCCTGGCAACGACGATGCCATGCGGGCAATCGAACTGTATGCAGGAATGATTGCCGACGCAGTACTCGACGGCAAGGCATCGCTGCCGCAAGTCGCACTCGGTGAGGACGAATTCGTCGAGCTTGATGCGGAAGGCAATGTCAAGAAGTCGGCGGGCCGCAAGAAAAAGGCGGTAAAAAAGGCGGCCGTAAAGAGAAAACCAACGGTGAGAAAAGCGCTTGCTCCAAAGGCTGATGCCGCAGACGTACAAGCTGATGCGCCGTCAACCGCCGAGGCGAAGCCCGTCGCGGAAGCAGAGCCTGCCGCTGCGGCAGCTGAAGAGGCCATCGCGGAGTCGCCGCTAGCTGCACCGAAAGAAGCCGACAAAGCGGAGGCAAAGTCCGACGAGGTCGTTGAGGAGGACGCGCTAGCCGCCCAGCCTGCCAAGAAAAAGGCTGCCAAGAAGACCGCGAAGAAAGCTGCCAAGAAGACCGCAAAAAAGACCACGAAAAAGGCTGCTAAAAAGACCGCGAAAAAGACTGCGAAAAAAGCTGACGACAAAGATTAAGAGGTAGAAGAGATGTCGATTACTGCATCGATGGTCAAGGAACTGCGCGAGCGCACCGGCGCTGGCATGATGGAGTGCAAAAAGGCACTGGTCGAAACTGCTGGCAATCTCGAAGCAGCAGTGGAAGTGCTGCGCATGTCCGGGCAGGCCAAAGCTGACAAGAAGGCTAGTCGCGTAGCGGCGGACGGCCGCGTCGTCATTGCTCAGGAAGGGGGCAAAGCGGTTATTGTCGAGGTTAACTCCGAGACAGACTTTGTCGCTAAAGACGAGAATTTCGTCGCATTTGCCGAAGCGATTGCTGCGGCCGCCCTGAGCTCCGGAACGACCGACGTCGGCGCTTTTGCAAGCGTCAAGCTCGCAGACGGCCGCAGCGTCGAGGAAGCACGAACCGCGTTGATCACTAAGGTCGGCGAGAATATCGGTGTGCGGCGCATCCAGTCGATTGCCTCGAATGACATCATCGCAAATTACACCCACGGTGCCCGAATTGGCGCTGTCGTAGCGCTTGACGGCGGCGACGAAGCACTTGCCCGAGACCTGGCGATGCATGTTACTGCGAGCAACCCGATGTGTATCGATGAGTCCGGTGTTCCGGCCGAAACGCTCGAGAACGAGCGCCGCATTCTTACCGAGCAGGCGCAGGACTCGGGCAAGCCTGCCGAGATCATCGAAAAAATGGTTGCTGGCCGCGTCAACAAGTATCTCAGGGAGATCACATTGCTCGGTCAGCCGTTCGTCAAGGACCCGGATGTGACCGTTGGAAAACTGCTGCAAGGCGCGAATGCCAAAGTTACGGCGTTCGTGCGCTTCGAGGTCGGCGAAGGCATTGAGAAAAAAGAAGATAATTTCGCCGAGGAAGTTATGGCACAGGTTAAAGGTGCCAATTGAAGTTTATCTCTTAACCCTTTGATTCAATACAGACCAGGTGTTGCGAATACGCTAGAATCAACGATCGCCCGGCAACCGCAGCACCCGCGATCGGGCGGACCTTTGACGCACACAACAATAAGGCCTGCAAATGAGTGACTCTCCGCTTCAATACCGTCGCGTTTTGCTGAAGCTCAGTGGCGAGGCTTTAATGGGTGAGCTGGACTACGGCATTGAGCCGGCGGTCATTCAGCGTATGGCTGCAGAGATCGCGACCGCGCGGGAAACCGGTGTGGAAATTGCCATCGTCATCGGCGGTGGCAACATTTTCCGCGGTGCCGGACTGGCCCGCGCCGGCATGGACCGCGTGACCGGCGACTACATGGGTATGCTGGCCACGGTGATGAATGCGTTAGCCATCCAGGACGCACTGGAATCACAGGGTGTCTTCGCGCGCGTCATGTCCGCGCTGCAGGTTCACGAAGTCTGCGAAGACTATATTCGTCGCCGCGCGATTCGCCATCTTGAGAAAGGCCGGGTCGTTATTCTCGCGGCAGGCACCGGGAATCCGTTCTTTACAACGGACACGGCGGCGAGCCTGCGTGCGATCGAAATCGGTGCTGATGTTTTGCTCAAGGCGACCAAAGTGGACGGCGTTTATGATGCCGACCCGGCCAATCATCCCGACGCAAAACGCTACGACACGGTGTCATTCGACAAGGTTCTGGCTGACAAACTATCAGTGATGGATGCGACCGCTGTCGTGATGTGTCGCGACAACGATTTGCCGCTGCGCGTTTTCGACCTGACCCGCGCCAACGCGCTGGTGCAGGCGATAGCCGGTGACGATGTTGGTACGCTGGTGACGGCGTAGCGGCTGCACAGGCGTAAATCAGGAGAGGGTATAGAACGTGTTGGACGAAATAATGAAAGATGCCGGCGAGAGGATGGCCAAAAGCGTCGCGTCGCTCAGGCAGGAGTTGACCAAGATACGCACAGGACGCGCTCATACGAGTCTGCTCGACCATATTACAGTTGAATACTATGGCTCCCAGGTGCCGTTGAATCAGGTTTCCAATATCGGGATTGAGGATTCGCGCACGCTGACTGTGACGCCCTGGGAAAAAGAGATGGTCTCTGTCATTGAGAAGGCCATCATGGGTTCGGACCTAGGATTGAACCCGCAATCAGCAGGCACTGTAATACGTGTGCCCCTGCCGGCGCTGACCGAAGAACGCAGAAAGGACATGATTCGCGTCGTACGGCACGAAGCCGAGGGTGGGCGAATCGCCATCAGAAACATCCGCCGTGATGCTATTCACGATGTCAAAGATTTGCTCAAGGAAAAAATGATAGGTGAGGACGATGAGCGTCGCTCTGAAGATGAAATTCAGACGATAACCGACAAGTACATTGCCGAAGTCGACGAAATCCTCGCCGGCAAAGAAAGCGAGTTGATGGAAATATAGAGAGGATTCGACGCAGATCCTCATCCTTTTCGATGGCCGCAAACGAAAACATACCGCAACACGTTGCCGTCATTATGGACGGCAATGGCCGCTGGGCCAGAAAGCGGGCGCTGCCGCGTCACGCCGGGCACCGTTCGGGTGTTGGCGCAGTGCGAAAAACAGTCGAACTGGCAGCGCAACGCGGTGTGCAGTACCTGACACTGTTCGCCTTCAGTAGTGAGAACTGGTCCAGACCTCGTGAGGAGGTCAGCATGCTGATGGCGCTGTTTATCGAAGCTTTGCAACGAGAAGTCGACGAACTGCATCGTAACAATGTAAGGCTTGAGTTCATTGGCGCACGCGAGCAGTTACAGCCCAGGCTAGTTGACATGATAGTCGCCGCCGAAAAGCAAACGATCGACAACACCGGTCTGCGGCTATTGATCGCAGTCGCATATGGCGGTCGCTGGGATATCGTTCAGGCAGTTCGCAAGTTATACGGCGAGCTGGCTCGGGACGAGATAACGGCTGACGAGATTGACGATACGGCGATTGCACATCGTCTGCAGCTCGGTGATCTGCCGGATCCGGACCTGTTGATTCGAACCGGCGGGGAACAGCGCATCAGCAATTTCTTGTTGTGGAATTTGGCGTACGCCGAACTCTGGTTCTGTGACACGCTTTGGCCGGATTTCGGCGAGCAACAGTTCGACGCGGCGCTAGAGTTTTACGCGATGCGTCAGCGCCGTTACGGGCACACGGGAGACCAAATCGAGGCACTAGGTTCATGAAACTGCGAGTAATCACCGCTGTCATTGCACTACTCGTGCTGATGCTCGTGCTTTTCGCGGTACCCGCGGCCGTCGCATATGCGGTATTTTTTGTTGTAATGCTGGCCGGTGCCTGGGAATGGTCTGCTTTTCTCGAGCTATCCGGGAGCGCAGGACGAATAGTATTTCTGCTCGCGATCGGCGCTCTTTTAGCTGCCGTCACTTTACTCGCCGTCGATGCCGAGCTGATCTTCAAGGCGTCAATGGTCTGGTGGTTGATCGCCTTCATCTGGACATTTTTTTTCCCGACGCCGATTCCCGGTATCGTGCGCTGGATCGCCGGCGCACTTGTGCTCGTACCGCTGTATCTCGCGTTGATCGCCCTTTACGACGCCGATCCAACGATTCTGCTGTTCGCGTTGCTCATCGTATGGGTCGCGGACAGCGGCGCCTTTTTTGCGGGCAAGATGATCGGCCGCGTAAAGCTCGCACCAAGAATCAGTCCGGGAAAAACCTGGGAAGGCGTGATCGGCGGACTTGTCGCCGTGGTGCTGCTGACCTTGCTCTGGTCGCTTTGGGTAGCGACCGATCTGGCCGTATTTGTGCCGTTTTGCCTGGCCGTGGCGTGTCTGTCGGTCGTTGGTGATCTTACTGTCAGCATGTTCAAACGCACCGCCGGGCTGAAGGACAGCGGCGGCCTGTTTCCCGGTCACGGTGGCGTGCTTGACCGGATCGATAGCGTGGCCGCGGCTGCACCTTTATTTGCACTGGGCCTAAGCTGGGTGGGGATGAAATGACGGGCCGTTCAGTCAGCATTCACTCCTGGCGCTGCAGACTTACGGGAACTGCTGCGGCGGGTTCCAGTCAACAATACGTAAGGGACACATTGCGAGTGCGGGTTGCTCGCCGTCAAGACTATGCGCGGCTGAACGCGCGAGGGGTAACGGCCGTCCATGGGTGATGCACTGACCAGTCTGCTGGCTTTCATTGTCGCGATCAGCGTGCTCGTCGCCGTGCACGAGTATGGGCATTACATTGTCGGCCGCTGGACCGGGATGAAGGTGCTCAGATTCTCCATCGGCTTCGGTAAGCCTCTGATCACCTGGGTGCGCGGACCGGACCGCACCGAGTACTGCATATCTGCGATTCCACTGGGTGGCTACGTACGATTTCTCGATGGCCGCGAAGGGCCGATCGACCCGGAGGACGAGGGCCGTGCCTTCAACCAGCGCCCGATTCCGGCCCGCATTACAGTGCTGCTCGCGGGCCCCATGTTCAACTTCCTGTTCGCCGTCTGTGCGTACTGGGTCCTGTTCCTGAATGGCATTCCCACACTGCAGCCGGCCGTCGGCGATGTCGCACACGATTCCTACGCGGCACAAGCTGGCCTCGAATTCGGCGACAAGATCGTCGCCGTCGGTGATGTCGCAACAGCTGACTGGGAGTCGACGCTTGTCAATATTTTCGATCGGCTGGTCTCGGATGGCCGCGTGCCGTTGACGCTCGAAACTGATTCGGGCGAGCAACGGCGCACAACGATCGATGTTGGAGAGGACGCCGCGCGGCTCACCGAACCCAACATGCTTTTCGAAGGTCTTGGTTTTGAGCCATGGCAGCCGCCGGCCGTTATCAGCGAATTAGTCGAAGACGGAGCGGCAGCTGGTGCCGGGCTCGCCGTCGGTGACCGAATCACGACCGTGGACGGCCAGCCTGTCAAGAATTATGGGGATCTCGTCGACGTCGTTTCGGTCAGGGCTGGCAAACAGGTTGCAGTTGAGTACACGCGCAACGGGCGGAGCTTTGTTGTCGACGTCGTGATCGGTGAGCAGGAGGTAGACGGGGAAGTGCGCGGTCTCCTTGGCGTAAGAGGCTCAACCGACATCGGGGCGTACTTCTACCTGCGCAAGTTCGGACCGATCGAATCGATCTCTCAGGCTGCGCAACGAACCTGGACGTCGACCCTGTTCACGTTGCGCATGCTCGGCCGCATGGTGACGGGGGACGTGTCCATAAAGAACATCAGCGGCCCGATTCATATTGCTGAGTTCGCCGGTGATTCCGCGCAACGTGGTCTGAATGAGTTCCTGGCATTCCTCGCACTCGTCAGCATCAGTCTCGGGGTGCTCAACCTGCTGCCTGTGCCGGTGCTGGACGGCGGTCAGATTGTCTATCAGACGATCGAGTTGGCTAAAGGCAGTCCGATGTCAGAGCGCTCACAAATATTGGGTCAGCAGTTCGGCATTCTCGCGTTGATACTATTAATGAGCTTTGCATTCTATAACGACATTGCGAGAATACTCGGCTAGCCCCGTGTTTAGCAGATGAGGACGAGCGGATACAAAATGAACTATCGCCAGAAAATGGTCTCGCTGTGCCTGCTATTGCCGCTGACGGTGGTGGCGCAGGTCAATTTCGTCGTGCGCGATATGCGTGTCGAAGGATTGCAGCGAATTTCCGAGGGTACGGTTTTCAACTATCTGCCCATCAACATTGGCGACAACGTCGATCAAGTCCGGATTCAGGAGGCGATTCGCGCACTCTATGGTCAAGGCCTTTTTGATGACATTGAAATGCGTCGTGATGGCGACACGCTCGTTGTCGCGGTCCGCGAGCGGCCGTCGATCGAAAGTTTTGAAATTGAAGGCAACAAGGACATCAAAACTGAAGATCTGACAGAGTCATTGCGCGGTGTGGGGCTTGCGAAAGGCAAAACTTTTGACCGGTCAGTGCTCGATGAAGTTTCGAGTTTTCTACGCGAGCAGTACTACGATCGCGGTAAGTATGGTGTCACTGTGGATACCTCGGTCGTTGAAAGTGCCAACAACACGGTACGCGTTCGGATCGATGTCAATGAAGGTGAGCGCGCAAAAATCCGACAGGTAAACCTGGTCGGCAACGCAGCATTCGAAGAAAAGGATATACGCGCAGACTTCGAGCTAGATACAGCGAACTGGCTGTCATGGATTCGGCAGGATGACCGCTACTCCAAAGAAGCGCTGGAAGGTGACCTTGAGAAGCTGCGCGCATATTACATGGACCGCGGCTACGCAGATTTTCGCGTTGAGTCGACACAAGTAGCGATTTCGCCAAACAAGAAGGACATATTCGTAACAATAGGCCTGCATGAAGGCGACCAATATACGATATCCGACGTCAAGCTAGTTGGCGACATGGTTGTTCCAGAAGTACTGCTTCGCGCAATGGTCCTCGTTCAGCCTGGCTCGATGTTTAATCAGAAATTGTTGGCGCAGTCGGGCGAGCTTATGTCTTTGCGGTTGGGTGAGCAGGGTTACGCCAATGCCGAAATCGAAGCAGTCCCGGAGCTGAACCATGAGACGCGGGAAGCCGAAATAACGTTTTTTGTCGATCCGAAGAGTCGCGTCTACGTTCGCCGGATCAACTTCCATGGTGTAAGCGAGGTTGATGACGAAGTGCTTCGTCGCGAGATGCGCCAAATGGAAAGTGCATATCTTTCCAACAGATTGGTCGATCGATCCAAAGTTCGTTTGCAGCGGTTGCCCTATATTGAAAAGGTCGAAGTGAACAACACGCCAGTCTCTGGAAGTCCAGACCTGGTCGACATCGACTTCGATCTCGAATACCGAATGCCGGGTCAGTTTAGTGGCGGCATCGGTTACTCTGAATCACAAAAGCTGATGCTCAATGGCAGTATAGTGCACACGAATTTCCTCGGCTCTGGAAATCGTGTCGCACTTGAAGCGGTCTCGGGCAGGTTCCAGAAGTTTTACAGTTTGTCGCACACGGATCCCTATCGAACGATGGACGGCGTTCGTCGCACGGTTAGCTTGAACTACCGCGATATCACGCAGTTTACTTCCGGGTCATCCGATTTCTCGACGACCAGTGGTGGCCTTTCGATCGACTACGGTTATCCCATCACGGAATTTCAGACGCTGTCGTTCGGTTTGAACTATCAGCGTGCCGAATTGCTTGCGTCGACGTCGAGCACGCGGCAGGCGCAGGATTGGGTCAGGAATAACGGTAACCCGTTCGAAGAGGATACTGGCGCAGGATTTACATTTTTTGGTACCGACTATGACACGGTCGAGTTGATTGCGGGCTGGACCTTCGATAGCCGCAATCGGGCCCTCTTTGCGAACCGCGGCACGCGCCAGCAATTGATCTTTGCGATGGCTGTGCCTGGAAGCGATGTGGAGTACTACCAGGCGCGGTATAACTTTACAAAGTACATCCCGCTGTTTGGCAGTTGGGTCGGAAAAATCAATGCGGAATTCGGTATATCTGAGGGAATGGGCGCTACGACGGCGACCCCACCATTCAAGCAATTCTATGGTGGTGGACCGACCTCGGTGCGCGGCTTTCGTGAATCATACCTTGGGCCACGGGACAGCTTCGGCAACCCCTATGGCGGCAACGTATTGGTTGCCAGTCAGCTAGAGCTTATACTTCCGCTTCCGGAGAAATGGTCCAGTCAGGCGCGCGCCAGCCTCTTTTATGACATTGGTAATGTGTTCAATACGGGCGAAGTTGCATTTACCGACAAGCTCGGATCGCCCATTACATACGAGCCGGAATTCGACGAACTGCGTACGTCCGTAGGTATTGGCGTACAATGGCTGGCACCGCTGGGATTGTTCCGATTCAGCTATGCTTACCCACTCAATGAGTACCGGGGCAACGACAGGTTTTACGGAGATGAACTGGAACGATTCCAGTTCTCGATTGGTCAGGCGTTTTAAGGAATGAATTTCTTATGAGTCATGTAAAGCAACAACTAGTTAGAGTGGCCTTTGGAATCGCGCTTGTTTGTGCGTTCACGTTGCCAGCCAGTGCACAGCAACTGAAAGTCGGCGTAGTCAATATTCCGGTTCTCATGGAACGCTCGCCACAGACCAAAGCCGCGATGGATGCTCTACAGGAGGAGTTCGCGCCACGTCAGCGCGAGTTTCTGGCGAAGCAAAAAGAGTTCGAAGAAATGACGGCAAAAGTGCAAAAGGATGTTGCGGTCATGGGGGAAACCGAACGCCGTAACGCGGAGAAAAATCTGCGCGATTTGCAACGTGAAGTTGCTCGTTTGCAGACCGAGTTTCGCGAGGACCTCAATCTTCGTCAGAACGAAGAGCTGGGTTCCTTGCAGCGCTCCTTGCTGAAGGAAGTTCAGGATTACGCGGCGCAGGAGGGTTACGACCTCGTTGTTGGAGACGGCGTTTTGTTCGCCAGCAGCGCTGTCAATATCACAGAGGAAGTGCTGCGCGCCGTGGAAGCAAACTTCCAGGCGACAGGCGCCCGATAGCCCCGGCGTTTCACGGCGCATGCCGACAAGCCTCGGAGAACTGGCAGAGCAATTCGGCTGCGACCTGATCGGCGATCCGAATGTCGTAATAGATGGAGTGGGTTCGCTCGCGAATGCCGGGCCAAGCGCGCTCAGCTTTCTCTCAAGTTCCAAATTCAAGAAGCAGCTGGTCTCGACGAAGGCAGCTGCGGTCATTTTGCGCAAGGACGATGCCGAGGATTCGCCCACGGCAGTCTTGATCAACGACAATCCGTATTCGTGTTATGCGCGAATAGCAACATTCCTTTGCCCGGCGCCGACATACGAGCCGGGCGTGCATCCGTCGGCCGTTGTCGCTGCGACAGCAATCATTGCAAAGACGGCGCACGTTGCGGCGAACGCCGTCATAGAACACGGCGTATCAATCGGACAAAACTCCAGTATTGGACCCGGCGCTGTTGTCGGCCCGAACTGTGTCATAGGGGACAATTGTCGCTTGCACGCAAATGTGACGTTCGTGCGCAACGTGACAATTGGCGATCGCTGCATCTTTCACTCTGGTGCGGTCGTAGGCGCAGATGGATTTGGCAATGCGATGACGCCCGAAGGATGGGTCAAGGTTCCGCAGGTGGGGGGAGTGCGCATTGGCAACGACGTTGAGGTCGGGTCAGTTACAACAATTGATTGCGGTGCAATCGATGACACGATTATTGAAGATGGTGTCAGGCTCGATAATCAGATTCAAATCGGGCATAACGTTTTCGTTGGCGAGCATACAGCGATGGCGACCGCATGTGCCATTGCCGGAAGTGCGCGAATCGGCAAACGCTGCATGTTCGCCGGCATGGTTGGCATGGCGGGCCATATCGAAGTTTGTGACGACGTAATCGTCAACGGCAAAGGCATGATATCGAAGAACATCACCGAGCCCGGAGCGTACGCATCCAATTTTCCGATAGAGCCGGTCCGTGAGTGGAACCGGACCGTGGCGAAGGTTCGCCGGCTTGATAAGTTGATAGAGCGAGTTGCCAAGCTTGAGAAGGACGCAAAGTGACTGCGCATACCTATCCTCTCGATGTGGCTGCTATCAAGGAATTGTTGCCGCATCGCGAGCCATTCTTGATGCTTGACAAGGTCATTTCGTGCACACCGCATGAATCGGTCACGGCCATCAAGAACGTGACGGCCAATGAACCACACTTCGCTGGCCATTTTCCTGGAAATCCGGTTCTGCCGGGCGTGCTCATTATTGAAGCAATGGCTCAAGCCGGTGGCGTGCTGTCACATATCAGTAATGGTGATCTGAATCCACGCCCACTCTATTTCTTGGCGCGTGTCGAAGACGCGAGGTTTCGCCGTCCCGTCGTCCCGGGCGAGCAGTTGCGGATACAGGTTCATGCAGACAAAGTAAAGCGCGGTATGTGGTGGTATCGTTGCGAGGCAATGGTTGGCAAACATGTCGTAGCGTCGGCTACAATCATTTGCGCACCGGGCGGAGACTAGTTGTGATTCATGCCTCAGCAATTGTCTCAAAGACAGCGCTCATCGCCGACGACGTGGAAATCGGGCCGTACTCGATCATCGGCGACGACGTCGTGGTGGGGGCCGGCACACGAATTGATAGCCATGTCGTTATCAACGGCCCCACAACCATTGGCACGGAAAACCACATTTATCAGTTCGCATCGATCGGTGACGATCCGCAGGACAAGAAATACGCCGGTGAGCCCACGGTCCTCAGAATCGGCAGCCGCAACACCATTCGTGAATTCTGCACAGTAAGCCGCGGCACAACGCAAGGCAAAGGCGAAACCGTATTGGGCGACGACAACTGGATTATGGCGTACGTACACATTGCCCATGACTGCGTGATAGGCAGCAACACTGTCTTCGCCAACAATGCGACATTGGCGGGACATGTGCATATCGGCGACTGGGTTATCATGGGCGGCTTCTCCGGCGTGCACCAGTTCTGCAAGCTTGGTGCCCACGCGTTTCTCGGGATGTATGCGGGAGCAAACCGGGACGTTCCGGCCTATACGACCGCCACCGGAATGCCAGCCGTTCCGCGCGGGATCAATAGCGAGGGCCTGAAGCGCCGCGGCTTCAGTGCCGAGCAGATTCGCAATATCAAAGATGCGTATCGGCTGGTCTATCGTAAGGGGATGAAATTAAACGAGGCGATCGAGGAGATCGCCGAACGTTCGAAGACGCAGGCAGAACTCGAGCTGTTTCTCGAATCACTGCGCTCTGCCGAGCGTGGATTGGTACGCTAGAGGCTGGAGCAGTGCGTATAGGACTGGTTGCTGGTGAGTCCTCCGGCGACCTGCTTGGGGCGGGTCTGATTCGGGCCATCAAATCGCATGTTCCCGACGCCACTTTTGAAGGTGTGGCCGGACCGGCCATGGTGGCGGCAGGCTGCGATCCGTGGGAGGACGCGGAGACACTCGCCGTCTTCGGTTTGCTTGAACCACTCATGCACATTCCGCGGCTCCTGAAGCTGCGTCGTTCGCTCGTCAAACGGTGGCGCACGTCACCGCCGGATGTGTTTGTTGGCATCGATGCCCCGGATTTCAATCTTGGTCTGGAAAAAGCGTTACGAAAATCAGGTATCCGGACCGCGCACTATGTTAGTCCGACGATCTGGGTGTGGCGCGCTGGTCGCATCAAGACGATTCGCAAGGCAGCAGATCGCGTCCTTTGCATCCTGCCATTCGAAAAAGATATCTATGACCAGCAGGGCATTGACGCTGTGTTCGTTGGTCATCCGAAAGCGGATAGTCTGCCTGCCGAGATCGACGTCGTCTCGAAACGCGCTGCTCTGGGGCTGACCGGCGGCCTGCTCGTTGCCGTTCTGCCTGGAAGCCGTGTCAGCGAAGTTTCCCGGCTGGGGCCCGAGTTTGCGGCCGCAGCTGCGATTCTTGCGGCTCAACGCGTTCAACTGCGCTTTGTCACACCGATCGCATCGCCGAAGTTGCGGCCGATATTCGAGGCACAACTCGCCGCTGCAGGGGTTGCCGAGCGGTTTACACTTATAGATGGCGATTCGACTGATGTCATGGCAGCCGCGGATGTCGTTTTTCTTGCGTCCGGAACTGCTGCCCTCGAGTCAGCGCTTCTTGGCAAGCCAACCGTCGCTGCCTATGCGATCGGCAAAATATCGGGCATGATCGCCCGACTGATCGGGCTCCGCAATGAGTATTTCACAATGCCCAATTTGCTGACCGAAACACCGTTGATTCCCGAGTTTATTCAGCAGGATGTCATACCGGAGGCAATGGCAGAAGCGGTCGCAGCGATGCTTGACGATCCGGCAAGGCGCGAGTCGATCAGCAGGCGATTTGCTACACTTCGGACGGAACTGGCGCTCGGCGCTGATGAGCGTGCCGCAAGTGCCGTTATTGAGCTCGCAAGAAAGACCTAGACGGGTGGTCCCAAAGCCTCAGATGCAACAATCAAAACTGTTTGAATTTGCAGAGCCGGTTGCCGGTGTTGACGAAGCCGGTCGAGGACCGCTGGCCGGTCCCGTTGTCGCTGCTGCCGTGATCCTGGGCCCTGGACATTTGCTGCACGGTCTCGCCGACTCCAAGAAACTCAGCGCGAATCGGCGCGAAGAGCTTGCCGGTGAGATCAGGGCCAATGCGCTGGCTTGGTCGGTCGCCTGGTCCGACGCGGCGGAAATCGACGCGCTGAATATTCTTGCGGCGACGATGCTCGCGATGCGGCGTGCGATTCTCGGACTGTCGATCATGCCGACACGCGTGCAGGTGGACGGTAACCGCTTACCCGACCTTCAAATCGGAGACAAGCAGCTCAGAGGCGAGGCGATCATTGGCGGCGACGCGAAGATACCGGCAATCAGCGCGGCGTCTATCATTGCCAAAACCACCCGTGACCAGATCATGGTGCGAATGGACAGCCTGTACCCGCATTATGAGTTCGCGAAACACAAGGGCTACGGCACAGAAATTCACCGCGCACGTTTGCAGGAACATGGCCCATGCGAGCAGCATCGCCGCAGCTTTGCGCCTGTAAGGCGGGCAGGATGACAGTGGCACCGTTCGTCCATCTGCATGTGCACAGCGAGTATTCGCTAGTCGACAGTACGGTGCGAATCGCAGCGCTGATGGATCGCTGCGCGTCTGACGGCATGCCCGCTGTCGCGCTGACCGACCAGAACAACCTGTTCGGCATGGTCAAGTTCTACAAAAAAGCGATCGCGGCCGGCATCAAGCCGATCATCGGTGTGGATCTTTGTATCGCGAATGAGGACGACAGTTCGCGACCTAACAGGCTTATCCTGCTATGCCAGAACAACACTGGCTATCGAAACGTCTCGCAGTTGCTGACACGGGCGTTCCTCGAAGGTCAGGTGCGCGGCGAACCACTCGCACGGCGTGAGTGGCTGACGATGACGAGTTGTGAAGGACTGATCGCGTTATCCGGAGGGCGGCAAGGCGATGTCGGCCACGCGCTGCTCAATGGACACGACGAAGCCGCACGGTCGCTGCTCGATGCCTGGCAGCAGGTTTTCGGCGACCGCTACTACCTCGAACTCGTGCGTACGAATCGTGCGGGCGAGGAAGAGGTCGTTCAGAGATCACTGACGCTTGCGCATGCGGCTGGCGTCGCCGTTGTTGCGAGCAATGACGTACGATTTCTGAGCCGTGAAGACTTCAACGCGCATGAAGCCCGGGTTTGCATTCACGAAGGTCGTGGGCTTGCCGATCCCGAGCGGCCGCACGAGTATAGCGAAAATCAGTACTTGCGCAGCTCTCAGGAAATGGCCGAGCTTTTCGCTGACGTGCCGGAAGCACTCGAGAATGCTCGTGAGATTGCGCGACGCTGCAGCCTGGGTTTGAAAATTGGCGAGAGCGCGTTGCCGGCCTTTCCTGTGCCTGACGGCCAGACGGAGGCCGAGTTTCTCGAGGCAGAGGCGCGCCGCGGCCTGACGCAGCAGCTCGAACGCATTTTCGACCTCGAAGGGATCGCCGAGAACGAGCGCGACGCCGTCAGCGCACCGTATCTAGAGCGGCTCGAAAGGGAACTCGACGTTATCGGCGGCATGGGTTTTCCCGGCTACTTCCTTATTGTCGCCGACTTCATACGCTGGGCACGCGAAAACGGCATCCCGGTCGGGCCTGGTCGAGGCTCGGGTGCCGGTTCACTGGTTGCCTGGGTTCTGGGAATCACAGATCTGGATCCATTGCATCATGACCTGCTATTCGAGCGGTTTCTCAATCCAGAGCGCGTGTCGATGCCCGACTTCGACGTTGACTTTTGTATGGAGGGGCGTGATCGCGTCATCGAGTACGTGGCCGAACGCTACGGGCGCGACCGTGTCGCGCAGATCATCACGTTTGGCACGATGGCGGCCAAAGCCGTGATACGGGACGCCGGCCGGGTGCTGGGTCAACCGTATGGTTTCGTCGACCGCATCGCCAAGCTCGTGCCGTTTGATCTTGGCATTACCCTCGACAAGGCGCTGGAGCAGTCCGAAGAGCTTGCGGCGATGTACCGTGACGACGAAGAGGTCGCTGCAATCATCGATCTCGCCAGATCGCTCGAAGGCCTGGTGCGCAATGCCGGCAAGCACGCCGGTGGCGTGGTAATCGCTCCCGGCAAGCTAACCGACTTCACACCGCTCTATTGCGAGGATGGTGGCACGCACATCATTACGCAGCTTGACAAGGACGACGTCGAGGCGATCGGTCTCGTAAAATTTGATTTCCTTGGCCTGAAGACACTGACTATCATCGATTGGGCCGAGAAAATCGTGAACGAGTCGTTTCCCGATGCCGAGTTCGACATCGATCGTATCCCCATCGACGACCCAAAGACCTTTGAACTTTTGCGCAGTACGCAAACAGCCGCGGTCTTTCAGCTCGAGTCCAGCGGCATGAGGGACCTGATCAAGCGCATGCGACCAGACCGGTTCGACGATCTGATCGCACTCGTTGCCCTGTTTCGTCCCGGGCCGCTGCAGTCGGGCATGGTAGATGACTTTATTACGCGCAGGCATGCGGTCAACAAGGCTGATATCGATTATTTGCATCCGGATCTGAAGCCACTGCTAGAAGAAACCTACGGCGTTATCCTGTACCAGGAGCAGGTAATGCAGATTGCCCAGCTGCTCGCAGGCTACACCCTCGGTAGTGCTGATCTGTTGCGCCGTGCGATGGGTAAGAAAAAACCCGAGGAGATGGCCAAGCAGCGCGAGATCTTTGTCACGGGCGCGACGGAGCGTGGAGTCGCGCAACACACGGCAACGCGAATTTTCGATTTGATGGAGAAATTCGCGGCTTACGGCTTCAATAAATCGCATTCCGCTGCGTACGCAGTACTCGCGTATCAGACGGCCTATCTGAAAGCACATTACCCGGCGGCATTCATGGCGGCCGTGATGAGTGCGGATCTGGACAATACGGACCGGCTCGTCACGCTCAAGGACGATTGTCGCAAACAGGCCCTGCAGCTGGTCGCGCCAGATATCAATCGATCGTCGTACGTGTTCAGCGTGGGGGACGAGCGCACAATTCTTTACGGCCTGGGCGCGATCAAAGGTGTTGGCCGCGGAGCCGTAGAGTCCGTTATCGCCGAGCGCGAGGCGCACGGAGCCTTCAGCAGTCTTGCCGAATTCTGCCGGCGTGTGGATTACGACAAGCTCAATCGACGCGCTCTCGAAGCAATGATCAAGGCAGGGGCGATGGATGCATTCGGCCAGTCGCGTCGAAGCCTGATGCACCAGGTCCCTGAATCGCTTGCAAGTGCTGACCAGCAGGCGCGCGCAGCGGCCGCGGGCCAGAACGACATGTTTGGTCTCGAAGTATCGGCTGCGATAGTCGACACGCCGCAACCCGTCGATCTGACGGAGTGGCCGGAGAGGATTTTCCTGAGCAATGAAAAAGAGGCGCTCGGTCTGTATCTGACGGGTCATCCGTTTGATGCGGTGCGCGCAGATGCAATGTCTTTCGTCGACGGCAGGCTGGTCGATCTGGTCGGAGAACCCGCGCCGCAGACCTCGCGAGGAGAGCGCAACTATGCTCATTCAAGCCGCGAGGTGACGGTAGCCGGGCTTGTCGCGGACCTGAGAAAGCGTGGCAATCGCATAAGTGTAACGCTGGACGACGACACGGCCCGTATGGAGGTGAGCCTGTTCAGCGAGGCGTTCCAGGAGTTTCGGCACTTACTCGTGAAGGACGAGATCGTCGTGATCAGTGGCCCCCTGCGCTACGACGATTTCCTGGCAAGCTGGACAGTCAACGTCAAGAATGTACTGCACATCGATCGCGTCATTGAAAGCCGGGCAAAATCCATGGTCTTGAGTCTTGCACCGAACGGGCAGGGGGAAACATTACTCGTCAAGCTGCATGATTTGTTGCTGCCGTATCGCGAAGGCAGCTGCGACGTGTCGGTCCAGTATATCGGCGACACAGCCTCTGCGCGTCTGAATCTCGGGCCCGAATGGTCGGTGCGGCCGAGCCGCGAACTGCGCGACAAGCTGAGCGAGTTACTCGGGCAAAAAAATGTCCGCATGCTCTACGCACCCAGTCGGGAAATCATGTAAAGTCCATCTTTCGACCATCGATCGGTACGTCGAATGGACCTCCAATTCCTTGAATTTGAACAACCTATCGCTGAACTCGAAGCGAAAATCGAGGAGTTGCGCTTCGTCGGTGACGATTCCGAGATCAACATCAACGAAGAGGTGTCGCGTCTTCGCAAGAAAAGTGAGAACCTGACAAAAAGCATTTTTGCCAAGCTGAGTGCCTGGCAGATCGCGCAGGTTGCACGTCATCCGATGCGGCCTTACACGCTCGATTACCTCGAGAAAATTGCGCCGGATTTTCAGGAGCTGCACGGCGATCGAATGTATGCTGATGACCCGGCGATAATCGGCGGAGTCGGCCGCATCGATGGGCGTGCGGTCATGTTCATCGGACATCAAAAAGGGCGAGACACCAAAGAGCGTGTCAGGCGCAACTACGGGATGCCGAAACCCGAGGGATATCGCAAAGCGCAGCGGCTGATGCGCCTAGCAGAGAAATTCTCGATGCCTGTCGTCACCTTAATTGATACGCCAGGCGCATATCCCGGCGTCGGCGCCGAGGAGCGCGGTCAAAGTGAGGCGATTGCTTACAGTCTTTATCTGATGGCGGGGCTCAGGACGCCGATCATCAGCGTCGTGATTGGTGAAGGCGGTTCGGGCGGGGCCCTGGCCATCGGCGTCGGCGACCGCCTGCTGATGCTGCAATACGGAATCTACTCTGTCATCTCGCCTGAAGGTTGTGCGTCGATTCTTTGGAAGAGCGCCGACAAAGCTCAGGATGCGGCAGAAGCCATGCGCATCACGGCGGAAAGCCTGAGCGGATTCGGGCTCGTTGACGAAGTGCTGCCCGAGCCTTTGGGTGGCGCGCACCGTAATCCTGCGCAGGCGGCCGAAGTCATTCGCAACGCGCTGCTGAAAAACCTCGAGGATCTCGAGCAGTTGCCGATCGATAAGCTGCTGGAAAATCGACGGCGCCGCCTCGCAAGCTTCGGTCAATTCAAGGAAGCGTGACGTTTAAGCACGATGATTTGCTTGCCAAGCTCGCTGAGGTTGCGGAGCTCGCAGGCCGGCCGTCTCGCTACGTCATTGCGTACAGCGGTGGCCTCGATTCCACCGTAATGCTACACGCGCTGGTCGCGTCCCGTGATGTGCATCAGACGCGCCTGACCGCAGTGCATATCGACCACGCTCTTCACGATGATTCGGCCGCTTGGAGCCAACACTGCAAGGCAATCGCTGATTCTCTCGATGTCGAGTTGGTTGAGCTCAAAGTCCATGTTGATGTCGATTCCGGTGAAGGCACGGAGGGCGCTGCCCGCAGAGCCCGCTATGACGCGTTCCGGTCTTACGTTCGCGCTGGGGACTGGTTGCTCTCTGCGCATCACAAAGACGATCAGGCCGAGACTTTGCTGCTGAATCTCATGCGTGGCAGCGGGCCAGCCGGACTCGCCGGAATTGGAGAGATCCGACCATTGGCTGGCGGCTGGCTGGTACGTCCTTTGCTCTCCGTTGCGCGGAGTCAGCTGCAAGATTATGCGGCGAAACACGAATTGAATTGGATCGACGACCCGTCCAATGAGGATCGCCAGTATGATCGCAATTATCTGCGTCACGAGGTCTTGCCGCGACTTCAATCGCGCTGGCCCGATGTCGCCAGCCGGCTGAAGCGCAGTGCCGTACTGGCAGGCGAAGCATCACTGCTGCTTGACCAACTTGCGGACGCCGATTTTCGGACGTTGGGTGGACGAGCGGATCGCCTCGCGCTGAAGCGGCTGCAAGAATTGCCGCCGGCGCGGCAGCGCAATGTCCTGCGCTACGTTGTTCGTGAGTTGGGTCTGCCGTCACCGCCGGCAACGACATTGCAGAGCCTCATTACAGAGTTGATTCCGGCTCGCGACGATGCCCAGCCGATCGTGACATGGCCGGGCGCAGAAATTCGCCGCTACCGGGACAATGTGTACGTGCTCGCCGCAAGCACGACGGCCGAGTCGGATGCCGTGCGTCCCATTACCTTTGGAACGGCAACGAAGAGCGTTGCTTTGGCGCCGGGGCTTGGCGATCTCGATCTCGAGCCGGGCGCGCCATCTGGCTTGGCAGACGCCGTCGTCACGCGCGGGCTCGAGCTTCGGTATCGGTCCGGCGGAGAAGAAATTAAGCCGCTCGGTCAATTACATACGCGAAAACTCAAGAAACTACTTCAAGAAGAGGGGGTGGTTCCATGGATGCGCGACAAGCTGCCGTTAGTGTATTCAGAGGGCAAACTCGTCGCCGTTGCGGACCTCTGGATTGCGGCCGGCGCGGCGAGCGAACCGGGCACCGCAATTCGGTGGCGAAATCGACCCTCACTTCACTAATGTCATTGTGTCCACAAGGGTGTTCTGTTAACGTTTAAAACCGTCTTTAATCCAACGACGGCGCGTATTTCCAAGGGTTGGAGAAAAGCACTGAGCCTGATCTTAAGTGCTTGAATCCAGCCCTTTTTTGTTTCCGCCAGTCATAGGCTCGCATATGACATCGTATGTTTTCATAACCGGCGGCGTGGTCTCCTCGCTTGGCAAAGGAATCACTTCGGCATGTCTGGGTGCCATTCTCGAGGCGCGCGGACTGACAATCAGCATGATCAAGCTGGACCCCTACATCAATGTCGATCCGGGCACGATGAGTCCGTTCCAACACGGCGAGGTGTTCGTCACGCATGACGGCACCGAGACGGATTTGGATCTAGGTCATTATGAGCGCTTCGTGCGCACCGCTACTGGCGGACGAAATAGCAATTTCACGACAGGGCGTATCTACGAAAGCGTCATTGGCAAGGAGCGCCGCGGGGACTATTTGGGCGCGACGGTTCAGGTCATCCCGCATATTACCGACGAGATCAAACAAAGCGTTGCAAAAGGCGCGGGCGATGCCGACATTTGCCTGGTTGAAATCGGCGGCACGGTTGGCGACATCGAGTCGCTGCCATTTCTCGAGGCGATACGTCAGATGGGCGTCGAGCTCGGCCACGATCGGGTAGTTTATGTACACCTGACCCTCGTGCCGTTCATCTCAACGTCTTCCGAGATCAAGACCAAACCCACACAGCACTCGGTCAAGGAGTTGCGTTCGATTGGCATACAACCTGACATTCTCGTGTGTCGTTCCGAGCAGCCACTGCCCGATGAGCAGCGCAAGAAGATCGCGCTGTTCACGAATGTTCAGGAAAAAGCCGTCGTCTCCGCCTATGACGCAGACGATTTGTACAAGATTCCGATGATGATGCACGAGCAGGGCCTTGACGACATTGTCGTACGGCAGCTCGGGATGGATCTGCCGAAGGCCGATCTCAGTGAGTGGGAAGCGATTGTGGAAGCCAAGGAAAATCCGACGAGCGAAGTGGATGTCGCAATGGTCGGCAAGTACATGGACCTCAAGGACTCCTACATCTCGCTCGTCGAGGCGTTGATGCACGGCGGGATACACACACGCACGCGCGTCAACATCCACTTCATCGAATCCAGCGAGATCGAGGAACAGGGTACCGAGTGTCTGCGCAGTATGGACGGTATCGTCGTTCCAGGCGGCTTCGGTGACCGCGGCATCGAGGGCAAGATCGAGACCGTACGTTTTGCGCGCGAAAACGGTATCCCGTATCTCGGCATCTGCCTGGGCATGCAGGTGGCCGTTATCGAGGCTGCGCGCAACCTCGCGGGCCTCGAGGCTGCGATGAGTACCGAATTCGACAAAAAGACGCCGCATCCCGTGGTCGCACTGATCACGGAGTGGCAGACGCAGAGCGGTGACGTCGAGCTGCGCGACGAGGAGTCGGACATGGGCGGCACGATGCGCCTCGGTGCGCAACAGATCACTCTGAAAAAAGGCTCGCTGGCAGCAATTACTTACGGCAAGAAGATCATCGAGGAGCGCCACCGGCACCGTTATGAGGTGAATAACAATTATCGGGACCGGCTCGAAAAAGCCGGACTGCGTTTTTCGGGCCTGTCGGTCGATGATCTCGTCGAGGTGGTCGAGATCCCTAATCATCCGTGGTTTCTGGCAAGCCAGTTCCACCCTGAATTTACTTCCAACCCGCGAGATGGTCATCCGCTCTTTAGCGGGTTCATTTCCGCGACTCGCAAGCACCATGAGGGCGAGTTACCCGAGGTCGCCGAAGCATGAAACTTTGCGGGTTCGATGCGGGCAACAGCAAGCCGATATTCCTTATTGCGGGTACTTGCGTCGTTGAAAGTGAAGTGATGGCACTCGATACGGCTGGCGCCCTCAAGGAAATTTGCGGTGCTCTTGGAATTCCGTTTATTTACAAGTCATCGTTTGACAAGGCCAATCGCAGTTCTGCGGGAAGTTTTCGCGGACCCGGGATGGAAGAGGGCCTGCGCATCCTCTCCGAGGTCAAGCGTCAACTCGATGTGCCGATTCTGACTGACGTCCATGAAGACACGCCGATGGACGAGGTAGCCGAGATTGTTGATGTCCTGCAGACGCCTGCGTTTCTTTGCCGCCAAACTAATTTTATTTTGCGCGCCGCCGGCGCCGGCAAGCCGGTGAATATCAAGAAGGGCCAGTTTCTTTCACCGTGGGAAATGCAGAACGTGGTCGACAAGGCGAAATCAACGGGCAATGAAGACATTATGGTCTGCGAGCGCGGCTTCTCATTCGGCTATAACAACCTCGTATCGGATATGCGCAGTCTCGCAGTAATGCGTGGCACGGGCTGCCCGGTCGTTTTCGATGCGACACATTCTGTGCAGTTGCCCGGCGGCGAAGGTTCTGCATCCGGCGGGCAGCGTGAATTCATTCCTGTACTGGCAAGAGCCGCCACGGCCGCGGGTATTGCCGGACTGTTCATGGAAACGCATCCGAAACCGGACGAAGCACTAAGCGATGGCCCGAACGCCTGGCCGCTCGACAAGATGCAACCTCTCCTCGAAACGCTCGTCGCCATCGATGCGGCGGTCAAGAAACACGATTACCTGGAAGAACAATGATCAAGATCAAAGCGATAAAAGGCCGCGAGATTCTGGATTCTCGCGGCAACCCAACCATTGAGGCCGATGTAACGCTCGAAGATGGAACGATGGCGCGCGCCGCGGTGCCGTCCGGCGCGTCGACGGGCACTCGCGAAGCCGTCGAGCTACGGGACGGCGACAAACGGCGTTATCTCGGTAAGGGCGTACTCAAGGCCGTCGGCAACGTCAATGGTCCGCTGCGTGATGCATTGCTTGGCAAGGAGTTTGCGGATCAGCGTGCGGTTGACCAGTGCATGATCGACCGCGACGGCAGCGACAACAAAGGCAATCTCGGCGCCAACGCATTGCTCGCAGTCTCGCTCGGTGTTGCGAAAGCGGAGGCGGCGTCGAGAGGCGTGTCGCTGTTTCGCCATCTTGGCAGCAGCACAGAGATGCCCGTGCCGATGATGAACATCATCAACGGCGGCGCGCACGCCGATAACAGCGTCGATATCCAGGAATTCATGATCTTGCCCGTTGGTGCCCCGAATTTTGCCGAGGCCTTGCGCTATGGTGCCGAAGTCTTTCACGCACTGAAAAGCGTGTTACGCAAGCAAGGCATGAACACCGCTGTGGGCGATGAGGGCGGTTTCGCGCCGAATCTGCCGTCGAACCGCGCAGCGCTGGACACGATAATGACGGCCATCGAGTGCGCCGGGTTCTCCGCAGGAAGGGACATCTTGCTCGGCCTCGACGTCGCGAGTTCGGAATTCTATGCCGATGGTGTTTACGACCTCGCGTCCGAAGGCAGAACCTTTGATGCCGCCGGATTCAGCGCATATCTAGCGGAATTGGCCGATGCTTATCCAATTGTTTCGATCGAAGATGGCATGGATGAGAGCGACTGGGACGGCTGGAAGCTACTGACCGAGACGCTGGGTGACCGGATCCAGCTCGTGGGCGATGACCTTTTTGTCACGAACACGTCGATTCTGAGTCGTGGAATCAATGAAAGCATCGCCAATTCTATCTTGATAAAACCCAACCAAATCGGTACCTTATCTGAAACTCTTGATGCAATTACTATGGCAGTAGACGCGGGCTTTTCCGCGGTGATCTCGCATCGGTCCGGAGAAACCTCGGACAGCACGATTGCCGATATCGCCGTTGGCACGCGGGCAACGCAGATCAAGACCGGTTCTTTGTCCCGCTCTGACCGCATTGCCAAATACAATCAGCTGCTGCGCATCGAAGAGGAGTTGGGCGGCACAAGCACGTACGCTGCTCGGGAGGCGTTTTCCGTAAAGGCGCCGTAACGCTCGGATTGGGGTCAGGCTTCGTGAATTCTCGCTGGATGCTGGTGATTTTGGGTGCTGCTTCGCTGATGCTGCAGAGTCAATTGTGGTTTTCGGCGGAGGGCTTTGGCAAGACGCGCGATCTGCGTGCCGCCGTCGCCGAGCAGCGGGCACAGAATGAGCAACTACGGCAACGGAATCAGGCGCTCGATGCGGAAGTTGTGAACCTGAAGAATAGTTCCGAGGCGGCTGAGGAACGTGCGCGTACCGATCTCGGTATGATCGGCCGCAAAGAAACCTTTTACCAGGTCGTGCCCGTCGCTGACGCGGCGCACTAAGCAATCGATTGTCAATGCTCCCGGATTGGGCCCGCGCGCTCGGCCCCACGCCGTTTGCTGCTGTGATTCGCACGATACCGGACGATTTCGTCGTCATCGAGCAGATTGGGATCGAATTCAGTGATGACGGCGAGCACGACTGGTTGTGGATCGAAAAGACCGGGGCTAATACTCACTGGGTTGCGGAACGGCTGGCCAAGCATGCCCGCGTTTCGCCGCGGGACGTCGGTTTCGCCGGACTCAAAGACCGCCATGCAGTGACCCGGCAGTGGTTCAGCGTACGACGCCCATCTGCTAACGGGACCGAGTGGGATACGTTCGAATCTGACGGTGTGCGCATCGTCGAGCAACGCCTGCATCGGCGCAAACTGCGGCGGGGCGCGCATCGCGGCAATGCCTTTCGTATTGCTTTGCGCGGAGACGAGATCACCGCACATCCTGCAGACGTCGCCGAGCGATTGGCCGAAGTCGAATCTCGTGGCGTCCCGAACTACTTTGGTGAGCAGCGCTTTGGCCGTGACGGTTCCAATATCGACCTCGGTCGCGCGGTATTAAATGGCCGCCGCGTGACACGCAATAAGCGTAGCATTGCAATCTCAGCAGTGCGTTCGTTGCTGTTCAATGACATTCTCGATGCGCGCGTGCACGATGGCACGTGGGACAAGATTCTTCCGGGAGAAGTGGCCAGCCTCGACGGCTCCGGCAGCGTCTTCGCCGTCGACGAAGTCACGGACGAGATAGAGCAGCGCTGCGCCGGCTTCGACATCCACCCGTCGGGAACGTTGTGGGGACGCAATGCGCCGCTGGGAACCGGAACTATCGCGGAATTGGAGACCGATGTGGTTTCCAAACACGGGGCTTTGGCAACCGGGCTGATCGCCGCCAAGGTCGATGCGGCCAGCCGACCCCTGCGCGTCCGGGTTCAAGATCTGAAGTGGGAGGTCGAAGACGACGCGCTGTGGCTGCACTTCCGTTTGAGCAAGGGTGCGTATGCAACGTCCGTTCTGCGGGAAATCGTATCTTGCTAGGGTCTGCGGGCGGGATGCTGCTCATCGGAAGTAAAGCGCAGCGCAGCGAGCTCCCGTCAGGCGGGATCGAGACATGACGACGAGCAACCATCCAGGTCGCTGGCCGTGCGTGGTTCTACGGTGCCTGCAGGAGTACGTAGATCGCACCAGTACCGCCATCGACCTGCCGCGCCGATACGAACGCAAGTACCGTATTCCACTTCCGTAGCCAGGCGTTGACGCTGTTCTTCAGCACGGGTCCCTTGTGCCCGGAGCCTAGGCCCTTGCCATGAACGACACGGACGCAGAGCAGACCTTGTTTCGCGCAGTCAGCAATGAAGTCGGAGAGTCTCGGCCTGGCTTCCGCAACCGTCATACCGTGCAGATCGATCTCGGCCTGAACGCTAAAGCGACCGCGTGCAAGTTTGCGCATGGTTCGGCGTCCCACTGAGGCACGACGAAAGCGCAGGCTGTCCGCGTTGCCGTCCTGCATCGTGTCGATGTCGGCCAGCATGCTTTGCCGCAATGCCTCTTTCTCATCCGCTCGCGTAAACCGCGCTTTGGGTTTCGGTTTCTTCTGCGGATGAGCGACGCGCTCGTCTGTGCGCAGCGGCTTCGCTTTTGACATCATGCGGCGGAACAGGTCTGGATCGTCATCGCTCAATGCGGTGTACTCAGGCTATGGTGCGCGGGAAACATTGAGTATAGTGAGCCAGTCGCAAGTCGCCAATCCTCTGAGTACTCACTGCCAGCATGAAAATCCTCGTTAGTAACGACGACGGCTATCTCGCAACCGGAATCAACGTACTGACCGATGCCTTGTCCGGCATCGCCGACGTCGTAGTTGTCGCACCGGATCGTAACCGTTCTGCGGCAAGCAATTCGCTGACGCTGAGCGACCCGCTGCGGGTCTCCAAGGTGGCCGAGAATCGCTACCGGGTCAACGGCACGCCGTCGGATTGTGTGCATCTCGCCTTGACCGGGTTTCTTGACGAGGAGCCCGACCTCGTCGTCTCGGGCATTAACCATGGCGCCAACCTCGGCGATGACGTGATCTATTCGGGCACGGTTGCCGCCGCAATGGAAGGCCGCTTTCTGGGATTGCCGACGATCGCCGTTTCGCTGGTTGGCAATAAGCATTTCGACACGGCCGCGCGCGTTGCCACCGACCTCGTGCAGAGGCTCGGGCAAAAATCCCTGCCGTCCGAGTTCATCTTCAATGTGAATGTTCCGGACAGGCCTTACGACGAGCTCACCGGCATGATCGTCTCCAGGCTCGGGTTTCGACACAAGTCGGAACCGGTCGTGAAGTCCAAAGACCCGCACGGCAGGACGATTTACTGGGTCGGGCCGGCCGGTAAGGGGCAGGACTCCGGCAAGGGTACGGACTTCTATGCGATCGACCACGGCGCGGTGGCGATCACGCCGCTCAAGGTCGACCTGACGCGACACGAGGCGTTGACGCAAGTTGCCGAGTGGCTGCAGAGTGATTGACTCACGGCAGGGAATCGGCATGACGTCGGCGCGCACGCGCGACCGGCTCGTGCAGCGCCTCAAGGACCACGGCATCCGATCGGAAGCCGTGCTTAGTCAGATTCGCAACGTGCCGCGACACCTGTTCGTCGACGAAGCGCTGGCGAGTCGCGCCTATGAAGATACGGCCTTGCCGATCGGACTTGGTCAGACCATCAGCCAGCCGTGGGTCGTGGCGCGCATGACCGAGGCGCTGCTCGAGGATTTCGATGGCGAGTCGGTGCTCGAGATTGGCACCGGTTGCGGCTACCAGACGGCCGTCATGGCGCCGCTCGTCAAGAAAATCTATACCGTCGAGCGCATTCCCGAACTTATGAAGAAGACGCGCCGGCGGTTGCGCGACCTCGATATTTACAATGTGCAGTTACGACCAGGCGATGGTTGGGAAGGATGGCCGAAATACGCGCCTTATGACGGCATCATCGTAACGGCGGCTGCTCCGAGACTGCCCGAGAAACTGCTGGAGCAACTTGCACCCGGCGGTCGGATGGTGATTCCGGTGGGTCCGCCGGGTTTCCAGGACCTGCTGCTCGTACTACGCAAAGACGACCATTTCGAAGAGGTTTCATTGGGTGCCGTAAGTTTCGTGCCGTTGGTGCAAGGATAGGATAAAAGTGTTTCAGTCAAGGAGTGATTGTTTGGTCGAATGGGTGCCCGGCAAATGAGACTATTCGGGCCTCTCTATGAGCGTGTGCTCATCTGGTCGCGTCACCGGCATGCCGAGCGCTATCTCGGCGCATTGAGCTTCGCCGAGTCCTCGTTCTTCCCGATTCCAGTCGACGTAATGCTAGCCCCGATGTGCCTTGCCGATCGGCCCCGTGCCTGGCGCTACGCGACGATCGCGACGGTCTTTTCCGTTCTGGGTGGCGTAGCCGGATACGGGATCGGTGTCGGCGCGTTCGAACTCATCGAACCATGGTTGGCGCAGTCACACTACTGGACCGCCTATCAGACCAGTCGCGAATGGTTTGATGCTTATGGAGTCTGGGTTATTTTTGTCGCCGGATTTTCGCCGATTCCCTACAAGGTGTTCACGATCGCCGGAGGCGTCGCCGCGTTAAACCTGCCGGCCTTTTTCGTCGCGTCTCTGATCGGTCGCGGCGCACGGTTCTTTCTGGTCTCAGGTCTTGTTGTGCTGGGCGGCAACAAACTCGAATTGTCATTGAGAAAGTACGTCGAGTGGATCGGCTGGGGCGTGGCGCTCGCCGTGGCTATCGTCATCGCCTGGTTCATGGTCCGTGGCTGATGTTCGCATCGCGCCGTCGCTTACAGGGCCTGTGTTTCGCCGTCGCATGCATTGCGTTGCTACTGACGGCCTGCGGCTCGGGATCACGATACGCTGCCGATCGTGACACGCACATTGTTCGACGCGGCGAGACCCTGTTCTCGATCGCATGGCGCTACGGCAAGAATCCGTCCGACGTTGCGCGCTGGAACAGGCTTGGTGACGGGTCGTTGATTCATCCGGGACAGGTGATTCGCCTGTCGCCGCCGCCCGGATACAATTCTCGTTCCAGCACAACAGCGCGCAAGCCTCCGCCGAGGTCGCTGCCCAAGGTGCCGACTCAGCCGCCCCCCACATGGGCCTGGCCGACACAAGGCAAAATCGACGTTGGATTCGGCGGAAAACCTGGCACCGGGACCGGCGTCCTGATCAACGGCAAAGCGGGCCAGGCTATCAACGCCGCGGCATCCGGCCGCGTCGTCTACGCCGGCAGTGGACTGATCGGATATGGTCAGCTTATTATCCTCAAACATAACGACACCTACCTGAGTGCCTACGGGTACAGCGCTTCGCTGCTGGTTAAAGAGGGCGAGTCGATAAAGAAGGGCCAGCGCATAGCGACCATGGGTGAGGGGCCGGAACGCAAGGCGCGACTGCATTTCGAAATCAGACGCAACGGCAAGCCGGTTAACCCGCGACAGTATCTGCCTGCGAGATAACGCGACTTAGGTCTGAAATCGGTGCATAGCCCCTGGCGACACGGGGAAGCACTGTGCGGCACGTTCAAAACGACAAAGTCGCCGTTAGATCGCTTGATCCAACGCGACTCTATCTCAACGAGATCGGTGTCTCGCCGCTACTGACCGCGGACGAGGAAAAACACTTCGCCCGGCTTGCGCAGCAAGGAGACGAATCTGCGCGGCAGCGAATGATCGAAAGTAATCTGCGTTTGGTTGTCAAGATCGCAAGGCGCTATCTCAACCGCGGCTTACCACTGCTTGACCTGATCGAGGAGGGCAATCTCGGCTTGATCCACTCCGTCAAGAAATTCGATCCTGAGCGCGGCTTCCGCTTTTCGACCTACGCTACTTGGTGGATACGCCAAACAATCGAGCGCGCCATCATGAATCAGTCGGGCACTGTGCGACTGCCCATTCATATCATCAAGGACATCAACTCTTGCCTGCGCGCAGCACGGACTATCCGGCAGCGGCAGGATAATGAGCCGACGGCCGCCGAAATTGCGGCACATCTCGATCGCGACGTCGCCGACGTCGAGCGGCTTCTGGCGCTGCACAACCGCATAACGATTCGTGCGGGAAATTTCGAAGACGGTAGCGCTTCCGTCGACTGGCTCGAGGCAAAACGGGATGCCGAGCCATCACGTCGCGCGCATAAGGATTGCATTCAGGACATCGTCGATCATTGGGTGTGTGAACTCAATGAAAAACAGCGGGCCGTGGTGGAAAGACGCTTTGGTTTGCACGGGAGTCGGCGACTGACGCTTGAGCAAATCGGTGAAGAGATCGGCGTCACGCGCGAACGCGTAAGACAGATTCAACTGGATGCCCTGAAAAATCTCCGCTCAATGATGGAGAGCCATGGAATCTCGGGCGACATGATGCTGGATTAGTTTGCGTTCGGGAAATATCAAATCCCGATATAAAGAACCGCTGCCACGCGGCGATCCTCCCCGGCAAGCACATTGAAAGTACGGGCCGCTGCGCGAGTGTCCATCACTTCGAAGCCGACTCCACGCCGCGCCATCGCGAATACGAGTTCGCGCGGTGGAAATTGAATTTCTTTGCCAGTACCGAGCACGATGATCTCCGGATTATCGTTCAGGAGCCGCGAAAAATCGTCCGCGACAAGGTCGGCGAGCACCTTGGCCGGCCAGTCATCGGAAACCGCGTCAATCGTCAGGGCGATCGGGTTCCTGTAAACAGCATCGCCGATACGAATTTCGTGGTCAGAGACGCTGTGGATCGTCAGAGTTGCAGGTGTTTCGCGCGTGAATTTCACAAGAACTTTCCGTTACCATCGTCATTTGGGAAACGCCATCATACAAAGCCTCGGATTTCGAGCAAGTTGAGCACTCCATACGAAAGAACTGCAGCCGTTGTCGTCCTGCCGGCTGTCAGCGGCGGTCGCCTTGAGAATCCGCTGCTGCAGCGCTGGCTATCGCGATCGGATCTGCAGAAGGCCACCGACCCGGAGGAACTGCTCGGCAGCATCCTCAGGTGCCTGCATCTGCCGTATCGCACCGAGGGCCTGGGCGCGCTGCGAATGTGGGGGCAAACCGGCGACCGGCCGACAGCCTGGATCGCGGCAGCAGACCCGGTGTATCTCGAGGCGCGGCTTGATCACCTGTGCCTGCATGCGCTTGGCGGCTCCAGCCTGCCGGCGTCGGATCTGCGGCCGCTTTTCGATCATCTGCAGCGAACTCTGCAGGACGATTCGAACTTCGGCTTCGCGCGCCTGGGATCTTGCGGCTATCTGCGAGCCACAACGCCGCTCGCAACGGCCGATATACCGCCGTATGTCGCACACCTGGACAAGCCGAACGACTACTTGCCGTCCGGCGAGGCGTCGGCAGCGTATCGACGTCTGACCGGCGAAGTCGAGATGGCGCTGCACGATCACGAGATCAATCTGCGGCGCCAGGCTGAAGGTCTGCAGCCTGTCAATGGCCTGTGGCTTTGGGGTGGCGGCTACGCGCCCGTACAATTGACTGAACCACATCCACCGCTATTTTCGGATGACCCGCTGCTCAAGGGCTACTGGCTCAGCAAGACTGGCGTTGCAGAGCCGTGGCCCGGCACTATTGCGGCCTGTCTCGAGGCGTCGGTTGCCGGATTTGTCGCGGTCGTGCCCGCTGACGACGACCGGGACTTGCTGCAACATTGCCTGCTCGAGCTTCGCGAGGCGCTGTTGACCGGTCGTTTGAGCGGCCTCGTGCTAATGTTTCGTGACGGCATATCGGTAAACGTCCGACCGCACGACAACTGGCGTTTCTGGCGCCGCATCTCCCAACTCCTGGATTGACTACGATGCCAGCGCTACGGCCCATCCGCACAAGGCGAACGCCGCAACAGGCCGACACTGGTAATCTGTCCGGTGTTGATCCACTGCTCGCCCACCTGTATGCGATGCGCGGCGTCACTGAACCAGTACAACTCGACTACGGACTGGCCCACCTGGCGCCAGTAGGATCCCTCGAAAACGTTGATGCGGCCGTCAAGCTCCTATTGGAGAACAAGGACCAACGCATCATTGTCGTTGGCGATTTCGATGTTGATGGTGCGACGAGCACGGCGCTCCTGTTGCGCTGCATGCGCGCGTTTGGCTTTGCCGAGGTCGACTACCTCGTGTCAAACCGGTTTCACTACGGCTACGGTCTCACGCCCGAAATCGTGCGCGTTGCAGCGGAGAGCCGTCCGGCGCTGATTGTAACGGTCGACAATGGGATATCGAGTGCAGCCGGCGTGCGTGCAGCACATGATGCGGGAATCGCTGTGCTCGTGACAGATCATCATTTGCCGGGCAGCGAGTTGCCGCAAGCGGATGTCATTGTGAATCCGAACCTGGACGGCAGCGAGTTTGTCAGCCGTAACCTTGCCGGTGTCGGCGTCGCTTTTTATGTGATGGCAGCGCTCGCTCGTGTTATTGAGCAGCAGGGTATGACAGGCGCCGCGAAGATTCCTGCGCAGTACCTGGATCTTGTTGCCCTCGGCACGATTGCGGACGTTGTACGACTCGATCACAACAATCGTATTCTCGTGCAGCAGGGCCTCAATCGCATGCGCGCGGGAAAGACCGTTGCGGGTATTCGGGCGCTCCTGACTCAGTCAGGCCGGCAGCTCTCGCGCACGGTCAGTTCGGACCTCGGGTTTGCTGCAGGTCCACGGCTCAATGCCGCAGGTCGTCTTGAAGACATGTCGATCGGCATTGAGTGCCTGCTGACCGACGACTCATCGCTGGCCGAACGATATGCAACGCAGTTGGACCAGATCAATCGCGAGCGCCGTGATATCGAATCGACGATGCGCGACCAGGCATTCGCGTATGTAAATTCGCTCGAGACAAAGCGGTGGCCGTCGTGCGTGTGTGTGTTCGAGTCCTCATGGCATCAGGGCGTCGTCGGATTGATTGCAGCACGCGTTCGTGAGCGATGCCACCGGCCCGTCATAGCATTTGCGAGGGACACGCAGGGACTACTCAAAGGTTCTGCACGATCTATTCCGGGCGTACACGCGCGCGACTTGTTGGAGGCGGTTTCGGCAACCCATCCTGATCTGATCGACAAGTTCGGCGGTCACGCGATGGCGGCGGGTTTAACACTTGCCGAGGCAGACTACGACGCGTTCGCCAGAGCTGTATCCGAGCAGACCGACCGTCTATATCCTGCTGCCGACTTTTCCGGTGCGATTATCAGCGACGGCACTTTGCCCGGATCAGCGTTCAATCTGCGCTTTGCTAAAGCACTGCGCGAAGCCGGCCCCTGGGGGTCAGGTTTTCCGGAGCCGACGTGGATCGGCGACTTTGAACTCGTCGAGCAGCGCACCGTGGGCGAAAACCACCTCAAGATGCGCCTTCGCCCAGCCGATGGCGGCAGCGTCATTGACGCGATCGCATTCAATCAGGCTGGCCAGGCTTACCGCGGCGTGGTGCAGCTGGCGTACCGTCTCGACGTGAACGAGTATCGGGGCGCCGAAACGCCACAGCTGATCGTAGAGCAAATTGCCCCATTACAGTCCGGCAACGCGTGATAAGATCGCGCGTTTCCCAACCTTGGGTTCACGATGGAAACGAGTCAGATCAAGCAGACAATAGGTGATCTTGCTGAGCGTACGGCGGCGCTGAGGAGGTATCTTTGACTACGAGGGCAAGGCAGAACGTCTGACCGAGGTCCAGCGCGAACTCGAACAACCCGACGTCTGGAATGAACCCGAGCGCGCGCAGTCGCTCGGGCAGGAGCGCGCGCAGCTCGAGCAGGTGGTCGTCGCTCTGGATGAGCTGTCGACGGGCCTCAACGATGCCGAAGAACTGCTGTCACTTGCCGTTGACGAAGACGACGCGGCCACGGCAGGTGAAGTCGAGAGTGACATCGCCAAGTTCGAAACGCGCATCGCTGCGCTGGAATTTCGCCGCATGTTCTCGGGCGAAATGGACATCAACAATGCGTATCTGGATATTCAGTCGGGCGCCGGCGGCACCGAGGCGCAGGACTGGGCGGAGATGATATTGCGCATGTACCTGCGCTGGGCCGAGGCACATGGCTTCAAAGCAGAAGTAATCGAGGCCTCGGCCGGCGAAGTGGCCGGCATCAAGAGCGCAACCATTCATGTTACGGGTGAGTATGCTTACGGTTGGTTGCGCACCGAGACAGGCGTGCATCGGCTTGTGCGCAAATCACCGTTCGATTCCGGCAATCGCCGCCACACCTCTTTCGCCTCGGTCTTTGTTGCGCCCGAGGTCGACGATGACATCGATATTGAGATTGACCCATCCGATCTGCGTATCGATGTGTATCGTGCTAGCGGTGCCGGTGGCCAACACGTCAACCGCACAGAGTCCGCTGTGCGCATCACGCATCTGCCGACGAAAATTGTCGTGCAATGTCAGAACGATCGTTCACAGCACAAGAACAAGGCGCAGGCGATGAATCAGCTCAAGGCTAAACTCTACGAATTTGAGCTGCAAAAACGTCGTGCCGAAGCTTCCGCTATAGAAGAAGGTAAGGCCGATGTCGGCTGGGGCAGTCAGATTCGCAACTACGTCCTCGACCAGAGCCGCATCAAGGATTTGCGTACCGGCATCGAATCCGGTAACACTCAGGCTGTCTTGGATGGTGGCCTGGATAATTTTATTGAGGCCAGCCTCAAACAGGGACTTTAAGTAAGTGAACGACGAGACAAGACAGGACGAAGGCAAGCTGATTGCCGAGCGGCGTCGCAAGCTCGACGCGATGCGTGATCGCGGTAACGCGTATCCGAACGACTTCCGTAGAAATGCGACTGCGGACGAGCTGCACCAGACATTTCACGAGCACGACGACGCGACTCTGCGCAAAGAGGATGTCCACGTTGCGGTTGTCGGACGCATGATGGTCAAACGCGTCATGGGTAAGGCCAGCTTCATAAAGCTGCAGGACCGTTCCGGCCAGATTCAGGTGCGCCTGGAGCGTGACCGCCTACCCAACGGTGTCTACCAGGACTTTAAGAAGTGGGATGTCGGCGATATCGTCGCGGCGCAGGGCGTGCTGTTTCGCACCCAGACAGGTGAGCTCACTGTGATGGCCGATGAAGCGCGCTTGCTCACCAAGTCACTACGGCCGCTGCCCGAAAAGTGGCACGGGCTTGCCGATCAGGAGACGCGCTATAGACAGCGCTATGTGGATCTGATCATGAACGCGGACAGCGCGGCGGTCTTCAGAATGCGCTCGGCCATCGTTGCTTACATTCGCGCGTTTCTCGATGCGCAGGACTATCTCGAAGTCGAAACACCGATGATGCAAACTACGCCGGGCGGCGCGATCGCCCGACCGTTTACGACGCATCACAATGCGCTCGACATGCTGCTGTACCTGCGCATTGCGCCGGAACTGAATCTTAAACGCTTGATCGTCGGCGGCTTCGAGCGCGTCTACGAAATAAACCGCAATTTCCGTAATGAAGGCGTCTCGACACAGCACAATCCCGAGTTCACGATGCTCGAACTGTATCGCGCCTATGCCGATTATGAAGATCTGATCGATATGGTTGAGGCGCTGATGCACGGTATGGCGGACTCCGTGCTGGGCACGACGAAGGTGAAATATCAGGGTGAGGAGTTCGACTTTGGTGAGCCGTTTGCCAGGATGACAGTCGAGGAAATCATCCTGCAGTTCAATCCGGATCTCGATGCGTCGAAACTGCGCGATCGTGATTACCTGGTTGGCGTCTGTACGAAACTCGACATTCCTGTCAAGGACAGTTACGGGCCCGGCAAGCTGCAGATTGAGATATTCGAGAAGACAGGTGAGGACAATATTCGCAAGCCGACCTTCGTTAGGCAGTACCCGACGGAAGTTTCACCGCTGTCGCGCTGCAACGATGATGATCCGTTTGTGACAGACCGTTTCGAGTTCATCATTGCCGGACGCGAAATTGCTAACGGCTTTTCTGAGCTCAACGACCC
>JAOTUB010000154.1 GCA_029864095.1 Gammaproteobacteria bacterium | reverse complement strand
CCGAATGGGCGGTCCTCAACATCGCTCACCGGGGCGGGATCGTACCTGGCTACGCTGAAAACACACTTGCAGCCTACCGACGAGCTATTTCATTTGGTGTCGACGTTATCGAAATCGATTTACGCGGCACCCGCGATGGAGAAGTCATCATCCTGCATGATGAGACTCTTGATCGCACCACCGACGGCACCGGCAAGGTCACAGACTTCACGCTAGAAGAACTGAAACAGTTGAATGCTGGTGGAGGGGAGTCGATTCCAACCTACGCAGAGGTGCTCGGTCTCGTCGCGGACACCGGTGTGAAGTTGCTTCTCGACATCAAAGTCAGCCCGGTGCTGGACAAAGGGAAAGTGGTCCGCTTGACCGAGAGTCACGACGCAGTATTGGACGTCATCGTCGGAGTGAGAACGCTGAGCGATTTGAGAAAGTTTCGCCGACTCAATCCCAATATCCGTACGCTGGGCTTCATTCGCAGGCCTGAGGACATTGACGACTTTGTCGCTGGCGGAATCGATATCATTCGCTTGTGGCCCGAATGGATCCGGGCAGATCAGGAAATCGTCCGCAACGTCCACGATCTGGGAAAACCCGTTTGGACCACGGCTGCCGACGCTCCCCGCGAGGTACTCGAAGAACTCATCGGTTCCGGTGTCAACGGGATACTGTCCGACTTCCCGGAGGTCACATCCAGCGTGATGGCAGACTTCGAGGCCAGGCGCCGGGGAGCGCAGTAAAATTGACTAATGAACAGTTTTATCGATTCCTCTTTTCCGAGGGATCAAATGAGGAACATGCCAAGCACAAGGATCGCAATCGCTGCGGCGGCACCCTGGATGAAGGTACCAAGCGATTGCAACTGATAGCCTTGTTTCACGCTCATGCCGGAGAACTGGGTGACGACCCAGAAGTAACTGTCGTTGGCGTGGGATACCACCATTGAACCGGCACCTATCGCGACCACGGCCAAAGCTTTGGCCGTCTCCGAATCAAGACCGAGCGATGCCAACAGCGGCGCAACGATACCGGCCGTCGTTACGATTGCGACCGTTGAGGAGCCCTGGGCCGTCTTGATAGCCGCCGCCAGAATGAACGGCAGTATCAGCCCAACCTCGATCTGACTTGCGACGCTGCCGACGACATCCGCAATGCCCGATGCCTGCAGGACTCTGCCGAATGCGCCGCCTGCACCAGTAATCAGAATGATCAACGCGGAATTGAGAATTGATTCACCAAACCAACCGCGCTCCGAAAGCATCGAGCGTTCGAACGGCTTCGGAAGAAACAGCGCAAACAAAGCACCGATCGAAAGCGCGACCGCCGGCTGACCGGTGACATTAAGAAAGCTCGCAGCAACGCCCGTGCCGAGTGGCGCGGTTGGCAGTTGTGCGATGGATCTGCCGACGATCAATAGTATGGGCACAAATATCGGCAAGAGGGCGCCAAGTGTTAAGTGACGTTCGGAAGAAACAGCAGGTGCCGTCTCTACGGCCGCATCGGGTGACGCCGCGAGCTCGAATTGGGCGGCGTAACGAACCGCAAACAGCAATCCCGCGCCAAGCGCGATCAGACTTACGACTATGCCCCAGACGATCACGAGCCCCAAATCAGCACCGAGAATACCCGCGGCGGCGACGGGACCAGGCGTTGGAGGCACCATGGTGTGAGTTGCGTACAACCCGAGACTCAGGGCAACGGCACCCCCCGCGGCCGATATACCGGCTCGAATCGACAGCGCCCGGTTGATGGGGGATAGCAATATAAAGGCGGCGTCACAAAAGACCGGCATTGAGACTACGTAGCCTACCAATCCCATCGTCATTGGAATGCGCTTGGGACCTGCCAGGCGCAGGACCGACGCCGCCAAATGTGCCGCGGCCCCGGAGCGCTGCAGGAAAGTACCGATGATCGAACCGGCAACAATGACGATGCCTATATAAGCAATCGTATCGCCGAATCCTTCATTGATCGAAACCAGCAGTTGGTCGACAGGCATGCCGGTGAATACACCGTAGCCGAACGCGGCCAACAGCAGTGCGACAAACGGGTGAAGCTTGCCGATGGTGGTCGACGCGACGATGAAGACGATCATCGCAACCAGCGACAAGATCAGAATCACGCGGAAATGCTCAAGCCCTTGTGGGCAGTCACAGGCCAGGCTTCCTGGCGATCAGCGGGCATGAGTGGTGTCATCTCGGTACCGGCTTGTAGTGGAAATTACGTACGACTTGCCATAGATACACTCTATATTATCTATGTGGTTCACTAAAGTCCGGGCACAGGGTGTCAATTCTTGCCCCAGGTTTGGTGTGATACAGTGATAGAAAGACGAAGAACAACGGCGGACATGATTAAGACAATCTGGCCGTCGACGACCGCGAACGATCGCAAGGTCGCGAGGGATTTACTATCTCATAACGCATTGGTCGGTATACAGACACTGGCCGCAGTCGCGGAAAACGCCGGCATTAGTGCACGATCGATTATTCGCTGCGCCAAGAAGCCCGGCTTCGTTAGCTATCCAAAATACCAGAAGTTTTTTTACAGGGGGATCGACAAATGATGGCCTGGAAAGAAATCAAAGGTGGGCATTCAGTCGTTTCGACGACGGTGCTGGGCCTCGCAGTCGTCGCGAGTCTGTGTGTGTTGGCAACCCGAGTGAGTTTTGCCGGCGACATTGTCGGTGTGGTCAACGATCCCGCCCTGCAGCGATTTGTGGATGGGGCAACCGTCACTACCGATCAGGGTAACCGACGGGCAGTCACCGATCGTTGGGGACGATACAGCTTTAGAGGACTGCCTGCGGGCGAGTACACGGTCGAGGCAGACTTTGGCGGATATGAAACACAATCGGTAAGCGTCATCGTACCCCAGACGGGCGAGGTCACCCTGAACATTACTCTGACTTCAAGGTATCTCGACGAAATCGTCGTCACGGGCTCTCGCGTATCCCAGCTGCTGGCGCAGCAACGTAAGCGTGCGGCGGAGAGCATTCTCGACGCGGTGTCGGCGGATACGGTCGGCAAGCTACCCGATTTCAACGTAGCCGAGGCCATTCAGCGATTGCCGGGCCTGTCGGTTGAAATTGATCAGGGTGAAGGCCGTTATACAGTAATTCGCGGGATTGATTCCGACCTCAACAATGTAACGATTGACGGCAATCTCGTTGGTTCGCCGGAAGGATCAGGACGGCGGGTGGCGCTGGACGTCGTTCCATCGGACCTGATATCGATAGTCGAAGTCGTCAAGGCAATAACGCCGGACCTCGATGGCAACGCAATCGGCGGCAACATCAACATCGTCACGCGCAGCGCGTTCGATTCTGCGGAGCCGTTTGGGGTTATCAGTGCCCGTGCAGGTTACAACGAAAAGAGTGGCCGCAACCCATACGGTGCCAGTGCAACCTGGGGATCAACGCTGGGCCCCAACGATGAATGGGGTTTGGTCCTTGCCGGGAGCTATTACATCAAGCGCTACGACACCGAACTGGTCGAGGGCCTGGATTGGGCCGAGTTTGCGCCGGGGGACTTTGCACCCGGGAACTTACGCCTGTTCGAGTACGACATCGAGCGTGAGCGCATAGGCATTAACGCGAATCTCGAATATCGGCCGAATGACGCCACACTATGGTATTTGCGAAGTATTTTTAACGAGTTCACCGATGAGGAACAGCGCGATCAACTGGATTTCGATGCGGCACGAGGGGATCAGACTCCGTTGTCGAGCACGGTGGTGCAGAACGAAGACGGCCGTGCCTCACGGGAATACCGGCAAAACAATCAAACGCAGCAACTGAACAATATTTCCATCGGCGGCGAATTTGCTTTTGATAACATGACCTGGGGAGCAAACTACACGTTTTCGCACGCTGAAGAGATTACCCCATTACGCATAGACTGGGAGTATCGTTCGGGAGGTGGCGCGTTTCCTAACACGGTCGATGTCTCAAATTTTTACTGGGAGTTCGATGCCGGTCCGGCAATCAACGATCCAGCTAACTATCCGTTTCGTCGGGTGCGCCGTCGCACCGACGCTATTGAAGAGGATATCAATTCGTTCAAGACCGATCTCAGAATCGACCGTGACTTTGGCGCTCGATCCGGCTACTTGAAGTTCGGGTTCAAATACGCTGAGCGCGACAAGTTCCGCGACAGAGAAAACACGGACTATGAGGATGCCATTGCTTTTACGCTCGCCGACACAGGTCTGTACTCTTCTGGCCCGAGAAAATTCTTCGACGGGCGCTACGAATTAGGCCCGGTGCTGGATTTCGCTGGGCACGAGGCCCTTTTTCGGTCGAATCCAGCGATGTTTGAGTTTGACGAAGCTGGCTCGGCAGAGGCTTCCATTGCTTCGGATTACGACATTGTAGAAGACTTGTATGCTGGTTACGGCATGATCAGCGTCGATTTTGGCAGCACGACCGTCCTTGGCGGTGTGCGGGTCGAATATACCGATGCCACATATAATGCGACCCTGATCGACTTCGACGATCCTTTCTTTGATCCGTTGAATCCTGGTGAAGAGGTGCAGGATCGAACCAATTACATAGATTATTTGCCCAGCCTTCACGTCACTTTCCGACCGAGAGACAACGTCATCGTTCGTGCTGCCTGGACCAATACGATCGGCAGACCCGATTTCGAAGATGTCGTCCCAGTGTTCGAAGTCGAAGACATGGCAGGCTCGGCAGGAAACGTCAAGCTGGAACCGTTCGAGTCGATGGGATTCGATTTCTCGTATGAATACTACCTCGAACCATCCGGGATCGTGTCGGTCGGTGCCTTTTATAAGGACGTCGATAATCCGATCTATACGCGCCGCACCCCCAACGTCACGTTCCGTGGAGTCCCGCTTCTCGCGCTTTCCCAGCCCGAAAACGCAGACAGCGGTAGTTTGCTGGGCCTGGAACTGAGCTGGGAGCAGCAGTTCGCGAATGGTTTCGGCGCCTCGGTGAATCTCACCTTGGTCGATTCCGACGTTAAGGTATTCGGGCGTGAGTCCGACGACCTTTCGTTTTTCGGTCAGGCTGACACGTTGGCGAACGTGACTCTGTACTATTCCATAGGGCGATTCGAAGCTCGATTGGCGGCGAACTATCGGGACGCCTATCTGGCGGGAATCGGCGGCGATCTTACGGAGGATGTATATTGGGATGAGCACACACAAGTCGATGTAAAGCTGACTTTCGATGCGTCCGATAGCCTGTCGATCTTCGGTGAAGTGCAGAACATTAACGATGAGTCTCGTCGGGAATATCAGGATATATCGAGCCGGCTACTCGCAGACGAGATCTATTCGTGGACCGCACTCGTTGGCATGACATATGCTTTCTGACGTCGCATCATCGCTGCTGGCGCTTATTGCATGGAATCAGAAACCGAGAGAATAACCCCGGAGTCCGGGGGTCGCATCTCGTCAGTAGCTAGCTGTCGCCAGCCAACGGTCTGGTTTGTGCCGCTCGTTTTGCTAATGGCAACTGCGAGCACGGCCGAGCTCATGCCCGAAGTCGCGGTGTACGTCTCACACGGCCCGGTTTTGGGGAGGCTTGGCGCCGACAGCGTTGGAGTCTGGGCACGAACCGCACAACCAGCTGCCTTTCACGTTCGATACGGCACGAATGCGAGAGCGTTAGACTCGCGATCGGCAACGATTGCAACGGTCCTCGAAAACGACAACACGGCTTGGGTAAGGCTCGAAAGCCTTCTACCCGATACGGTCTATTATTATCAAGTGGCCGTTGATACGGCGGATGGCGTCGACTCCGATATCTTTCACTTCCGTAGTCTGCCGTCTGCCAAACAGAAAGTCGGTCAATTAAATCCTGATGGGCTTTTTGACTTCGCGTTTTCTGCAATGTCCTGCGCCAAGCAGTCGCCGACAATGTCACAGGGGGCCACGCAGCACGCGACCTTGTTGAGAGATGCCGGCGACAAAGTTGACTTCCATCTCGTGCTCGGCGACTGGATTTATGAACAGGATCGGCGGCTTGAGGCATCCAGGTGGCTGATCGAATCGGCGCCGTCGGGTACAACGATGCCGGCGCTCCTGCAAATCGTACCGAGCCTTGCAGGTGCATGGCAGAACTACAAAACGTACTACGACAATGATCGCGACCTTAGACAATGGCATGCGACGGTTGCGTCGATTTTCATCTTCGATGACCATGAGGTGCTTAACAATTTCCAAAACGCCACAGTTCCCGGTCACGGGGCCCGAGACGCATTGTTTCGGGATCCTGCTCTTCGCGCATGGCGGGATTATCTCGGCTGGAGCAATCCGATCACCGACATGAATAGGATTCATTTCGGACGTGCACAGCTTGAGTCGGGCAGAGCGTTGCTAACTGACCCCGCAGTCGACTTCACGAAGCTTGCGCTTCACGAAGGCCGGACGCTTCATGTGCATTGGGGCGGGCCGAATGCGGGCTACCGGAATAGCGATGCGGAGAATCGGTCCGCGATCAGCGCCTCCATAGAAGAAGCAGGACCGAGAGATCCTAACGCGTCGGTATACGCGATCAAGCGGGTAGTCGGCGACCACATGCTGGAGTTAAAGCCCGCACCGGCGCACGATAGCGACTCGTCGTACTCGATCGGTGGCTTGGATTATTTTTTCAGCCAACAGTTCGGGAACGCAGAGTTTATCGGACTGGACACGCGTAGCCGCAGACGTTCGCCGCAAGTTTCTGACGAACCAACAATGCTCGGAGAAAGTCAAAAGGGCTGGCTGCTGCGACGCTTGAAAGAAAGCGACGCGGACGTCGTCTTCGTACTTTCGTCGGTGAGTTTTGTTATTCCGCATTTGTCCGAAGGATCGACCGGAATTGACGATCAGTCCTGGACTGGCTATACGCGTGAACGCGGTGAGCTGCTCAAGGCGTTCGAATCGAGTGGCAAGACCGTGATTTTGCTGACCGGCGATTTGCATAATGCGTTCTCAGTTCAGATTAGCGAGCGCATATGGGAGTTTTCCGTTGGCCCAATTGGTTCGCTCAATCGGGCGACCGGCCGGCTTGATGGCACCGGTGTACCGTCGAATGGCCCATATTCGAGCGCAGGCCTCGACACGACAATCGGATGGTCGACTCACTACCTCGCGGATACGCCGAGGAAAAATCGTCACACACCAACCTATGCCATCGTGCAAATGAATAATGTGTTCAATAGTCCTGATTCGAAAGGAAACTCACGTTGGGTCGCCTTCGACAAGCCGCAAGTCGTCGTGCAGTTTTACAATGCGAGCACGGGGCGGTTACTGTATGCGCAAAGCGTGCTCGTCGAAACTCCGGCCTCGGAACGCAGGTAAGGTCTGCGTCGGTTTCCCTCAGACTTCCCACGGAAACCGAAGTTGCGTTATCGTGCGTGTAATTTCGGCGCAAACAAGCCAAGAATAATACCGAATCAGAACTATAGATCCATAAACTAAATGAAGGTGTTACCTGACAAAATGCGATCTGGACCAAAGAATTTGGGGCGAATTGGAGACTGGCAGAATATTTCAAACCAATACTGAAAATCCGCGTGTCGGCGGTTCAGCCGAGGCGCGCAGCGCCGACAGACGCACCTAGTGCGAGCTTGCGTAGCCAGCGATCCATTCTGCCCCTGGCCAGCAGATTCAAAAATGCCCCGT
>JAOTUB010000120.1 GCA_029864095.1 Gammaproteobacteria bacterium | reverse complement strand
GGCGCTGTGCCAATTCAGCAGTTTACGGCGCGCAATTTTCGCTGCCTGGCGAGCATTGAACTCGACGCGGACCCCCAAAACAACCTGATTTATGGCCCGAACGCGTCCGGCAAGACCAGCGTGCTCGAAGCGCTGGCATACCTTGGCCGGGGCAAGTCATTCCGTGGTGCGCCGACATCGAGCCTGATCCGCCATGGTGAACGAGAGTTCGTTCTATTTGGTCGGATTAGCGCAGACGGGAGACACAGAAGCGTCGGGGTGCGCAATAGCGCGGCAGGGCTGGAGGTTCGCGTAGACGGCGACAGCGAGGGCGGGGCGGCGGCGCTCGCGGCCGCGCTGCCGCTGCAAATCATCGATCCCGATGTACACGATCTGGTTGCCGGGGCGCCAGATCGGCGCCGGCGGTACCTGGACTGGATAGCGTTTCACGTGGAACACGGCTATCTGGGCGCGTGGCGACGATTTCGCCGGGTGCTCAAGCAGCGGAATGCCGCGCTCCGGTCCGGCAGCGCCAGAGACAGCGTCCGGGGCTGGGATACGGAGTTCGCCGCCCTTGCCCAGCAAGTGGACGCTGGTCGGCGATTCGCGCTCGAGGTTGCGACCGGGGCGCTCGAGGAGGCTGGCCTGGACCTGCTCGGCAGTAATGTACGCTTTGAGTATCGTGCTGGTTGGAATGAAGAGCGTACGCTGCTCGAGTCGCTCCAGGCGGGCTTCGAGCGCGACCTGCAGCACGGCAGCACACAGTCGGGGCCGCAACGCGCGGACCTCAAACTGATCTACGATGAGCGCCAGGCGCGCAAGCTGGTGTCGCGAGGCCAGCAGAAGCTACTCGCCTGCACGATGGTGCTGGCCGCGACGGAAACCGCTCAGACAGCGCTCGAGAGGCCCTTGTTGTTGCTTCTTGACGATCCGGCGGCGGAACTGGACGGAGGATCGCTGGAGCGGTTGATGCGGCGAGTCGCGGCCCTCGATTGTCAGGTGATCGCGACCAGCCTGGAAGCGGACCAAGGTCTTTTCGCGGGCCCTGCAGCCGTGTTCCACGTGGAACACGGCACGCTTGAGAGAGAGTCCTAGCCGGGTGCTTTGCGTCCAGGGCGGGATGCGGAGATTCTCGCTAAACGGGCTGCCGGCAATACCGCGCAAAAACCGTATATTCCCTTAATAAATAAGGCTTTGGGGGTACCTTAAGGGCCCAGGTTTGATACAATAGATCGGTTGTAATCCGAGGACATGGAATGACCGACGAGTCTGAATATACTTCCAGTAATATCAAAGTCTTAAAGGGCCTAGAGGCCGTTCGAAAACGACCGGGCATGTACATCGGCGACACCGATGACGGCACCGGTTTGCACCACATGGTTTTTGAGGTCGTCGACAACTCGATCGACGAGGCTCTCGCGGGCCACTGCGACGCGATCACGGTCACGATTCATGCCGACGAGTCGGTGACCGTAACGGACGATGGGCGCGGCATACCGGTCGATATGCACCCCGAAGAAGGGCGCTCAGCAGCCGAGGTCATCATGACCGTGCTCCATGCCGGCGGCAAATTCGACGACAACTCCTACAAGGTTTCCGGCGGGCTGCACGGCGTGGGTGTTTCCGTTGTGAATGCGCTGTCAGAACAACTTGTCCTGACGATTCATCGTGATGGCAAGACACACCAGCAGGAGTATGAGCACGGTGAGCCGAAGGCACCGCTCGAAATAGTCGGAGCCACGGATCGAACGGGCACGACGATTCGTTTCAAGCCGAGCAGCAATACGTTTACCAATATCGAGTTTCATTACGACATACTCGCGCGACGGCTTCGCGAGCTGTCGTTTCTCAACTCCGGCGTACGTATCAACCTCGTCGACGAGCGCGACGAGCGCAATGACACGTTCGAATACCAGGGCGGCATCCGGGCATTTGTCGAGCACCTCAATCGCAACAAGACGCCGATACACAGCTCGGTGTTTCACTTTTCCGTGATCAAAGACGACGTGGGCGTCGAGGCTGCGGTGCAGTGGAATGACGGCTACCAGGAAAACATGTTCTGTTACACCAACAACATCCCGCAGCGCGACGGGGGAACCCATCTGGCCGGATTTCGCAGCGCGCTGACCCGGACACTGAACTCGTACATCGAGAAACAGCCAAGCGGCAAGAAAGACAAATTTACGCCGTCCGGGGACGACGCCCGGGAAGGGCTGACGGCGGTTTTGTCTGTCAAGGTCCCGGACCCGAAGTTCTCGTCGCAGACCAAAGAAAAATTAGTTTCATCTGAAATTAAAGGTATCGTCGAACAGGCAGTGGCGGGCCGGCTTGAAGAATTCCTGCTCGAACAACCGCAGCAAGCCAAGGCTATCGTCTCCAAGATTGTCGATGCCGCCAGAGCACGCGAGGCGGCCCGCAAGGCCCGCGAAATGACGCGGCGCAAGGGTGCGCTGGATATCGCGGGCTTGCCCGGCAAGCTCGCAGACTGCCAGGAAAAAGACCCTGCCTTGTCGGAGCTGTTTCTCGTCGAGGGCGACTCCGCCGGCGGCTCGGCGAAGCAGGGCCGGGACCGCCGTACACAGGCGATACTGCCGCTGAAGGGCAAGATCCTTAATGTCGAAAAGGCTCGCTTCGACAAAATGCTCGCGTCGGTTGAGGTTGGCACGCTCATCACAGCACTGGGATGTGGCATCGGGCGCGACGACTTCGATGCCGATAAGCTGCGTTATCACCGCATCATCATCATGACCGATGCGGACGTCGATGGCTCGCACATACGCACCTTGTTGCTGACTTTTTTCTACCGGCAAATGCCCGAGCTCATAGAGCGCGGGCACGTTTACATTGCGCAGCCGCCGCTCTACAAGATCAAGCGCGGCAAGCAAGAGGTGTATGTCAAAGACGACGCCGAACTCAATGCACATCTGCTTACGGCCGCCCTCGATGATGCGGCACTGCACGTGAACAGGGACGCACCGGCTTTGTCGGGCGTCGCCCTGGAAGCGCTGGCGAAAGAGCACATCGCGGTTGAAACAATCATCGCGCGAATTTCGCGACGCTACGACCCCGTCGTATTGCGCGCGATCAGCGAGCTTCCGGAAGTAACTCCGGAGTGGAGCGATGACCTCGACAAGCTTGAGAAATGGACAAAGAAATTGTCGGCGACGCTACCGAAGGTGGCGGGCGACCGGGCGATAAATGGCAACGGAGGGAGTTATTCCGCTGACCTTGATCGTGGCGATGCAGACGGCGAAGGCGTGCGCGTAGCGATTACGAAGGTGCAACATGGCGTAGGTGCAACGCGTTACCTGCCAAGAGAGTTTTTCGACACCAACGAATACAGGCTCATCATGGCGCTCGCAGGAAAGTTGTCGGACCTGCTCGGCGAGGGAGCGTACATACAGCGCGGCGAACGCCTCAGCGTCGTGACAGAGTTTTCGCAAGCCGTTGAGTGGCTGATGGGCGAGGCTCGCCGTGGCCAGTCCATACAGCGGTACAAGGGTCTTGGTGAGATGAATCCGGAGCAGCTCTGGGATACCACGGTGAACCCGGAGACGCGCCGGCTAATGCAGGTGAAAATCGAAGACGCCGTTAAGGCGGACGAAATATTTACGACCCTGATGGGTGATCAGGTCGAACCGCGACGCGAGTTCATCGAAAAGAACGCGCTGACCGTCGCAAACCTCGACGTTTGACTATGAGAGTGCGCTGCTGGCGCGCGAGGCGCCGAGCAATAGCGGCAATACAGTCAGATTGCTGATGACCGCGCCGATCAAGGCGAGCGCACAGTAGCCAGCGAATAGTCGCGTAGTCGGAAAATCACTAAGCTGGCACAGGAACAACCCGAGACACAGCATCACGGTACTCAGCAACACGCTGAACTCGATACTGCTGCCCGAGACAGGGTCACCCGCCGCACGCCAAAAGAGTATGTGAATCGAGTCATCCACAATCACGCCGAGCGCGACGAGAAAGACAAAGATCGTTACGAGATTCAGGGGGTTGCCGATAAGCCAAACAACACCGCACACAAGCATCAGCGGCACCGCGTTAGCGAGCATCGCGCTGAGCAACGCGCGCACCGAGCGGAACACGATGAGTACAGCGCCGAAAATCAGCGCCGCAGACCAGGCGACCGAGCGCAACAGCGACTCCATGGCCTGGCGGTCAATGTCGCCGTAGACGAGCGAGGCATTGGTGTACACAACGTCAACCCCCGGGCCGAAGTCCGCGCTGTCGATGTGCTCGAACACCGGCGGAAGATCTGATTCGTTCGTGAATAGCGCACTTACGACATACGCGTTATTCGGGTTCGCCGCAGGCTCCAGGGCCACGTGTTTGATGCCCGGTTGATCTACAAGGAGATCTCGCAACACGCCTGCGCTGCGCAGCGCCAGCAGCGGGTCGTCGCCTTGCACGGAAACGAGCGCCTGTAGCGGCGAAAAGAAATAGAACTCAGCCTCAAAGACGCTCAAAGCCGACGAAAATGGGGCGTTATCCGGAAAAAAAGCTCTGGGCTCGGACTTCACATTCAAGAGCGGCACGGATGCAGCCCCGGCGATCATCGCAAGCAACAACAAAGAGCTGATCTGCATTCGCCAGGCGGCCATCAAGCGCGAAAACGCCGCAAACAGGCGCGACTCCCGCGACTCCCGCCAGGAGTGGGACGCGCCCCGCAGATACCAGCGCAACGACAACGGCGCGGCGAGAAGAACGAGCAGGAATACGATCAAGAGCGCGCCCGCAGAAAGCAGACCCAGGTTAGCGATAGGGGGCAACTCATTGAAACCTAGCGAGGCCAAGGCAATGGATGTCGTCAGCGTGCTAAAGAAGAAAGGTGGCCCTACGCGCCGCATGGTCTCTCTTACCGCGGCATCGACATTGTCAGGGGACTCGAAAGCCGACAGGGACTTGGCCAGAAAGTGACAGCTGTTCGCGAGGCCAACAATCAGCACAATCGGCAGCGCAAGGAGCGTGACCAGATTGATTGTGACAACCATGGCGGAAAACAAAGCAAACGTGACGACCGTCGATGCAACGCTGGCAAACAGCGGCAATGACAGTGCGCGCCAGTAGCCGAAAGCGGCGAACAATGCGACAAGCGTGACGGCGACTATCAACGGCAGCAGCAGCCGCAGGTCCTTCTTTAGCCCCGCTGCAACCGCGATCTCCAGCTGCGCACTCGCGAGCATCGTGTGCTCGGCGTAGACCGTCGTCCACGCATGCTCGTCGAGGACATCGACGACCTGCAGCCGGAACGATTTTGGCGACGAAACCACTAGCAGAAAGCGTGTGCCGTCATTGTTGATCATGGCTCGGGCCTCCGGCGCGCCACGCAGGGCGCCGAGCAGCTCGATGATCAGGTCTTGCCGGTCGAGGCCGTAGACGAACAGCTGATCGCGAACTACGTCGATGGAGCGCAAGGTAATGCTGCTGTCGAGATCCGCGAGCCGATGTCTGAGCGCACCCAAATCAGCAAATACGGCTGCTATGCTTACATCGGCCGGCGTCACGATCATCACGGCCGTCGACCGGTCGCCGGTTGCAGTAGCAATCTGCTGCACAACCGCCAGCTCTGCGGTCGTCCCCGATAATTGATCAACCATGGATCCTTCTATGACTGGCGGTCGAATCAGGGCGGCGATAAGTGCCAGCAACAGCGTCGCTGCGACAGCGGAAGCCACAGGGCGGTCTGCAAACCATCCGAGAAAGCCGCTCCAGCGATGTCCTATCGAAAATTGCATTTGCCCGTCAGTTTACCTGTCGCTCGCGTCAGGTGTCGCTCGATGATTGCCGCTACAATGAGCACCATGACTGGAAACAGGCTGCTGATCCATTCGACATTCGTCGTGTTGTTACCGCTCGTCGTCGCCTGGTTTGGCCTCGGGTTCGTAACCACGATCGTGCTCGTGCTGCTGCTATTGTTGTGGCGCTGGGCGATCGTTTTGAGCGGTATCTTTGTCCCGGAAAAAACGCCGGACGTTGTACTCGAAACTATCGGGCCGAGCCATTACGCCGAAAAGGTCCGCTGGTGTATGGATCGCCTCGGCGTCGAATACACGGAGCGGCAGAGCGGCGGCACGCTGGGCGTATTCTTTACGGGGCGCACGGTGCCGCAACTTCGCGTGAGAACCGGCATTGTGCAGACCGTTATCGGCAACTCTCCGGAAATCCTGCGCTATTTGTGGGCGACGAACTACGCGTTGCCGGACAATAAAGCGAGCTTCCTCGAGCCGACGAGCGAGCGGCTGGATCTCGAGCAAAAGCTCGATCGCTACGGGCGCAACCTGCAGGTCTGGATCTATTATCATTTACTGCAGGACCGCAAACTCACGCTGCATGCATGGGGGATCGATAATCCGCGCGTCCCAGCATGGCAGCGGCTGACACTATGGGTGCTTTTTCCGCTGCTCGCAGCCCTTATCCGCAGGAGCTTTGCGATCTCCGATGAACACTACGGGAAGTCCGTCCTGCACATCGACGAATTGCTGGCAAAGATCGATACGCTGCTTGCCGACGGCAGGCGCTCGATCCTCGGTGGCGATACAATCAACTATACGGACATTACGTTTGCAGCGATGTCGGGACTCTGGATGCAGCCCCAGGGCTATGGTGGCGGCAAGGCGGACGCTAATCGCATCACTGTCGAACAGATGCCCGCGAAAATGCGCGCGGACGTGGAGCGCTGGTTCGAAGACCACCCCAAAGTGCACGCTTATGCGGCCCGGCTCTATGCCGAGGAACGATGACACCGGGCACGAACGAAAAGGATGAAAGCATGAAAGCTCTGACGCTGATAGTCGCAACGGCAACCTTGGCAGCGTGTGCCGCCCAGGACACCACAAGACAGGACGCAGTGGACGAGGCGGTGCAGGCAGTGCGCGATTTAATCGAGGTTCGGGGCCTCCGCGAGGTCGATAAAATGGCGTCGTCGTTAAGGGACAGCTGGACCTCGATAGAGAGCCACTTCCTGATATACAAAGGCCGCAGGGAGAGCTTTCTCGTCGAGTTCAGCCGACGCTGCTACGAGCTGGAGGACGACACCAGAATCATTGCCGACGAGCGCTGGGACTCGAGCAGCATTCGCGCGCGATTCGATACAATCAGAGGCTGCCGGATACACAAGCTATACGCCCTGAGTGAGGAAGACCTAGCGGAACTGCAGAACATTGGCGAATCGCCGGGCAGCCGAAACTAATCTCCGGGAACACGGTCTATCGACTGGCATGGTCGATTGACCCGTGTTACAAGCCGGCGCCTGCGAGGACGGGGCACAACCAAACGGGGGAACACATGAACAGACTGATTTCGAGCGCTGCGGCGCTTTGCGTGCTTGCTGGCTGTAGCCAGGAGCCGGCGACAGGTGTGGCGACAGAGAAATCGGGCGCGCTGCGGTCGGGCATCGATATCTCGTACCTCGATGCCAGCGTTAAGCCCGGAGACGACTTCTTTGCTTACGTAAACGGCAAATGGGTAAAAGAAACCGAGATGCCGGCCGACAAGTCACGGTATGGCACGTTCGATATCCTGCGCGATGACTCACAGGCAGACGTCAAGGCAATCATCGAAGAGTCGGCCAGCGGCGACTTCGCCAAGGGCAGCGATGAGCAGAAAGTCGGTGACCTGTACAAGTCGTATCTGAACATGGAGGCACGCAATGCGCGCGGCATGGAACCGCTGAGCCCCGAATTCGAGCGCATCGACGCGATTACGAACTACGAAGAGCTTGCTGTGTACTTCGCGGGCGCGACCAGGCGCGGCTACGCTATGCCGTTTGCCATTGCTCAATTCTCGGACATGAAAAACCCGAACTATTACGGTATCTACGCTTTTCAGGCGGGACTGGGATTGCCGGATCGCGAGTACTACTTCACAGACGACGACAAATCGGTGGAGCTGCGCGAAAAGTATGTCGCACACATTGTGAAGATGCTCGACCTTGCCGGTATTGAGGACGGCGAAGCGGCGGCGGCGACTATCATGGCGCTCGAGACGCGCCTGGCCGACAAGCAAATGAAAAAAGAAGACACTCGCAACCCGGCGGCCAACTACAACAAGGTGGCAACGGCGGAGCTGACTGACGTAATGCCCAGGTTCAACTGGGACGGTTTTCTGGACGAAGCCGGCTACGCCGAAGTGGACGGCCTGATTCTGTACATGACCGACTACATGCGGGCGCTCGATGAGATTATCGTCGATACGGACCTCGACACGTGGAAGACGTACCTGCGCTGGGCGATCCTGAATACAGCAGCAGCCAACCTGAGCGCCGAACTCGATGACCAGAATTTCGAGTTCTACGGTAAGACCTTGCAGGGCACCGAGGAACAGCGCGCCCCATGGCGCCGCGCCGTGGACACGGTCAACGGCAGCCTCGGTGAAGTCGTGGGCAAGGTCTACGTCAAGAACCATTTTCCGCCCGAGGCCAAGGAACGCATGCTGGTGCTGGTGGGAAACCTGATTAAGGCGTACGAAAAGAGCATCAAAGAGCTCGAGTGGATGGGCGACGAGACCAAAGCCCAGGCGCTCGACAAGCTGTCGAAATTTACGCCCAAAATCGGCTATCCCGACGAGTGGCGCGACTACTCGGCGGTCGATATCGAGGCCAACGACCTGTTCGGCAACCTCGCGCGGGCAGCGGCAGCCGAGTACCAGCGTGAGCTTGATCGCCAGGGCGGACCGGTCGATCGTAATGAGTGGGGCATGACGCCGCAGACCGTGAATGCTTACTATCAGCCGATGCTCAACGAAATCGTATTCCCGGCCGCCATCCTGCAGCCACCGTTTTTTGATCTCGACGCCGACGATGCCGTTAACTACGGCGCAATCGGAGCGGTCATCGGCCACGAAATCGGCCACGGTTTCGATGACCAGGGCAGCACGTTCGACGGCGACGGCGTACTGCGCAACTGGTGGACCGACGAAGACCGGGCCGAATTCAAAAAACGCACGTCGAAACTCGTCGATCAGTATTCGGCGTTCAAGCCGTTCGACGACCTGAGCGTCAACGGTGAATTCACGCTCGGTGAGAACATCGGTGACCTGGGCGGCATCAGCATCGGCCTGCTCGCCTACAAGATGTCACTGAACGGCGAACAAGCGCCGGTAATAGACGGCTTCACGGGCGAGCAGCGAGTGTTCCTCGGCTATGCCCAGGTATGGCGAGCGAAAATACGTGATGAAGAGCTGCGACGCCGCATTGCGACCGACCCGCACTCCCCGCCAAACTATCGCGCCAACGGCGCAGTGCGTAACGTGCCCGAGTTCTATGCAGCGTTTGACGTCCAGGAAGGCGACGCACTGTATCTGCCGCCCGAAGAGCGCGTGAAGATCTGGTAGTTGCAGGGCGTGCGGCCACTTTGTTATCTGGCCCTCGCGCTGCTGTGCAGCGCCTGCACAAAGGAGGCGGCGCCGGACTTTTCCGCGCGGCTCGATCCGATCGCCGAACAATACGTTCGCCTGGCGCTGGCGCTGGGCGAACATGACAGCGATTACGTCGACGCTTACTTCGGCCCGGCGGAATGGCGCGACGTGGCGCGCGAGGAGGCGCTGCCGCTCCCGGAAATCACGGCTGCAGCAGAGGCGCTCGTGGCCAGGCTGCAAGCAGTCGATGCCGCCAATGCAGAACAGCTGCTCAGGCTACGACACAACTTCCTGCTGACACACCTGCAATCGCTCGCGGCGGTGAGCCGCGTGCGCGACGGTCTCGAGCTGAGCTTCGATGAAGAGTCGCGCCTGATCTATGGTTTTGTCGCGCCGAGCTATCCGGTGGAACATTATGCCAAGGCGCTCGAGCAACTCGATGCGATGCTGCCCGGTGACGGGCCGACTCACGAGCGTTATCGCGAGTATCGGCAGCAATACCGGATTCCCGACGACAAGGTTGAGGCGATCGTTCGCGCAGGCATCGATGCGTGCCGCGAGCAAACGCGGCAACATATTGCGCTGCCGAAAGGCGAGAATTTCACGCTCGAGTTCGTCCGGGGAGAACCGTGGGGCGCCTACAACTGGTACCAGGGCAATGCGCAGAGCCTGATACAGGTTAACCTAGACAAACCAAGGTACCTCGGCACGTCGATTCGGCTCGGCTGTCACGAAGGTTATCCCGGCCACCACACGTTCAGCTCGCTGTTGGACGAGCTCTACCTGCAGCAAAAAGGCTGGGTGGAGTTTTCGGTTTATCCCCTGTTTTCGCCGCAGGCCGTAATCTTTGAGGGCAGCGGAGATCTCGCGCTGGCCATAGCCTTCCCGGGCGACGCGCGCTACGAATTCCTGCGGGAGGTCATCGTACCGATGACCGGCAACGATGCAGCGGATCTCGAGGCATTGCGAAAGATGCAAGGATTACGACACGAAATGCGCTACGCCGGCATAGAGGCCGCCCGAAAATATCTCGACGGTGACTGGAGCAAAGACGAGACGATAG
>JAOTUB010000119.1 GCA_029864095.1 Gammaproteobacteria bacterium | reverse complement strand
TTGCCAGAGCCGGTCATGCCGATGATCACGGCATGCGTCGTCAGGTCTTTGGCGTCATACAAGACCAGCTCGTCCGTGAGCTTGTCGGCGTCTGTGTCATAGCGCTTGCCAAGATAGAAAGCGCCAAGTTTTTCGAAATCCTGCATCGGATGATCTCTGTTTATGTCAGTCAGCTTACCAGCCACAGCTTCGCCCCTCGTTCTGCTCTTTGAGATAAGCCATCAGGGGTGCGAAATAGTCGATGATCGCTGTCGCGTCCATTTCCCGCGCACCGGTCAGTCTTTCCAGCGTGTCCTGCCAGGGCTTGCTTGCGCCGGCCTCGAGCATCTCGCTGAATTTCTCACCGGCCTCTTTGCTGCCATACACAGAGCATGCGTGCAGAGCACCTTCATGTCCGGCCTCTTCACACAGGGCGCGATGGAACTGAAACATCAGCACATGCGCAAGGAAGTAGCGAGTATAAGAGACGTTGCCCGGCACGTGGTACTTCGCGCCGGGATCAAAGTCTGCTTCGGTACGCTCAACGGGAGGCGCGATGCCCTGGTAGCGGGCGCGCAGCTCCCACCAGGCCTTGTTGTAATCTTCTGGCGCTATCGCGCCTGAGAACACGCCCCAGCGCCACTCATCGATGAGCTTGCCGAACGGCAGGAACGCGATGCGATCGAGCGCCTGCTGCATTTGCCTGTTGATGATCGCCTCGTCTGACTGTTCAGCGGAAGCGACAAGGCCAACCTCGGCAAGGTATTCAGGCGTCATAGACAAGACCACCGTGTCGCCGATGGCCTCGTGGAAGCCGCCATGCGCACCGTCGCGGAACAGCATCGGCTGCTTGTTATAGGCCCACTGATAGTAGTTATGGCCGAGCTCGTGATAAATGGTGCGCAACTCATCGAAAGTCTGCTTGATGCACATCTTGATGCGCAGATCAGTATCGCCATCGAGGTTCCAGGCGCTGGCGTGGCAGACAACGTCTCGATCGACCGGTTTCGAGAACATGGAGCGCTCCCAGAACGTGTCCGGGAGATGCCGCATACCGAGCGATACGTAGAAGTTCTCGGCGGAGCGAACCATCTCCTGCGGTGAGTAGTTCTTGGTCTTGAGCGTGCTGTCGACGTCCAGGTCCGAGACGCCCGGGTACGGCTCGAGAAGCTCGTAGATGAAGCTCCACTGCTGTGCCCACATGTTACCGAGGACGTGTGCGGGTATCAGACCGTCTTGCGGAATCCTTTCTTCACCATACACTTCCCCAAGCCTGGCGCGAACATGACAGTGCAGCTCTTCGTAGAGTGGTTCGACCTGCTGCCAAAGGCGCGCGGTTTCCGCCGTGAATTCATCTGCACTCATGTCGTAGTGGGAGCGCCACATCTCACCCATGTCGGCGTAGCCGAACTCATTCGCGCCCTCGTTCGCGAGTTCGACGAAGCGCTGGTACTTTTTACGCATCGGTGGCGAGATCGTGTGCCAGCCCTGCCAGGCTTCGAGCAGCTCGTCGTAATCGAGGCTGTTGGCCATGATGTCTTCGAGTTCGGGCAAGCTCAGGCAGTCATTCTCGCTGCGGCAGTAGGCGCCCGCGCCGTACATGCCGCCCAGGTCAGTCAGTATTTGCGCCTGCTCTTTGCGTTTGGCACCATCATCGGGAGCTACTAATTGCGCGCTCATTTTCAGGAGGTCGAGCGCCCGCCGCGTATCGGCACTGACATCCTGACCCTCGTATTTGAGTGCCTCCTTGACGGCCGCGCTGTGCCACGCGGCATAACGTTCGTGTGCAAGCGCCTCGACAATGGCCGAGTCCACATTGATGTACGTCGCACGCAGCCATTCGGCCGCGTTCACCTCTCTCCACCAATCTTTGTAGTCGGTGTTGACACGGGCAATGAATTGCTCAGCTGACTCGGCCGGCGTCGCGGATGCTGTCGGAGCCGAAGCCTCGTCCGGCTCTTGCGAGCAGGCAGCAAGAACAATCACGAACGACAACCCAGCGAGCATTTTTGCAAGTACTTTCATTATTGTTTCCTATCTGGCTATTTCGGCTAGTGCACGCCGTGCATGCCGCGTCGAAGAAGTGGCGAAACGAGTAAAACGAGGACACCGACGCCAACACCAACAAACATCAAGAATTCAAACAGCAGCGTGTATGTGGCCAAAGCGCCGGCCGAGTCGGTCACTTCGCCGCCGCCCGTGGCGATAGCCGCCATCTTCCCGAGGCGTGTTGCAACGGTTTCGGATAGCGCGGTCGCAAGAAACCAGGTACCCATGCTGACACCAACGACCCGCCCTATTGACAGCTTGGTCACGGCCGACAAGCCGACCGGAGACAGGCACAGTTCGCCTGTCGTGTGCAGCAGATAAGCGAGAATGAGCCATATCATCGAAATCTTGCCAGCTGCATCCGGGAACTGCGCACCGAACACCAATGCACCAAAGCCAAGACCGGCCTGGATGATACCGAGGCCGAATTTGATTGGTGTGGTTGGTTCGAGGTTGCGCTTCGCAAGCCAGACCCACAGCGTCGCGAACGGCAACGCCAGCAACATTATGAAGCCGGCATTGAGTGAGCCAAATTGTGCCGCCGTAAATGTGATGCCAAACGCTTCGCGATCGACGACCCGATCTGCGAATAACGTCATGGAGCCCGCCGACTGCTCGAACAGCGCCCAGAAGACAACCGTGGTGAGAATCAGGAACATCAGCACGACCGTGCGACCAAACTCATCGGAGTTGTGTGTTCTGAAACCGTATATAACAAACGCAACGATAATTGCTATCGCAGCATACGCGGCGTACTCAACAAGCACAGCATTGCCGGGTAGAAAGCCGAGATTCGCGCCGACTGCATAAATACCGACAAGAATGGCCGTCGCGGCAAACGCATAGGCGGCAACATTGCTGTGCTCGGCTTTCCTGTAGATCATCGAATATAAGATGATGCCAACGATAGCTGTGATCAGAAAAACGTTCTGCGTCAACAGGACCACGGGCTCGTGCTGCACAAGAAGCCACATGAGGCCGAGGGCCGGGAGAGTCAATAGATAAATGGACCACTCACGGGTAATCGGGCCGAAGACTTTTCGCGAAAGCATCTCCGGATCCGACGGTTCGGCATGGCCCCTGAGAAACCGCTGCCCGTAGCTAAATGTAATGAGACCGATAATCATGCCGATGCCGGCCGCGCCGAAGCCGTACTTCCAGCCGAAAGTCTCGCCAAGCCAGCCACACAGCAGCGTTGCAGCGAACGAGCCGATGTTGATACCCATGTAAAAGATCGTGAAACCCGAATCACGCCGCGGATCATCTTGCGGATAAAGCTTGCCGACGATAGTCGAAATATTGGGTTTCAGATAACCGACGCCCATAACAATGAGTGCCAGGGCAAAGTAAAAAACATTCAGCGCGGCCGTATCGCGAAACGTGAGCGCCTCTGACAACATCGTGCCGGCAGCAAGTATTTCGCCGCTGGCCAGTGTCAGGCTCTCGGTCAGTACTGTACCGGCCGGATAGTTGATCGCCTTGAAACCTTCGACCGCCATCAATATGTGTCCAAGCGATAACAGTATGCCGCCGAACAAAACCGATTTGCGCATACCGAGATAGCGGTCAGCAATCAGGCCGCCGATAACCGGTAGCGCATAGACTAGCCCGGCATATGAGCCCAGAACATCGAGGCCCATCTCGTCGGTGAACAGGTGATATTTCGTCAGATAGAGCAGCAGCAGGTATTTCATTCCGTAGAATGAAAAACGTTCCCAGAGCTCAGTCGTGAAGCAGACGTAGAGTCCTTTCGGATGGCCAAAAAGCTCGTCGTCGTGAGACCAGTCCTCCGCGGTCGCGGCAACAGATTCCGTCATTATTATTTTCCCCGCCGTTAGCCTAGTGCCGCAGATTGAATGCGGGTCGGGTTACGCATTAAACACTATTCCTTAAGTAACTTTCTACTTGACGCGGCCGTTTCCTGCGCCGGCACTCCTACGCGCCCTCGGTTTCGATCACCTCAACCTCTTCGGGTTTCCTGGCAAAGATGCGTGCCATGATGATGCCGGCCTCATAGAGCAAATAGACCGGCACAGCGAGCAGTGTTTGGCTGATGATATCCGGTGGTGTCAGCAGCATGCCGACGACGAAGGCCATCAGGAATACGTAAGGTCGCGCTTTGCCGAGTTTCTCAGTCGTCGTGAGGCCCGTCCAGACGAGCAACACGGTTGCGATGGGCACTTCGAAAGCGAGACCGAAAGCCAAGACGATGGTCGTGATGAAATCCAGATACGATGAGATGTCCGTCATCATTTCGACGCCGGCCGGCGTTATCGCCGTAAAAAAGCCGAACACGAGCGGAAAGACCACGAAATAAGCAAAAGCAACGCCGGCATAAAACAACATGATGCTCGAAAACAGCAGCGGAAACGCGAAGTGTTTTTCTTTCTTGTAGAGACCCGGCGCGACAAAGGCCCAGACCTGGTACAAGACCACCGGCATTGCGACAAACAGCGCCACGAAAAAGGTGAGCTTGAACGGCGTCAACAGCGGCGACGCGACCGCGGTCGCGATCATCTGCTGACCGGGCAACACGTCGACAAGTGGTTTGGAAACGACTTCAAATATTCGCTGCGCAAACGGAATCAGCGCCGCGAACAAGACAAGAACTGTCGCAGCGATCTTGATCAGGCGGCTGCGCAACTCGATCAGGTGTGACAGCAAGGTGCCTTCAGCGAGATCTTCTTCCTCTTTATTATCCTTCTTGTGGTCGGCCGTCATGCGCGCTTCTCATCGCCGACGTCATCTTCATTGGTCGTATCATCGCCGTCGTCATCGTGCAGCGGCGAATAGGTGTCATCATCGTGCGGTACGCGGGCCTCGGGCTCAGGCGCGGGCTCTTCAATGTCGTAATCAGGGTCGGCTGGATCGGCGGTGGAGGACAGCACGGACGGTGGCGCAATCGCGGTTTGCTTGATGTTGCTGTTGTCGTCGAAATTCAACTCTTCCTCGAGCTGCCGCCGCATGGCGCGGGTCATGCGGCGGGCCTGACCGATCCAGCCGCCAATCTGATTCGCGATCTGCGGCAAACGCTTGGGCCCAAGCACAATGAGCCCAATCAAGATCAGGATAATGAGTTCGGAAGAGCCGACTCCGGACATGGCGTGCAGTCGACTTAAGCGTCTTTGCGGTTCTCTTCGACCGGCGTGTTGTCAAAGTTGGCGTCTTCGCCTTTGTCTTCGCCTTTGTCTTCGCTGAGCTGGTCTTTTGCCTCCTCAGCATCGCTCATTGCAGAGCGAAATCCTTTGACGGCATTGCCTAGATCGGAACCGAGCGTGCGGAAACGTTTTGTGCCGAAAATGGCGAGCACAATGACCAGGACGATCAATAATTGTGGCCAGCTTATGCCTGATAACATCTGTATTCTCCTGGGGCGCCGCCCCACAAACTCTGTTCGTCGTCATGATAACGCCAAAGGCCGCCCAATACCGTGCCGGCGTCACACGGCGACATCCGTTCAGGTTTCGAGCCAAAATGTCACCGGACCGTCATTCGTCAACCTGACCTTCATATTGGCGCCAAAACGGCCAGTTTCAACCGTATCGAGCCGTTGCCGGCAGGCGGCAACCAGGCGCTCGAAGTAGGCTTCACCCTTGTCCGGCGCCGCCGCCTTGGTGAAGCTGGCCCGCGTCCCCTTCTTGGTATCTGCAGCGAGAGTGAACTGCGGCACGAGCAGCAGCTCGAAACCCTGGTCAATTACGCTGCGGTTCATACGGCCCTCGGCATCGGGAAATACCCGGAACGTAAGAACGCGCTCCGCAAGCCTTGCTATGTCTTGCTCCTGGTCGTCGCGATGCACGGCGACCAGCACCAGCAGCCCGCGGCCAATTTCGCCCACCGTCTCCCCGCCCACGCTGACCGCGGCACTGGAGACACGCTGCAACAGTGCAATCATACCTTGCAGAATTCCCGACAATCGCCAAGAGAAGGACTTTATTAATGCATCAAGCAGATACGAATAGCCATAGGGAACCGGCTCCGATGCCATGATTATCGATGCCAGGGATGGCCTTCGGGAACATCAACTTCCGGGCCGGACCATGGACGGTCAGGGCCCCGATCGCGAGATCGGGGCCCATCTGGCGAATGTAATTCCACGTTGCTGTTAAAATCGGACAAATAATAACCGTTAAACCCACCATATCTCAAATAATAAATAAGGTGGTAAAAGCAGCAATAGAACGCGACAAAACTGCGTAAAAGTGGGAGAAAAAACCGACATCGCAACCACGTTGGCTTCGGACGTCGCAGCCAATACACTTGGGCGCTGATGTGCGCTTGCCTCGGAAAACAATGAAAAGAAGACAGTTCGTTGGTGGTCTTGCAGCAACAGCCGGCCTGGCCGCCTGCTCTGGGCAAAGCGGCGATTGCGACAATGGCAGCACGACATCGACGGACAGCTTTGAGTGGTCATGTGTCACGGCGTGGCCACCGAAATATCCCGGTCTCGGTATGGCCGTCGAAAACCTGGCCGATCGAATTGCGGCCGCATCGAGCGGCCGGCTCAGAATAAAGGTATACGGCGGCGGAGAGCTGGTGCCGGCATTCGAGGCGTTCGACGCTGTGAGCCGCGGCACGGTCGAAATGGGGCACGATGCGTCGTATTACCAGAAGGGCAAGGTAGATGCGGCGCAGTTCTTTGCCGCGATCCCGTTTGGGTTGAATCACCTCGAGCTGAATGGTTGGCTCTACTACGGCGGCGGGCTCGACTTATGGCGCGAACTTTACGCGCCATTCAATATCGTGCCGTTTCCTTGCGGCAATACCGGTGTGCAGATGGGCGGTTGGTTCAACCGCGAAATAAATTCTGTCGGTGATCTGAAAGGCCTGAAGATGCGTATCCCGGGCCTGGGCGGTGAAGTCATGCGGCGCGCCGGTGCTACGCCCGTCACGATGCCAGGTTCAGAGATCTTTATGTCACTGCAGACGGGAGCCATAGACGCCACCGAATGGGTGGGCCCCTATAACGACGTATCGTTCGGCTTGCACAAAGCGGCGAAGTACTATTACTACCCGGGATGGCAGGAGCCGGGCGCGGGCCTCGAATGCATGATCAATGCAGATGCCTGGGCGTCTCTGCCCGCCGATTTGCAAGCGATCGTTGCAAGCGCATGCCAGGCGATCACGGCGGACATGATGGCAGAGTTTACGCATGGCAACGCAACGGCGCTGCAGCAGTTGATCAATGACGCTAACGTCGAGATCCGCCCATTCCCCGACGACGTCCTGCGTTTGTTGAAGTCACACACACGCGATGTTGTGAACGAATTGTCCGCAAAGGATCCGGCATGGAAAAAGATTGCCGACTCATACTACGCATTCATGGAGAGATCGACGGAAAACCAGCGCGTGACCGAATGGGCTAATATTAAGACGCGTGACCTGTAGCTGGATCATCTCCGCCCGCAGCGCTTGTATTGACGTAACTTAAGAATAACAACGGCCCGCAGGGCACTGAGGAATTTCATGGCCAGCATCAAAGCACACCTGCTACCACCGGTAGTTGCAGCGGAGCGGAATATCGCCGAACTCACGATCAAGGCGCTCATTCTTGGCGCGCTGTTGTCGATGATTCTGGCCGCCGCAAACGCTTATATCGGTCTGTTGGTCGGGCTGACGGTATCGGCTTCGATTCCTGCCGCCGCCGTATCGATGGGCGTACTGCGATTGTTTCGTCGCTCGACCATCCTCGAGAACAACATGGTGCAGACAGCGGCCTCGGCCGGCGAGTCGCTAGTGGCAGGCATTATTTTCACTATACCTGCGCTGGTCATGATGAAAGCGTGGAGCGGCTATGAATACGGGCCTATGGTCGCGATAGCGATACTGGGCGGCGTCCTCGGCGTCGCGTTTACCGTACCGCTACGCCGCGCGCTTATCGTCGAGGCCGCGCTGGCATTTCCGGAGGGCCAGGCAACCGCCGAAGTGCTCAAGACCGGTGGCATCGAGCGTGACCGCGATCACGCGACCAGCGGTACGACGCATACCGGTTTTCGGCGGCTGCTGCAGGCGGCCGGCATCGGCGCGGTATTCAAATTCGTCGAGTCCGCTGTCGGATTTCTGGCAGGCAATGTCGCGACGACTCAGGTCTGGCTCGCGGGCAAATATTTGTTCCTCGGCAACATCAACATCAGCCCGGCGTTGATCGGCGTGGGCTACATCGTCGGCGTGAACATCGCGATGCTGGTGTTCATCGGCGGCGTCATTGGCACGCTGATCGGAGTGCCTCTAAACTGGGCGCTCAACAGCGAAGCGATAATGACCGCGACCGGCATCGACCCGGGAACCGCCTGGTCGCGGCTTAATGCGAATCAGTGGGGCACATTGGCCGCCCAATCGTGGCAGGACTGCCGGCGCATCGGCGTCGGCGCCATGATGGTTGGCGGCTTGTGGTCGCTTATCAGCCTGGCCCGCCCGCTCGTCGACGGAGTGAAGTCGAGCTTACAGGCCTATCGCCACACGCGCGACGGCGGCGCGGCGGCAAAGCGGACCGAGTTCGACACGCCGATAAACTTCGTCGCGATCGTAGTGCTGTTATCCATCGTACCGTTGTTTCTGATTTTTGATTTCGCGCTCGCCGACTATCCGCAGCGACTGATGATCTCCGCGATCATGACCGTACTGATGGTCGTTTTCGGCTTTATTTTCTCGTCGGTGGCCGGCTACATGGCTGGCCTGGTCGGTAGCTCGAACAATCCGATCTCGGGCGTCACGATCGCGACCGTGGTTATATCGGCGCTTATCCTGCTGCAGTTAATGGGCAATGAAGGCATGGCTGCGACGCTCGGCCCTATCGCGGTCATGTACCTGGCCGGCCTGATTTGCTCGGCGGCGGCAATCGCCGGCGACAACATGCAGGACCTCAAGTGCGGCCATGTGGTCGGCGCAACGCCGTGGCGGCAGCAGCTGTTCCAGGTGGTTGGCGTAATGGCCGCGGCGGTCGTCATTCCGCTGATCCTGCAGCTGCTCGACAACCAGTACGGTATCGGCCGGCCGAGCCCGAATCCGGACGCGATTCCCAACAGCGTGCTGGCGGCGCCGCAAGCCGGCCTGATGCAGGCTCTCGCAGGCGGCATCTTCGGCGCCGGCATCCAGTGGAACTTCATCGTGATGGGCTTCGCGCTCGCGATCGCTTTAATCGTGCTGGACAAGTTCCAGGAACGACGCGGTTCTACGTTCCGCTTCCCGGTACTGGCCGTAGCAGTTGGCGTCTACCTGCCGCTCGGGCTAACCGTGCCGATCTTTATCGGCGGCATCATAGGGTGGCAGGTCAAGCGGCGCTCCGCCGCGCTCAACGAAGCGCAATGGACGCAACGCGAAAGTCTCGGATTGTTGGCAGCATCGGGCCTGATCACGGGCGAGGCACTTATGGGGGTGCTGGTCGCGCTGCTTGCCGGCGCCGGCCTCGCGTTGCCATTCATGACGGGCTTTGGGCCCGCACCCATTCTCGCGCTCCTCGGCCTCATTGCCGTGATCGTTTATCAATACCGCGTGCCGCTGACGGCGGGTGAGGACTGATTGCCGTCGGTCGCGCGAGAGCGAAAACGAATTCACCGGCTGCGGCCGGCGCTCGAAGCGGGGGAACTGCGCTAGCCGCCGTAGATCCGGTTCGGCAGCCAGGTCACAAGTTCCGGGAATAGCGCCAGCAACAGCAACGCAAAAAGCTGAATCGCCACGAAGGGAACCACGCCACGATAAATCTGCGGCGTCGTAATACTCGGAGGGGCGACGCCACGCAAGTAAAACAGCGCGAAGCCAAAGGGCGGCGTCAGAAACGATGTCTGTAAATTGATCGCGATCATGATGCCGAGCCAGACCGGCTCGAGCCCCATCGCCAGCAGCACAGGACCAACGATCGGCACGACGACGAACGTTATCTCTATAAAATCGAGAACAAAGCCAAGCAGAAACATCACGAGCATCACAACGACAACGGCCCCGACAACACCGCCGGGCAATGCTTCGAGGATAGTGCGGACACCGTCATCTCCCCCGTAGCCGCGAAAGACGAGCGAAAAAACCGACGCACCGATCAGAATCAGGAACACCATGCTGCTGATCTTGAGTGTGCTCTGCATAACTTCCTGCAGTCTCTCGAGGTTAAGTTGCCTGCGCGTTGCAGCGAGGATCAAGGCGCCCATGGCGCCGACGCCAGCGGCCTCGGTTGGTGTCGCGAGTCCCGCCAGGATAGAGCCAAGCACAGCGAATATGAGGACCAGGGGCGGCAACAGGGCACGGAGAACCTGAAAGTAGGTCACGTTCTCATCGGAGTCACGCTCGTGGGCCGGCATCAAGCCGGGCCGAAAAAACGCGACGCCGACGATGTAAAGCACGTACAGCAGGACGAGCAGCAGTCCCGGTATCAGCGCGCCCGCGAACAAGTCGCCAACTTACACGGTCTTGG
>JAOTUB010000118.1 GCA_029864095.1 Gammaproteobacteria bacterium | reverse complement strand
GATTCAATTACGATTCCGGTCACGGCCTCGTCGATGCGGAGGCTGCAGTCATGGCGACGCCAAACCCCTAGATCGTTCGACTCGTATATACGGCAACTGAAAGAGGCAGGCGGATTCCCGCCTGCCTTTTTTTGGTCGCGACACAACTGCGCGTGACTTTTACGTTGATCAGCGGCGTATTGCTATGCACCGTAACGCGCCCCAGGGGACGGACTCGACGGAAAATCGGCGTATCGATTCGGTGCAGGAGAACGTGTCGACAGCGACCGCTTCTGGCCATGAGAAGGCATTCGTCGAAAGAGCATGGCGATAACCCAATCCGCGAAGGACGGCTTCTGGCCGTAAGCCGTCAGTCGCTTGGTGTGAGGTAGAATGACGGCTACTGACCCTTTGCGGCCACTGGTCTAGGAGGGTGTTTCATGGCTGGAACATTCCATGTCGGCGTGCGTGGGGGAGTCATTTGACAATCCTGATGGGACATCTCGACAGGAAATAATTAAGACTCTCCGAGTAGGAAATAGAGTCGAATTAGTTGCGGACCCGTTGAACAAACACGATCGATGGGCCGTGGGCGTCTTCACGACCGGACAGCAGATTGGATTTCTACCTTCTGATGCTCGTGATTCGATGACTTTGCTAAGGGGGGAGCCAATCGAGGCGACTGTAGCCAGGCTAATCGGCGGGACGAATTGGTTTAGCAGGACAATTCAGGGGCAGAAACGCATTGGCGTGGTACTGAAGGTGACGAAGCCTTTTCCGGAATGGTCTCGTACCGACCGACTGAACAACCTTGCCAAGCCATTTGATGATGCCGTGAGGGCGGCCCGAGCACTAGAAAAGTCTGGTGACTTGGAGCGGGCGATCGACGCATACCGGAACCTCGTTGGTGACATTGCAGATTTTACGGAGAGCAACAAGTTTGTTTCTGCGCACAGGTATGAGGCGTCGCCGGTCGACAGATTGAGTTTGTTGCTTGAGAAAACAAAACGGTACGAAGAGGCACTGAGCTTAATCATCGACTGACAGAGTCGCTTTGATCCTATCCAGCTAAAAAGTGACGCCAATAAGTCCACACTCAAACGCAAAGAGCGGCTACAGAAAAGGCTCGCTAGCGGCCGTTAGCGGAAGGTCGCATTTTCCCCAAACAAGCCACTTAAGCGACTCCTCTCGGGAAAAGCGGCCGCTTGATCTTTGCGGCTAGTCCTGACTCAAGATAGCTCCCTAAAATCTGCCCCACCGCCTAACTGGGCCCAACGGGCTCGACAGTTGTATACTTAGGCGACTGATCACCTACCCAGGTCCGATTCCGGCAAGCTTTTCCTTGAAAAGTCCGATTTCGGCAAGAATCCGCCCGATTTCGCGGCAAACTTATCCCTGAAACGGCAACCATTCGGGGAAACTAGTCCACTTGCCAGCCAGGCTCATTCGTGCCGACGTTGCTGACTTTATGTTCAACCCGCATGGCATTCTGATTCCTTACGTCGAATCGATACGCGTTACGTATTAATCCGGATTGACTGAATGCCTCGTCCACTTCTCAAATAGAGAAGAGAATCGGCAAGACGACAAATAATAACGTGAGACGCTGCTGACTTCATTTGGTGTGGAAGACGCCAGGGGGCTTGGTGGCGTGAAACGCAAGCAACAGGGGAAAGAGCAATGAAGACTTCGATCCAGTCTTTGGTAGTGAGATGTGTTGCGATGCTGCTCACGGTGCTGTGGGCACCGTCGGTGTCCGCGAATGCAGATTGGTCCGGTTGCTCCGGTTGCCACGGAGGAGCTTTCAACCAGGGTAGTTATGTGTCAAACCACGACGGAACCCCGTGGAACACGGATTTGATGACTGGCCATCTTGACATCATCGAATCACTCGTCGGCGAATTTCCGCAGAACACTGAGTGCGCAGTCTGCCATATACAGCAAGGCGACAACGCTTTGACCTACGAGTCGGGAAATCCTGATTATCCGTTTAGCTGCGCTGGCTGTCATGGTCGTGAAGGAGATAATACTGCGAATGACGGTGCATTCGGCGGCCCAAATCCGGGTCGTTCGGACGGTCTGAGAAACCATCACCGTGCCAATGGCATTAACAGTTGCGACGCCTGCCACACCGCGGACCAGATCCCATCGCTGGCAGGGGAAAGCGCTTTGCCGCCAAACTATGGTGGCCTGCCTGATTCACGAGTAGCGCTAATTGCAGATCCCTGCAGCGACGCCCAGTTTGGGCCTGATGGTCTCGATAATGACGGCGACAATTTATATGACGGCGCCGATCCGGACTGTGCGGGCAACCAAGCGCCGGTGGCTATTGACGATTCCGAATCTACAGCGGTCAACACCCCGGTAGATATCGATGTGCTGGCGAACGATACCGACGCCGATGGCGATATCCTGACGGTCAACAGTTTCGACGTTGCCAGCAGCAATGGCAGTACCGTGAGTTGCAGCCTGTCCGCCACCACGCCGACGCCGCAGTGCAACTATATTCCGGCGAGCAACATCTGTGGGACCGACAGCTTCACGTATGACGCTACCGATGGGATCGACCCCTCGAATCGTGCGACGGTGACGATACAAGTCGGCGACGCCAATGCACCGGTCGTGACCGCGCCGGCGAATCTGACGATCACCTTACCACCAGGCAGCACCGGTCCGGTTCCCGCCGACGATCCGGAGATTGCGGGCTGGCTTGCCTCGGCGACGGCCGACGATCCGGAAGAGGGAAGCGTCCCGGTCAGCAACAATGCGCCGGCTGAGTTCCCGATAGGTACGACACCGGTAACGTTCACGGCCACCGACAGCTGTGGCAATACAGGCATGGCCGCCGCTGATGTGATCATTCTAGTTGCCGACAACAATGTTCCCGTGGTTACGGCACCGGCACCCCTTGCCGTGACGGCGCCGCTGTGTGCGACGTCGGTACCACAGTCGGATACTGAGATTCAGAACTGGCTGAACTCGGCCACGGCCGACGACGTTGAAGACGGAACGTTAGCCGTCAGCAACAACGCGCCGATTGACTTCGGGCTCGGCGATACGCTGGTGACGTTCTCGGCGGAGGATACGCTCGGCGCCATAGGCACGGCGGACTCGACGTTGACGGTAAACGAGACGCCGAACACGGCGCCGGTAGTAACGGCTCCGGCTGCGATTACTATCACGGTTCCGCAGGGCACCGCCTCGGTACCGGCCACGGATCCGGCGATAGTCGCGTTCCTCGCCGACGCCAGCGCCAACGACACCGAAGATGGGCCGCTGGCGGTGAGCAATGATGCTCCGGCCGATTTCCCGCCGGGCATCACCACGGTGACCTTCTCGGCGACCGATGCCTGCGGCCTGACCTCGACCGCCACCTCGACGGTGACGATCCAGGAAGAAGCCGGTAATACCGCGCCGCAGCTGACGACGCCCGATCCGATCACGGTCACGGCAGGGCTTTGCGACATTTCGATACCGGCGACGGATTCGGCAATTGCCGATTTCCTGAACGGGGCAACCGCAACGGATGCAGAGGACGGGGACCTGACCGGGTCGATTACCAATGACGCACCGGCAGACTTCCCGGCCGCGGTGGCCCCAGGGGCGACCACGACGGTGACGTTCTCGGTGACTGACAGCGGGGATCCTTCCGGCACGCTGATCACCACAACTGGCACGTCGAGCGTAACCGCGGTTGATCCAAATACGCTACCGACCGTAACTGCTGCGGCGCCGCTGACCATCACGGTTCCGGCGGGCACGACCTCGGTACCGGCGACGGATCCGGCGATTGCGGCATTCCTGGCATCGGCCAGCGCCAACGATGCGCAGGATGGGGTGCTGGCGGTGAGCAATGACGCCCCGGCTGACTTCCCATTGGGAACCACGACCGTAACCTTTAGCGCGACCGACTCCTGCGCTGCGAGTGCCAGCGATACCTCGACGGTAACGATCGAGGAAGAGGTTGCGAACCAAGCGCCGACGGCCGATGCCAACGGTCCTTACAGCGCGCAGGTCGGAGACCCCATCACCTTCGATGGCTCAGGCTCCATGGACGACGGCACCATCGTCGCCTATGAGTGGGATTTCGGTGATGGCAGCACGGGCCTGGGTGTAAATCCGACACATACCTATGGCGCCGCGGGCACGTTCACCGTCACCCTGACGGTGACCGATGATGGCACGCCAGCCCAGTCGGACAGCGCCACCACGACGGCGACTATCACGGATGTTCCACCGCCGACGGGTGATAAGGTGTCGATCTGCCACAAAGGCAAGAACACGATATCGGTCAATGTGGCGTCCGTGAAGGCTCACCTGGGTCATGGCGACACGCTTGGTCCGTGCAATGAGAACGACGGCGACAGCGACGACCATCGCGGCAACGACAACAGAGATCCTGTTACCGCGTCGACCGATTCCGGAAAAGCAGGCAGCGACAGCAACAACGCCGAATCCGGTGCTGGCGCCACCAGTCTAACCTTTCTGTGGCTACTCGGTGTCGCGGTGTTCCTGAGAAGGCGCAGTTCGATGGGTCTCTGACATATCGCAAGTGGAACTGGTATCTCATTAGTTAGTACCAGGCGCGTAACTCGCGGCGGACGCAAGGAAGCATCCGCCGATGTCAGCGACCGGTGGCGCCGAAGGCGCTCACAAGTCGTTTGGTTACAGATCCTGTGCTGCAGGACGGCCGCTTTTTCTTACGCAGGAAGATGTGGTTCGGCATGTTGAAGTCGAAACTGAGTGAAAATCGCTAACTTTTTCGGTGCACTCGCCGTCCAATCGGCTGCGCTGATTAGTCCGCCCCTGGCCACCACAAAAATCGGGGGACGACTGTCCCCATTTTTTCTGGCCGGCGTGAAACCACCACCGAAGGCTTGGTCACAGTATGTCACTGTCCTCGGTGGAGCTGCTCTGATTGAGTATCACGTGACGGCAATCCAGCTCTTGTGGGCGGCGAATACGTTTATTCTTGTGGCCTCTTATTCCAGGCGAACAGCGCAAGCAACATAGAAACAACCGATGCTGAAATCCAGAAATAGAACGCGGTATCGAACGAGTAGGTTGTCACGTCATCGACAACGGTCTTGGTATTTTCGATCAATATGCCGCTTATCCAATCTTGCGATGCGGCACCGAGATAAGAGAACAATCCGATGACCCCTTTGACTGCTCCTGCGGCGCCGACCGGCATGAGATCAACGGCGATGAGACCAGCGAGAAATACGATCAGACCGCCAATGGCAAATCCGAAGGCCGCGAGTGCAATGGCGTCAATCAGGATTTGACCAGGTGGTGAGTAATAGAACAGACACATCGAGCCAATCAAGAGCAACCCATACAGCAAGGTCGGCACGTTCCGTCGTGCGCCAAAGAACCGATCAGACAAAAAGCCGGAAAAAACAGCGCCGAGCAAGCCGAATATCGGATAAGCTGCCATTGCTGACGCTGCCTCGACAAGCTCATATCCTTTGCCTTGCTGTAGGTAAAATATTGCCCAGCTGTTTATCGCGTAGCGGGTCATGTACATACATGCGCTACTTAGACCGAGAACCCAGACAATCGGACTCTTTAGTACCAGCAACTGCAGTGAACCAGTCGATGCTTTGGTAGGTTTGCCAGCCGAGTAGTCTTTCTTGTAATCCGCAACACAAGGGAGGCCATAAGTCTGTGGCCTGTCCGCCAGGTTGATGTATAAAATCACGGCAACGATTACGCAGGCGATACCAGGTCCCCAGAACCCCCAGCGCCAACCCAAGGCGTTGACGATCAGAGCCGTGCCGACAAACGTCAGCCCTTCTCCAATATTATGCGCACCGGCCCACAGACCGTATCGAGTGCCCCGTTCCCGGTGACTAAACCACTGGCATATTGACACGACGCTGGGAGCCGAGCCGATGGACTGAAACCATCCGTTGAAAGCCCAAAGTACGGCAAACAAAGTGAAGTTGCTCACCGATCCAAACACAAGATTGGTAAATGCCGAAAACAGCAATGCAATCGACATGAATCGTCTGATATTGGCACGATCGGCGAGGAAGCCATTGAAGAACTTGCCGAAGGCGTAAACGAGGAGCAACATCGATCCGATGATGCCCATTTGCTCTACGGAAAGAACGCCTTCATCAAGCATCGGTTTTTTGGCGACCGACAAGCTTAGACGACAGGTGTAGAAGAATCCGTAGCCGAGGACCAGCCAAACGAAAACTCGCAGGCGCCGGTTTTTGAACAGGGCGTGAATCCTATCGGGGTCGGCAATCGGCGGGCTGTCCGGGCCGGTCGCAAACCACCTGATGATGCGTTTCATTGTTGGCTGATTTCCGGTATTTTTATTCTTAGCACTTTCCGGTCGCCTTTGTTAATGGCCCAGAGATATCGTCCGGGCATGGATCGATCCCACGCGATGCCCTGACCCTCAAGGACTGGAGTTCTGACCGTTGCTATCCAACTCAGAGTCGATCCCGCGTCTGGAATTCGCATAACGTAGATTTCGCCCAAGTCGTGACCGGTGAGATAAAGCATTCCATCCGGTCCCCAGGAACCGCCGGAATTACTCATCGGGCGCATTCTGTCGAGCACCTCCAGAGGCAGAGTCCACGCCTGCAATATTCGAAAGTCGTCGTCGAGTTTGACAACCTGGGTATTATTCGTATGCCCGTAAGGCACCATTTGTCCGTTTTGAATCTTGTCATAGTTTGCGAATGCCCCCCACCAAAACCCGTCGTGCCGATCCAACCAGGTAAGCGAGCCGCGGCTGATCCCAAAACTGTGTGACGATACATGCCGCATCGTGCCAGCGTCCCATACCTCCACCGAACTCGTCATTGGCGATACCGGATAGTTTGAGTGCGACGCGTAAAGCCGGCCATCAAGCTCCATCAAGCTATCCAGGTGAATCAACGGCTCACCTTCGGCGCGTCCGGCCCATTGTGTGATAGCCGCACCGGTCGATTTATCGTGCTTGGATATTGCGAAGTTGTTGACCGCATAGAAGTGGTCGGCGTCAACCGCAACGCCTTGACGCGCGTTGCTCACTTCGAACTGCTGCATCAGTTCGGCTTCATATATTCGCCTCTCGTCCGCGTCACCGACGCCTGCGACCAGTAACAGGGACATCACCAGCTTCGGCAAGAAAGAGGAGGCGTTAACGTGCCTCATTTTTCCGGCACACGGTTGACACCTTGAGTCCCAGGCGACCATAACCTTCTTCAAAGAGGTTTTCAGTTCCATCAATTCTACCGAATTGCCGGATTTTGGTTACTGTAGTGCTCAGCAGCGCCGCCGCGCCTAAACTGGCATTTCGTATTTTATCGGGTCAACAACGGTATTTCCTATATGATTTGCCGATACTGTGGCAGGATTCGACACATGCAACATGGCAGCATGACGTGAAACGCCGCCTCTTTCTTCGGCAAAGCGTTGGCGCCGCGGCCTGCGCCGTCAGTGCATCAGTGCTCGGCATACCGAATGTAACGCTTGCTGCTAAGCAGGACGCGGCTCGTCTACTCGGCCTGAAGATCACCGACATCCGCACTTTTGTCATGGACGCAGGCGGCGACGAGAATTACGTTTTCGTAAAAATATACACAAACGAGGGGCTGACAGGTCTTGGCGAGGCGACCCTGCCATCAAAGGCGCTGACGATCAGCCAAGCGATTCTGGAGCATAAACGCTACCTCGTTGGCCAGGATCCGACCGAAATCGAGCGGCACTGGCAAGCGATGTTTCGTGGCCCTCGGTATCGCGGCGGGCCGATAATGATGTCAGCAATTAGCGCCATTGATATCGCCTTGTGGGACATATTCGGCAAGGCGCTTGAATTGCCGGTTTGGCAGTTGTTAGGCGGTAAAGCGCGAGATCGAGTGCGGGTCTACCCAAAGCCAGGCTGGGGCAATAGCCCGGATGAAATGGGTGAATTGTGGCTTGCCGCCAAGGAAAAAGGTTGGACAGCTGGCAAGAGCGGTTTCTATAAACCCGAAGGCGACGTCATGCGTCAGGACAAGGCACTTACAGATTCGGTTGCCCGTGTTCGAGCCATTCGGGCGGCGGTTGGAGATGATTTCGATATTTGCATCGATCTGCACGGCAAGCCCACGACGGCATTCGCCGTGGAGTTTTGCCGCCAGGTGGAAGACTATCGCCCTTACTTTGTCGAAGAGGCCACACAAGCAGAGGACCTCGGCGAACTGCGACATCTGAGAACGCATACACGAGTACCGCTCGCCACTGGTGAGCGTTTGTTCACGAAATACGCATTCGGCGAGATTTGTGCTGAGCACCTCGTGGACTACGTTCAACCGGATGCCATCCATTGTGGTGGCATCACCGAAATGCGCAAAATCGCGGCGATAGCAGATACCTTCAGAATTGAAGTACTGCCCCACAATCCGAACAGCCGCGTCTGTACATTTGCATCGCTACATTTCTGCGCGGCGACACCGAATGCGACGCTGCTTGAAATCAGTGGGTCGGAACGCGACAAATGGGACGATCTGTTCTTTGGCGCCGCAGTGGAATATCGGAACGGCTTTGCAGAGTTGCCAAACAAGCCCGGCCTTGGAATCGACCTCGACGAGTCCGTCGCTGCAAGGTCACCCTACAAGGAGAAGGACTGGCATGGGCCGAGATTTGAGGACGGCGCCATTGCGGACAGGTAGCAGAGCAACCTGCAATTTATGAGCAATAAGTGATAGCAAAAAGTTGCGCATCACTGGAAATATGGCAACGGCTCATAGTACTCGCCACCTTTGATCGCGCTTTCGTAACGGGACCGGGACAGCTCGTCCATTTTTTCCTTCCATGTTGCCACTCCGTTGACCAATTCGGATGCGTGCAGCCGCAGTGGCTCCCAGACAGCCTCGCCGCGATAATTAATGACGTTGTATTCCAGCAAAGGATCGGCACTCCTCATATCGAAGGTTAGTAATCCGAAATTGACACTACCGAAATACACCTGGCGAATTCTTGCCTCGGGTCGGCGTTCCAGGAAACTATCCGATGTACCTTGCGCGAGCGGTGACGACGTCAGATCGTAATAGTCGTATCCACCTTTGTCGGACCAGGGTATCGCATTCAGCTCTGCGACATGTGTGTCACCAGACACCAGAACTACACCGTTGATGCCTTCATCCCGAACATAGTCGAAGAGCTCGTTGCGTTCCGTCACGAAAGCGGACCAACTGTCACCGCCAGGACCCTTGGCGGCCGACCAGCCACTTCCTGACAGCATGACCTTAAACGGCGCACTGCTGGCCTTTAGTCTGGTTTTTAGCCAGTGTTTTTGCGCCGCGCCCAACATCGTCTTGCCTTCCACATCGGGCGCGGAGTTTGGATCGCGGTAGTATCTAACATCAAGAAAAAAGAAGTCCACGCCGCCATATTGATACTCGAAGAACACGCCCGCCGTGTCGTCGAGCCCATAGGCCGGATTCGCCCAGTATTTCCGGAAGGTACTTAGGGCCCTGTCTTTGAATGGGTTGGTTCGATCGCCATTGTTGATACCAAAATCATGATCATCCCAGATTGCCAGCTGTGGTGTTCGCGGCGCGATCGACTGATATAACCTTGCGCCTCTTTGCCGTTGGTATTCTTCGCTCAGGACCGTTGCTTGTGCGCTGTCACCATAGATGTTGTCACCAAGCCATACGAACAGATCAGGGTTAGCTGAATCGACGGCCCGCCAGACCATCTGATCCGGATCTTCCGCGTATCGAGCACAAGATCCCGTTGCGACACTGAACACCGCCGGAGACCCGGGGTCGGGCGCCGTTACAAAGTAGTGCACAGGGACTTCCGTCGCATAGCCGCCGCGCTCTCCGTCGAGGAGCACTCGATAGAAATACCGGGTACCTGGTTTCAGATCACTTGCAAAGATCGTTACCGCTAAATCGTCTGCGACCTGCGCACGCAACGGCTGGGTTATATGCTGTTCTTCGAAATGCGGCGATTCGCTAATTGCAATGGCAACCAGGAATTCATCGCTAACCCTGACCCAGACCTGGATCGAAGTTGGCGTTACGGCACCTAGCATCGGTCCCTGAAGCACGCGGGCCTTCGAGAGACTTGCCTGTGCGTGAGATTGCCTCGAAAGCAAAGACAAAGCCGGCAACAACGATCCACCGAAAGCCAGCATCCGCATGAAGCCTCGCTTAGTGATTTTTGGACCGACCAAGCTACGAATTGTCCTCGGCATCTTTCGTCCACCTCTCCGCAAGTCTATGAATGTCGCGCACTTATTGTGTCACTTATACGCCTTTGATACCCGGAGCACAGAAATGTAATCTAGTTCGACAATACCAATAATCATGGTTGAAGAGTAAGTAGCAATGACATGGTTTTCGCACAGTTCGCCGCGTCGGGCAGTGGGCATTGGAGCGATTTACTGCATGCTGCTGGCGACCGCCTGGGGGTCGCAGTGGCCCGAATGGGCGGTCCTCAACATCGCTCACCGGGGCGGGATCGTACCTGGCTACGCTGAAAACACACTTGCAGCCTACCGACGAGCTATTTCATTTGGTGTCGACGTTATCGAAATCGATTTACGCGG
>JAOTUB010000243.1 GCA_029864095.1 Gammaproteobacteria bacterium | reverse complement strand
GACGTATGGCCCGCCGAGAACTGCGTGATGTTGAGGTTCGGAACAAACTTGCCGATATCGACAATGTCGACGATGCCCTGTTGCGCGAGCTTGTCGCCTTCGAAAGCGCTGACCGCGATGGGCACTTCATAGATGCTCTGAGCTCGCTTCGTCGCCGTTACCGTGATTTCCTCGATCAGCGATTTGCTCTCCTGCGCGAACGCAGCGGACGACGTTCCGAAAAGTGCGATCGTGCAGAGCGCCGACAGCAGTAGCTTATTGTTCTTCATGATTATCTCCCCCAGAGATGAATTGTGTTGGTCGTCTGGCTCGGTGCAAAAAGAGCCATCGGTGCGCTGAAGTATAGCTGATCATCTCCCTTGTTTGCGCTGAGGGCGTGCTCTAAGGTGTGGATATATGGACGAAGATTGGCCAATCAGCGATATTCCTTCCCACGCTGCGCCTGCGGGCGGCCGCCTGACGGAGAGAATGCTCTCGGATTTCAAAAACGCCGGTGTGCTCGTGCTGCGCGACTTCGTCAGCGTCGACGCCTGCGACGCACTGCGCGCGCGGGCGGAGGAACTGGTTGATGCGTTCGATCCCCAGGAAGTTCGCAGCGTCTTCTCGACGACGGAGCAGACACAGCTCGACGACGACTATTTCATCGAATCCGGCGACAAGATTCGTTTTTTCCTGGAAAACGATGCGTTCGACGATAGCGGCAGGCTCCGGCAGGACAAGAAACACAGTCTGAACAAGATGGGACACGCTATGCATGACCTGGACCCCGTGTTCGATCAGTTTTCGCGGACACCCGAGCTCGCAGAGGTCGTAGAACGAATCGGCATTGTGGAGCCCGCCATTTTGCAGTCGATGTATATTTTCAAGCCGCCGAATATCGGCGGCGAAGTCGTCTGTCACCAGGACTCGACCTACATCTACACCGAACCGGAGTCCTGTGTTGGCTTCTGGTTTGCCCTGGAAGACGCAACTCTGGAGAACGGTTGCATGCAGTTCATTCCGGGTGGTCACAAGTTGCCGCTAAAGAAACGCAATTACCGGGGTGCCGACGGCAAGCTCGTTACCGAGACCCTGGACGACACGCCGTGGCCGGAAGAGAAAAAACGGCCGGCTGAAGCACCCGCCGGCACGCTGGTCATTTTCGATGGCCGTACGCCGCACCTGAGCGCGGCGAATCGGTCATCAAAATCACGCCACGCCTACACCTTGCACATTATCGACCGCAAAGCCCGTTATCCGGATGAGAACTGGTTGCAACGCGGCGATCATCTGCCGTTGCGCGGATTCGATTAAGGGCCCGCATGCTATTCACCGACGTAATTCGCAAAAAACGTGACGGTGGCGACCTGTCCGACGACGACATCCAGTTCTTTGTCGATGGGCTTGCCGACAACAGCCTGCCCGCAGAGCAGGTGTCTTCTCTCGCGATGGCAATATTCTTGAATTCAATGAACTTCGAAGAGGCCGGCAAGCTGACGTTGGCGATGGCAGCTTCGGGCACGGTCCTCGACTGGTCGAAAGAAGCTCTTGATGGGCCGGTAATCGACAAGCACTCGACGGGCGGTGTCGGCGACAAAGTCAGCTTCATGCTGGCGCCGATCGCGGCCGCATGCGGTTGCTATGTGCCGATGATTTCGGGCCGCGGCCTCGGGCATACCGGCGGTACGACGGATAAGGCCGAGTGCATACCGGGGTACGACGCAACGCCCGACTTCGACAGGTTTCGCAAAACAGTGAAAGAGGTTGGCTGTGCAATTATCGGCCAGACAGCGGATCTTGCACCGGCCGACCGGCGCTTCTATTCGATTCGTGACGTGACCGGAACCGTTGAGTCGGTGCCGCTGATTACGGCTTCGATTTTGTCCAAAAAGATTGCTGCGGGGCTGCAGGGCCTTGTCATGGACGTAAAATTCGGCAGCGGTGCTTTCATGGAAACGCTGGAACGCGCGCAGGAACTCGCACAGAGCGTTATCGCTACAGCAGCGAAAGCAGGGCTGAAGACACACGCCCTCATAACGGACATGAACGAAGTGCTGGGCACGACCGTTGGTAATGCGCTCGAAATCGAGGAATCAATCCTCTATCTCAGAAACGAACGGCGCGATGTCCGGCTGGATGAAGTGACGCTCTCCCTATGCGCCGAAATGCTGGTCGTTGGCGGCATCGAGCGAGATCGCAACAAGGCACGTGTCCGATGTGAGCAAGCGGTTACAAGTGGTCGTGCCGCAGTAATTTTCGGCCGAATGGTGACAGCGCTTGGTGGACCCGCGGACCTGGTCGAAAACTACGAACAGCACCTCGTCAAAGCGCCGGTCGTACGATCCGTACATGCGGACGGGATCGTGGCACGAGTGAATGCGCGTGCGGTCGGTAACGCATTAATCGAACTCGGCGGCGGCCGACGCAAAGTAGGCGAACGTCTGGATCTATCGGTCGGCTTCAGCGATATTGCGCCGATTGGCACACGCGTCGATTCGGCTACACCACTTGCGATGATTCATGCCGCGAGCGAGTCCGATGCGATGCAGGCGGAAAAAAACCTGCTCGCAGCTTACACCTTGAGTGAAGAGGCGCCCGCCCGCAGACCCGTTATTTGCGAGATTCTCGCCGGCTGAGTTGCCACTTTACGGTATGCTAAGGGCCGCTCAACAATAATAAATTGCCTGGGGGAAGACTATGCC
>JAOTUB010000117.1 GCA_029864095.1 Gammaproteobacteria bacterium | reverse complement strand
GATTTCTCCTAATTGGAGCTTGGACGATATGGCAAGGTGCCAATTTGAGTTGAGCTTCAAATATTCACCAACGTCCGATTTTGCTCGAAAAATGCCGGTCCGAATCGTGAAATGCCGGTCAATTGAATGTCCGCCGTTGACCCAAAGCGGACCTAGTTGGGGAGCAACGATCGCACGCAAGAACTGGCGAATTGCTTGGTTTAGACTATGCTTTTTGCACATCACCGAAAAAGGCAAACCTGCCCAAAGACAGGGACGAAAAGCGGTGCGGACAAGTTAATTACACAGTCTAAGTGAATTTGAGAAGAATTGAGGAGAAGAGCGATGTCAACTCATGATCAGGGCACCACCAGCGATCACACTGGCGCATGTTTTGTCTGCACAGCCGCAGCGCGCGGCGACGGTGATACGGACATCGCCCACGATGGCCGACGAAATTTTCTGAAAGCCGCCCTCGCGGCGCCTCTCGCGGCGTTACCGCTGACGGCGGCTGCCCATTGGCGCCCTGACAAACAGCCCGGGACCGGCCACGGGCCGCACCACGTCCCATCCGGCGCCTTCGTCGTCGAGGCCGGGCAGGCTCTCATATACGCCGCCGGCGAGCTCAAAGTGATGCGGGACGTCTCGATACTCGTCCGCAACGGCTACATTGAGGAAGTTAGACAGGGACGTATTCGTGGATTCCGCCGCCTGGACGCCAGCACCCAGTTCGTGGTCCCGGGCTTCATATCGGGACATACCCACGCGTGCAGCGCTACACCGACGCGCGGCATAATCGAGATGGGGCGTTCGTTCGCTAGACCTCTGGAACTTGTCGAGACTCTCTCGGACGCCGAATTGGATGCGCTCACCGCCTTCAACGTCGCGGAGCTGCTGCTAGGTGGCTCGACAACGCACGTAGAGATGAGCCTCAGCCTGCGTCAGGCCCAGTCGTATGTGCGAGTTGCCCGCAAATGGGGCGTCAGAGGTTACCCCGGGGGCATGGTGCCTGGCATCGCGCGGCTGTTTCCGATCTGGTTTCGGGCTGATGATCAGGCGCTGTTCGACTCCGTGCCCGGAACGCTCGCCGAGATCCAGGCCAACCTCGAATTTGCACGCAGCGTAAACGGTGTCGACGATGGCAGGATCCTGCCGCAGATGACGCCCCACGCCGCGGATACCCAGACACCCGAAACGATGATGGCCTATGCGGCGGGTGCAGCGGAGCTGGGGAATGGCATCCACATCCATCTATCCCAGTCCTCCCGTGAAACTGACACCGTCAAGCGTCTCTGGGGCGTTACCCCGACCGAGTGGTGCGATCAGTTCGGTTTCTTCAACGGCCCCTTGTTCGGGGCCCACATGAGTGGTCTAGATTTCGTCGTGGACCCGCCGATACTCAACGCAGGCGGCGGAGTCTACGCGCATTGCCCGTCGGCCGGCGGCGCCGGCGGCGGCACCCAACCCTACCCGGAGGCGCTGGCTGCCGGGATGAATGTGAATATCGGCATCGATACGCACTCGAACGACTATGTCGAGAATCTCAAGCTGGCGGTGCTCTACGGACAGGCGCGACACTCGCTAATCGCATCCACCAGCTCCATTCCACTGCAGCGGCCGTCGATGTGGGATGCTATTCGCGGGGCCACGCTGGTTGCCGCAGACGGCCTGCGGCGCGAAGACCTGGGCCGCATTGCGCCTGGCGCGAAGGCCGATCTCGTCGGTATCGAGGTCAGCGGACCGCTGGTGGGGGTCGGCACATTACCGCCTGAGCCGCTGAACAATCTGCTCTACGCTAACGGCCTGTCGACCCGTCTCGTCATGACCGATGGCAACATACAGGTCTTCGACGGTCAATTCGTGGCCGATAATTTCGCGCGCGTCGCCAGAGAAGGTGGCGAGGCAGTCAAGCTGATCTGGCAGCAGCTCGACGCCGAGGGATGGTTCGACTGAGCCGAACGCGGGTCGGCAATGTCTGGGCGAACACCGGGTTACAATTCCCGGTGTTCGCTACGGTACTGACAAGAGCTTCGGGATCACCATGCCGGAAGACGTCCCGATGACGGTCCAAGACCGCACCCACATCTCGCTTATCTGGTGCACGCCCTGAGAATCAGACAACTCCCGGTCGTGCGCCGGGTTTTTCTCATCCAGTGAACTTCCGCTTTTGGCCGTTAGCTGCCGCTCCAACCAGGCCAATTCCGGCTCCATGAGTGTACGCTAACGGTGAGAGCAGACATTGGGTTTGGCTGATCGGAAATCTGGTTCCAGATCGTCGGCTATACGCTCCAAAGCAGCCATTCGCCTGATATAGGCTAGAATGTCGGCTAATGACCCAAAGCGGCCGGTCGCTTTACGTTCAATTTACCGCGATGTTGCCCGAATATTGTCTAGAATCGTGCCATTGGCAGGTTCTTCGCTATGACTGAAAAAATCGAGTCTATGGAAATTCACCCAATGCGAGGTCACTCTCGCGGCGAGTGGTATTGCTCATTGGAAGATATCGCTCCCAGCGAGGAAGAAGCAGAATATTGGGCTGTTTTTGGCATCACTCACCGTGGCAATAAGCACTGCCTGGGAGAATTTCCCACAAAGTCCGCAGCGAAAACTGCCGCGCATGGCTTGAAATCCTTGTGGAAGCCTGCAGAGCCAATGCCGTCGAGACGCGGTAGAAAGATAGTTCAGATCGAAATCGTTGCAGCAGAAAATGACTCGACAATGGTGGATATCTTCGCTCTCTGCAATGACGGATCAATTTGGCGGCGAGGAATTGGTACGGGGAAAAACTCTGGCCTATTAGACGACCGTTGGGAGCGTATTCCGCTAGATGGAATAGAAGAGCTAGGTCTTGTAACAAGGATTGGCGGGACCATCGGCTCATCTCACTGAAACACAGGCGTCTGCCTTTGGCCGGAACCAGCCGCCCGGGTGTTTTGAGGTAGACTGACGGCTTCTGACCCAATCCGGCCGGTCAAGAAATCAAAAGTTCTCAGCGCAGACGCAATGCCAGAATGAACGACAAGCCTCTTCAGATTTTGGGCCGAACCGGCTCGCTTTTTACGCGCTTGCCGCTAATCTTTGCGGAAGAGTTAGGCATCAATTACGACTTCGTTGGACTCGAGGACCTTGCAGCTCTGGACCCAGACGAGTATGCGGGAAACCCGGCGCTTCGGATGCCGATTCTCCGCGACGATGAGTCGGTCCTCTACGGCTCCGAAAACATCTGTCGTTCGCTCGCTGAACGCGCCAAGGCACCAGCTCGAATCGTCTGGCCGGAAGATCTCGATGACGATCTCTCGCGCAACGCGCACGAACTCGTTTGGCACTGCATGGCAGCGCAGGTTCAAATTCTCATGGCAGAGCATGTCGGCAAGGTGCCCCCTAACAACGTGTTGCTCGGAAAAGCCCGTGCCGGACTAAAAGGATCGCTTGATTGGCTTGAAGAGCATGCAACTGATGTCGTGGCAGCACTTCCAAAGCAGCGAGACCTGTCCTTGTTCGAGGTTGCCCTCTACTGCTTGGTCGACCATCTTCAGTTTGGCCCAACAGTATCAGTTGAAAATCATCAGTCGCTGATGGCCTTCGCCCGTCAGTTTGGTGCCCGGCAATCTGCACAGCGCACAGCTTTCAGATAGCGTCTTAACCTGGTCGGGAATCTAGCGTAATTGAACGTCCGGAAATGGCCGTCTCCAGCCGTCCAAGCTCTTCAGGTTACAATGACGGTTGTTGACCCGAAACAGACGTACGCAAGAATCGGAACCATTGCCAATGCTATTTTTCACTTTTGGCATGTGAAACATCGTTATCGCATTCAAGGTTTACCCAAGGCAAGGAAACATGAGCACGTCAGAAGAACCAATTCCAGAATCAATTGCGAACAACCTTCTTGGCGCAGCGAGGGATGGAGCTGAACTCGTTGGCACCTCTGTTGATGCCGAGCCCGACAAGATCGTTGAGGCGATTGACCGATTTTTGACGAATCCGAAAAAGCGTGGATGGTTTTCAAAGATTGACAACTGGGACGATCGCGCACTCCCAATTGGTAGCCTGTGGGGTGCGGCGATGGTCCGAGCATTCGGATGGCAATGGGCTAGCTTGATACAGCACGGCCATGACGACTACAAGGCGATTGCGCTCGTCAACGACGATCGTTCACTCATGGTTTTTCCATTTCACTATTGTTTCGGTTGTCTCGAAGACAACGTGACACCAACTGTGTTACTTGCGTTCAATATGCTCGAGGCAGGAAAAATTCCGCAACAAGGAGCACACAGTTACACCAATTTGATGGACGGCGTGCAGCATATTGTTCCTCCAGCGTGATGTGTCTTGAAGGTCGTGCGATAGCAAATCCGTGAATTGGAGCGGCGGAGTCCAACGGCTGCTTTTGGCCGAAAGCTGCCCTTGAAATCAGGGCATGTCAGCGCCCCTGAACGTCTGCTATCGGTGAAAGCAGTCATTCAGCTTGGGTCTTTCGAAATCACCTCGCCGAATGACCGCCTTACCCCCGACACCAGACATTAGGCTAATATTGGACTGCAGTGCCGCTTGTGACCCAAAGGCGCCGTTCACGCTTTGACCGAAAATCGAACCTTTACGAATGAATCAATCTAGTACAGCCATCGTTATCATTGCGTCGGTAGCTATTGCCGCATGCGGAAGCGGTCCGGTAGATGATGAACTCGAGATACCAGAAATCGTGGAGATATTCGCGTGTAGTGATTATTGCCCGGGCCCTGAAGAGAGATATATGAAGCGTGTCTATGACGGGGTAACTGATGAAGAAGAATGTCGTAAGTTAGGTGGTCGGCCCTATACGTTTATCGGGTGGGGACAACACACCGTTTGTGAAGCAAAGTAATCGCCGGAATTGGACGGCTCCTATTGGCCGGAAGCGGCCCGTGCGCTGGTAAACTGATGACCGGCTGCCACTGACCCAAAGCCGGCCAAAACTATCGATCACCAGATTCCACTCTGGTCATGATTGGTGTCCACAGAGGATGCTGATGAAAGCGATTGCATTTACACAATATGGACCACCGGATGGTCTTGAATTGATAGACATTCCGAGGCCTACGCCAAAGGACGATGAGCTGCTGATCCGCGTTCACGCTTCGTCTATCAATTCGTGGGACTGGGAATTTTTGAACGGTACACCGTTTATAAACCGGCTCATTTTTGGTCTCCTAAAGCCAAGGCCAGGGAAGCAGATTCTCGGGGCTGACATAGCGGGGACGGTTGTGGCAGCAGGCAGACAGGTAACGCGATTCCAGCCAGGCGATCAGGTGTTTGGTGATCTCTGGGATGACTGGGGTGGATTTGCAGAATATGCCTGTGCGCATGAAACCGCCATGGAACCGAAACCTGCGAATTCTACTTTTGAGCAAGCAGCCGCAGTTCCGCAGGCAGGCGTCCTGGCTCTGCAGGGAATTCGCAAAGCGGGGCAACTGAAGCCGGGGCAGAAAGTTTTAATTAACGGAGCGGGTGGCGGTGTGGGTACATTCGCAATTCAGCTTGCCAAGCTCTCCGGGGCCGAGGTGACGGGCGTAGATGCCTCGCATAAATTGGACGTCGTTCGCTCGGTTGGCGCGGACCATGTTATCGATTACGCCTTGCAAGATTTCACGAAAACCGGAGTGCGTTACAACCTGATTGTTGATTGCCAGGGCTTTAGATCAATGATCGACAACAGGGGCGCGTTAGAACCCGAAGGCACCTACGCCATGATCGGCGGTTCTATCCCACGAGTCTACCAACTCTGGTTCCTGAGCCTTGTTGCGTCGCTAACCGGTGAGCAAAGGAAGCTTCGATTGGTTGCGGATGGACCGAATAAAGGTCTGTCAGATCTGAAGGAACTGATTGAGGCTGGCAAGCTGGTTCCGATTATCGACAGAACCTATCAATTGAGTGAGGTGCCCGAAGCAATGCGGCACTTCGGGCAAGGACATCATAAAGGAAAAATCGTAATTACTATGGAGCGCTGATGAACGCTTGTGGCCGGAAGCAGCCAACCAGGTGATAGACTGCTGATAGGTTGCTACTGACCCAAAGCAATCGCTCATAGATCGTGTAAATGATCTTGGGAAAGGAGCAGTCCAGAAATTGGGGCGACATGAACACGATTATTTCAGGGCGATGCCGGTGCGCAGAAATTGCGTACGAGTTCACGTCCCGGCCGACACGGCAGTATCTCTGTCATTGTCGGGATTGCCAGTAGTTCACAGGCACTGACAAGATATTCGTTGTTAGTGGGCCGCGAAGCCTATTCAACTTGTGTCGGGGCGCCCCCCCACAGCTACGAGGTGGTCGCAGATAGCGACGCAACAATCAATCGAGCTTTCTGTGGAGGCTGCGGTTGCAGCCTGTTTATCTACCCGACGATCGACAACGTGCAGTATTTCGAAGCCGATGACGTCATTTGCGCCGCTCACGGTACTTTGGATGAGCCGAACCAATTCAGCCCGGGGTTTGCGGTCCTTGTGTCGAGGGCGCCGACGTGGGCGACGTACCCGGAAGACATCGAGTGCCATGCATGGCGTTGCGAGTTGTTTATAGAAAAGTCCGCTAAAGGCCGTTAGCTGCCTTGCAGATTGCCGATTCCTGCGACGTTTGTATGACTGCTATAAATGAAATCGGACATTGCTAAGTACATCCCGGCATTGACCGTGGCCTGTTGCATGCGAAAATCAACGCTACGGTAAGGCAAACCTGACCAAAGTCAGAGACGCAAAGCCACGGATCCACGGCTCCTCCGAGAAGCCACTAATGACTCCCCGCCGGACCCAAGATAGCCGGGCTGCCAGCCGTGCAGCCAAATCACGGATACCGATGGCTGAGCAAGAGAATGCAACAGCGTAACTGGGAACACTTCGAGCATGAGGCTGATATGGGTTTGCGCGCTGATGCAGAGACCCGCGAGGGCTTGTTCGAAGCCATGGGCGAGGCTTTGACCGCAATCATCACCGAGCCCGCGGGCGTGCGGCGTGTTGAAACGGTAACGGTTCACTGCGAAGCACCGAGCAATGCATTATTGCTCGTTGACTGGCTCAACGCACTGATTTTCGAGATGGCGACACGGGGCATGATTTTCGGCAGCTGGCATGTCGAACTAGACGGGCAAAAGCTCGAAGGCCGGCTCGAGGGCGAGGCTGTCGATCGGCTTCGGCATCAACCCGTCGTCGAGGTCAAAGGCGCAACTTACACAGCGCTTTCGGTCACAAGGGACAGCGCGGGTCGCTGGCATGGGCAATGTGTGGTGGATGTATAGCGTATGGATCTGAATCGTCTCGTCCAGGACAGTGAGTATCGTTGGCGCCTCCCAATGGAAGGCCCGATGCGTGCACCGGGTATTTTGTTCGGCGATCGCGAGCAGATCCTGCAGATGGACGACAAGGTTTTTACGCAGCTCTATAACGTCACGCTGCTGCCAGGCCTGGTTGGCCCGGTTTACGCCATGCCCGACGCTCACTGGGGCTATGGATTTCCAATTGGCGGTGTCGCGGCCTTCGATGCGGAAGCAGGCGGGGTCGTGTCAGCCGGTGGTGTCGGTTTCGATATTTCTTGTGGCGTGCGCACGTTGCACACGGGTCTGCATCCGCGCGATGTCGACGCCGTCAAAACCGAACTTGCCGACGCGCTGTTTGCGGGCATCCCGGCGGGCGTCGGCAGCCGCGGGTCGATTCGGCTCGACCACCGGCAGATGGACGCTATGCTCGAAGGCGGCGCGCGTTGGGCCGTGAAGCAAGGCTACGGCACAACTGACGATCTCGGGCGAACCGAGGAGCGCGGTTGTATCGACGGCGCAAGACCCGACGATGTATCGGACCACGCCAAGCATCGCCAGCGGCGCGAGATGGGTACGCTCGGCTCCGGCAATCACTACCTCGAATTGCAGCGGGTTGCGGCCATCTATGCACCGGATATCGCGCGTCAGTATGCGTTGGCCGAGGACGACGTCCTGGTCAGCATTCACTGTGGCTCGCGGGGTCTCGGTCACCAGATTGGCACGGATTATCTGCGTGAGATGGTCATCGCTGCACCGGACCTCGGTCTCGACCTGCCCGATCGCGAGCTCGCATGTGCCCCGATCTACTCGGATCTCGGCCAGCGCTATCTCGGCGCGATGCGCGCCGGCATGAACTGTGCGCTGGCGAACCGGCAGATTCTCACCCACCTGACGCGCGACGTCGTCCGTCGCTTGTTGCCGCAGGCACGCCTCGACATGTTCTACGATGTGTCGCACAACATCTGCAAAGTCGAGGTCCACGTCGTCGACGGCAAACCGCGTGAACTGTATGTGCACCGTAAAGGTGCGACGAGAGCATTCGGCCCCGGCAATCCGGACCTCGATGAAACGCTATGCGCCGCGGGTCAGCCGGTCCTGATCGGCGGCTCCATGGGCACCGCTTCGTACGTGCTGGCCGGTACGACCGAAGGAGAAACGACAGCCTTGAGTTCGGCCTGTCACGGGGCCGGCCGGGCCATGAGCCGTCGCAAGGCGCGCCGCCAGTATAGCGGCCGGCAAGTCGTCGATGAGCTCGCTGAGCGCGGCATCGTCATTCGCAGCCCTTCGCAGCGGGGCGTTGCGGAAGAGGCGCCGCTGGCTTACAAGGACGTCGACCGGGTCGTCGATATCGCCGAGTATGCAGGTCTGGCGCGCAAGGTCGCGCGGCTTGAACCGCTCGTCTGCATCAAAGGCTGACGCCGCCGGGAGCGCCCGCTTGACCTATTGCCGGCCCGGAACGCGGCCGCGCTGCTGACGCGCGGGTCGTGTGGGCTAGAATACGCGATCGTGGATAGCTGATCGGAGAGAGTGACATGCATCGAAGTCAATTAGCAGGGCTTATCATTGATTGTGACACCGACGATCTTGACTCTGCTGCGGAATTCTGGAGCCAAGCCCTGGGATGCAGTGAACAGCGTTCAACTGATCCGGCAGAGGACAACTACGTGGCTCTCAAAACCGGTGCGAATGATTTATACATTGAGGTGCAAAAGGTCAAACATCCCAGTCGAGTTCACATTGACATTGAGTCGGACGATATCGAAGCGGAGGTCAACCGACTGGAAAAGCTGGGGGCAAAGCGCGTTAAGCGAATCAGAACCTGGTGGGTCATGGAAGCGCCAACCGGCCATCGGTTTTGTGTCGTTCGTCCACAACGGGCGGATTTTGTTGACGAGGCAAATCAGTGGGAAGAGTAACAAGCACTTGTCGCTGACTGCGCGCTATATCGCGAGTGCGGATCGACAGACCGTGAATGTTATTGACAAGGTACAACTCCTTGCGCACATTTTCCGCTGGCGTTTGATCTGGGATCGTCGCGATACGAGTTATCTGCCGCCGGAACCGCTGCCGGACAAATTCAGGTCCGCACGTGCGGCCGTGGATGCGATTCCCAACGGCGCCTGCGTCATCTCCTGCGGCATTGGCAGCAACGCCCGTTGTTCGATTCTGTTCTGGGCTCTGCGCGAGCGCTTCGAGCGCAGCGGCGAGCCGAAAAATCTCACCTGGATTTCGGTCGCCGGGCAGGGCGGGCGGGGCCGTGTGCCCGGGACCGTGGAAGACGTAGCGGTTGACCGTCTCGTGACGCGCTACATAACCGGGCATACGGAAACCACAAAATCAATGCTGCGTCTGGCTGAAGACAAGCGGCTGGAGCTGCATACGTTGCCGCAAGGGGAGATGACGCACATCATCGAGGCGCAGGGACGCGGCGAGCCCGAGGTGCGCAGCCATGCGGGTACCGGCTCGTTTCTGGATCCGCGAGTCGGTCGTGGCTCGCCGGTCACGCCGAACGCGACGTCGCAGTTCGTGGAGGCGGATGGGGATGAACTTGTCTATACCCTGCCGCCGATCGATGTTGCGTTCATCAATGCGCCGTATGCCGACGGCGACGGCAACGTCTATTTCCACCACGCGGCGACCATCACCGAGAATATCGAAGCGGCACGCGCGGCACGGGCCAACGGTGGACTCGTCCTGGTGTCGGTCTGCCGATTGATCGATCGCGATGATGCGTTGATCAGCCTTCCGGCAACTGATGTCGACGCCGTCGTCATCAATCCACGCAACGAGCAGACCGGGTCGGTGCCGCAACGCAAGTACTGGCCCATGTTTACGGCGGGCGCCAGGGTCGATGCACAGGATGCGATGGCGCGGCTGCGCTTCATGAACAAGACGCTCGGCATCACGCCGCGCCGCAGCCGGCTCGATGACGCGCTGGCTCGGCTCGGTGCAAAGACCTTTGCCGACAACGTTCCGGTCGGCGCCACGGTCAATATCGGCGTGGGCCTGGCCGAAGAGGTCTGCCACGTGCTGTTCGCGACGGGCCTGCACCAGCAGATCACGTTCACGACCGAGTCCGGACCCTACGGCGGCTTGCCGGCGCCGGGTGTATTTTTCGGCGCGGCCATCAACCCGGAGCGTCTCGAGTCGTCGGCCTGGATGTTTCATCATTACCGCGAGCACCTCGATGCGGCCATGCTCGGCTTCCTGCAGCTCGACTCGGGCGGTAACATCAATCTTTCCAAGCGGGGACCACGCATGCTTGACTATGTCGGACCGGGCGGTGCACCGAGCATCATCGAATCGGCCAACACGGTGCTGTTCATCGGCAAGTGGATGCAGGGCGCTGAGGTCAGCATCGACGGCGAGCGGCTGCGTGTCGACAAGCCCGGCAAGCCTAAGGTCGTGGATCAGGTCGACGAGATCACGTTCAACGGCCGTGTCGGCTTGGAGCGTGGCAAGAAAATCTTCTACGTCACTGATCTCGCGTTGCTCGAGCTGACCGAGGCCGGACTCACATTGCGCGCCGTCATGCCGGG
>JAOTUB010000116.1 GCA_029864095.1 Gammaproteobacteria bacterium | reverse complement strand
CCGCACATTGGCCGGTTTCGCTGGGAGTCGGAGCAAGACCGCGCCGTCGCCAACCATGCGCTGCAGACCATGGGTCTTGATGAAATGTCGGCGCGCGATGTTCTGACCCTGTCGGGCGGCGAGCGACGCAGGCTCGCAATTGCGCAGGTGCTGACGCAGGACCCTGACGTGTATCTGCTCGACGAGCCGACCAATCACCTCGATCCAGCGCACCAGCTCGAAGTGTTGCAGGTCTTCAGGCTCCTGGCCGATTCGGGCGCCGGTGTAATCGCCTGCCTGCACGACGTAAATCTGGCCGTGCGGTTCGCGGATCGCTGTCTGCTACTTTTCGGCGACGGTCGATGGGAACTCGGCGCGAGTGATGAGGTAATGACCGAGTCGCGGCTCAGTGAGTTATTCGCTACACAAATGGAGGCCATTAGCTGGCGCTCGCACAAACTGTTCGTCGCCGCGTCAGGCAACCCAACCCTTTAGACGCGCAAGATACTCGTCGTGCAGCGCCTTGTTGGTCGCAAGCACTGACCGGGTCTCGATCCCAATGGCGTTGCCGTTCAGATCCGTGAATGCCCCACCGGCCTCGATGACGATCACGGACAACGCCGCAACGTCGAGGATATTGACGTCGGATTCGATCACGGCCTCGATTTTGCCCGAAGCAAGAAGATGGTAATGGTAGAAATCGCCATAGCCGCGTATCCGGTCCGCACGTGAGACTATTTCGGCCAGCTTTGCCCAACCCTCGCTCATCGCCAGTGACCTGAGGTTACCGGTCGACACGGCAGCACGATCGACATCGTCGATGTCGCTCACGAATATTCGCTGCCCATTGAGCCAGGCTCCCGCACCACTTTCCGCCCAGGCCAGCTCCTCCATCATCGTGCCGCTCGATACTCCGAGGATGATTTTGCCGCGATGCATAAGCGCAATCTGCGTCGAGAAGAACGGGTACTGCCGCACGAAACTCTTGGTGCCGTCAATCGGATCGACGAGCCAGAGATATTCAGCGTCGTCACGCGTGCGGCCCGTTTCTTCGCCATAAAAACCATGCTCGGGAAAGCGGCTGAGAATGACTTCGCGTATCGCCTGCTCGCACTCTATGTCGGCCTGCGTCACAGGCGTCAGGTCGGCTTTCGTCGTTACCGTGAAGTTGCCGGCATAGTACTGGCGGCTAATCCCGGCGGCGGCGCGCGCTGCCTCCAACGCAGTTCGCAGATAATCTGATGAGTTATTGTCGTCGTAGGCGTCCACATCAGTCCTTGCAGGTCACTGCATGCGATCGGCGCAACTATGGCCGCTCGGTGGCAAAGAAACAAGCGTGCGGTGCCTCGCTTGACAGTGCCGCACTGCCTGCCTATCGTACGACGCTCACTAGGTGAACCCGGTTAGGCACAATCGGGTGAACGGGAAGTCGGTGCCGCATGAGAATCATGCTCAACCCGACGCTGCCCCCGCAACGGTGATCGAGTTAATCCGTAGCCCCTGGTTCGAAGCAATCGGATCGGAGCCACTGCGAAGCGAATAGCAAGCTTTGCGGGAAGGCGCTGCGGCAAGGAGTCAATCCGCTCGTCAGCCCGGAGACCGGCCTTGTGAGCCACGAGCGGCGCGGCGGGCGCAGGTTCGGACGCGCATGACGCCGTCCCTGCAGTCTCTTCGCACCGTGACACTCACGATCGAATTCGCGTGCGGGCGGCACGCACTGGAGAGACAAATGCCTATCCGAGCTGCCGTTGCGGCTTTTGTGCTGTCGTTGGCAATCAACGACACAGCTGCCGCGACCGACGCGGCGCCTGGCGACATACTTATTGTGACCGCTACCCGAACGGAGATTCCGCTAAGCGACGCGATCGTGCCGGTCACCGTGATTACGCGTGAAGATATCGAGCTGTCTCTCGCAACGGATCTTGCAGAGCTGCTGCGCTTCGAAGCCGGTATCGACATTGGCCGCAACGGCGGGCCGGGTCAGGCGTCATCGATATTCTTGCGTGGCACCGAAAGCAATCACACGCTCGTCCTGATTGACGGAGTCCGGATAAATCCCGGCACTCTCGGCGGTGCAGCGATTCAACACATCGCGCCCGAGATCATTGAGCGTGTCGAGATCGTAAAGGGCGCGCGCTCAGCCCTGTTCGGCACCGATGCGATCGGCGGCGTGATCAATATCATTACGCGCCGGGCCAGAGACGCTTACCTCGAAAGCAGCGTTGGCGGGGGTAGCTTCGATACCCGCTCGGGCTACGTATCGGGCGGTAATCACGGCATGAACGGCGAGTTCGGCATTACTCTGGATTGGCAGTCGACTGAAGGCTACGCGCCGCGCGCGGACTCTGACATCAAGCGCGGCTACGATAACCTCACGGCCAATCTTTACGCCGCGCGGCGTGTCGGCAGAAACGAAATCAGTATTCGCCGCTGGCAAACAGACGGTACGGCGGAATACCTGGACTTTTTTCTGAGCCCTGTCGATCAGGACTTCAGAAACTCGACAACGGCTGTCGAGCTGAGTTCCAAAGTTTCTGCCAATGCGACGAGCACGCTCATCGCCTCTTTCATGCAGGACGAGATCACGCAGAACCAGGTAGACGACTTCGTCGAGTCCGAACGTATCAGTTTTGACTGGCAGTACAGTCAGGCCTTTGCGGGTCATACGGTCACGGGAGGACTGTTTGCGATGGACGAAACCGCGTCGACGCTGTCGTTCGGTTCCGGTTTTGAGGAGGACACCGCCGTACGCGCGGCATTCCTGCAAGACCAGTGGTCACGAAATGGCCATAAGACGTTCGTCGCTGTCCGACTGACCGATCATGAGGCCTTCGGCAAACACACGACGTGGAACGCCGAGTATGCCTACCTGATTAATGCTGCCTGGACACTCAACGTCGGGCTGGGCCATGCATTCAGGGCTCCGGACGCTACGGATCGATTCGGCTTCGGCGGCAATCCAGGCCTGAATCCCGAACTGGCCGACGACGCGCAGTTCGGACTTCGCTACTCACCAAGCAATGGGCACAGCGTTGACATCGAGCTCTATGGCAACGACATCGATGACTTGATCGAATTCGACCTGCAGACGTTTGAACTGCAGAATATCTCCAAAGCGGAGATACGCGGGGCACAGGTCGGATACGAGTATCGCGGTGATCGCTTCGTGATCCGGACCGAAGTCTCGAAGCAGAGGGCCGAAAATGCGGCGACAGGTGAGCGTTTGTTGCGCCGTGCCGAAGAAACGGCGACGCTCTCGTACACACAGGATATTGGTTCACACCGCATCGGTGTCTCGCTTGTCGCGAGCGGAGCGCGCGAGGACTTCGGCGGTGTCAAGCTGGACGGCTACGTTGTCGCCAACCTGTCGGGCCAGATCAGCCTCGGCAAACGCTGGGCTGTGCATGCGCGCATCGAGAATTTGCTGGACACCGAGTACGAGACCGCCGCCAACTTCCGCATGCAGCAGCGCAGCGGACTGGTCGAACTAAAATATCGTTGGAACTAGCAGGCACCAACACATGGGTAAACGACTAAGCAAGATCTATACGCGTACCGGAGATGACGGCACCACAGGCCTCGGCGATGGCACGCGCGTCGCCAAAGACAGCTTGCGTGTCGATGCATACGGTACTGTCGATGAGGCCAACAGCGCAATCGGCATAGTGCTCGCATCTGCGTCTGTACCGCAAGACGTCCGCAACACCCTGACAGATGTACAGCACGACCTGTTCGAACTCGGCGGTGAACTCTGCATTCCCGGCTACAGTGCGATCAACGAGGATCTCATCGACCGCCTCGAAAACGAACTCGATACCCTGAACGCTGACCTACCGGCGCTGAAAGAATTCATCCTGCCTGGTGGCGGCGAGGCCGCCGCAGCATGCCACCTGGCCCGTACGATCGTGCGGCGCGCGGAGCGCATTACGACGACGCTGGCCGGCGCCGAGACCGTACGCCCGGAGGTCCTGAAGTATCTGAACCGACTGTCCGATCTGCTGTTCGTTATCGCGCGCGTATTGGCGCGGGCGGAGTCCGGACAAGAGGTGCTCTGGAACCGACAGCGTTAGGGCGCAGCGCCTGCGACCAGGATGTTTGTCGACGGAAGTAAAGCGCAGCGAGCCATGACTGCGACAAATGACACGGTCGCAGGGCGTACGTCATAGGTTTTTGCGCATGAGTACTGCATCGCCCGGACAAAGTGTCGAGAACTCCGCAGTTGCCCGGATCGAATCGGGCGCATCGTCTCGATTGGCGACGACGTAGCCCAACCGTGCAAAATATGCATCGGCGTCGATCGTGAGTAACCACAATTCATTGACGCCCAATTCGGCCGCCCGGGTTTCGAGCGCGGCAACCAGCTGTTTGCCGATACCTGCGCCGCGCGCCGATTGATCGACGACGAGAGAACGTAGCAGGCCGATGTTGTCGAACTGCTCGACACCGATCATGCCAAGCGGGTCGTCGCCTGCCAGTGCGAGCAGGAAATTCCGCATGTGAGCAGGCGTCAGGTCGCCGCTCGGCAGGCGTGCGTCCGACAACCAGGACTGCGCCGCGGAGAGATCCGAATCAGTAGCCTTGCGTATCGTGACACCAGAACTCATTCCACATTCGCCAACGCGAGGGCACGCCGATTACGTGCTTCCTGTAGTGCCTCGCAGACTGCCCGTGCAGCAATTACCAGACGCGGAGTCGCGCGACCGATTTCGTCAGCAGGCATCAAATAGCGATTTTGATACTGATTCGCCGCGAGGTGGGGCCAACGCTGCCATTCGCTGAACGCGTCCTCGCCCGCATCGCTACTCGCAAGCATCACTTCGGGATCGCGGTCGACCACCGCTTCGACATCAACCGCCGGCGCCAGCTCGTTGAGATCATCGAACACGTTACTGCCTCCACAAAGGTCAATCAGCTCGCTCACATAGTGTTCGCCATTGATCGTGTAAAGGGGCCGCCTGTCCACCTGATAGAACACGCGCAGATCTTCGGGGTCTGCATAGCGTGCCGCGATGGTCCGCAGCCCCTCAGTGTAGAGGTTTGCGGCAAGATCGGCCTGGTTTGAATAACCCGTCAAATCACCGATGCGGCGTATTGCAGCCGCGACATCGGCCAGCGTGCGCGTCCGGATGACTTCGACCCTATAACCTGCGCCGCGCAGCTCATCGACGACGTGTTCGGGCGTGCCGCTCTGCCAGACAAGCAACAGGTCCGGTTGCAGCACCGCCAGCTGCTCCTGATCGACGACAAATGCATCACCGATAATCGGCAGTTGTTTCGCCTCGTCGGGATAGTCGGAGTAAGCGCTGACGCCGACAAGCGTGTCGCCTGCGCCGGCCGCGAACACCAACTCAGTGAGGTTGGGCGCCAGCGTTACAAGCCGCGAGTGACGTGCTGCAGAGGCAGGCGGTTCCGGGGTCTCAGTGCACGCGCAAAGGCAAAACAGTACGCTTACTGTGAGAGTCGGGCACCACGTCTTCACCGCGTCCAGCCGTACAACGTCATCGCTGCAATGACCACGGCCCAGATTAGCAGGAGACGAAAGACGAGCTGGTTAGCGGCGGTCGCGCCGCGCACTCCCCGCGCTGTGAGATCCTCGCCACTCTCATCGACGAGTGCCAGCGCAGCAGCGCCGACCCGGGCGAGCAGGTTTTCACTGTATTCCGAAGGTGAATCGGTCTTCTGCTCCGTCGGGGCGCGCCAGGCGGCGATTGCCGCATCGAAATTGCCGGCCGCAGCGTAGCCGATCGCGGTCAACCGCGCAGGAATCCAGGCCAGCCATCCGTGCAACATTGTCGCGGCGTCGCGGAGGCGTTCGAACGTGCCGTTTGATTCCTCATCTCGACCTGCTGCATAGACGGCGCGACGCCGAATCAGATCGGTGACACGGTATGTCCATGCGCCGAGCGGTCCGAGCAGGACAAACCAGAAAATGACGGCGAACAGTCGATTGTTTGCCTGAACGCAAACGCCTTCCTCAACCTTGTGAATCCGTTCCAACGCGTCTTCCGGCACGTCACTTTCGATGATTGCCTTGGCGGTCTGCCGGATGCGCTCGTCGTCACCTTCCTCGATTGTCTTGCAATACTCGTCGACATCTTCACCAATATCCTGCGGGCCCAGCGAGAAGAACAATACGACGATAGCAAGCAGCAGATACGGAAAACCCAGGAGCGCGTCACCGAGACTGAACGTCACGGCAAATATGGGCAATATGAGGACCACGGCGATCAGAATGATCGGAATCACAGCCGGCCAGTTCGGGAGTCGGCCGGCGTGCCGAAAACCGGCGTCGATGATGCGATCGAGCCAACGCAGCCTGCGCAAATGAAAAAGCCGCGTCGCGAGTCGTTCGACGACCAGACCGATAAGCAGGGCAATCAGATGCATTCTTTCTCGACTCTTGCGGCTATGTCGTTCGGCATTGGCTCACACCATCATACAAGCGTAGCCAGTCGAAAGCAGGGCCTGGATCCGTTTTTCGACCGGGCGATATGTCCGAATGAGCCGCAATCTCACGAGCGGAGAGCGCGGGATAGGCTGCCAATAACGCAGTTGTGACCGCGATCAGCACGTCATACTGGGGGTCTGCGTACGCGGTATCGTCTTCACCCTCGAGTTCGATGCCGATCGAGAAATCGTTACAACACCTCCGCGTCTTGAAACAGGACTCGCCCGCATGCCAGGCGCGACGATTGAACGGTACGAACTGCACGAGCTCGCCGTCGCGGCGAATCAACAAATGCGACGAGACTTCAATGCCACGAATCTCATCGAAATAGGGATGACTGTCCCAGTTCAGCGATTTCGTGAACAGCTGCTCGATTTCCGGACCGCCGAATTCGCCGGGCGGCAGGCTGATGCCGTGCAGAACCAGCAGCTCGGGCGCAGCGCCTTTCGGCCGCTCGTCCTGATTGGGGCTGGTACACTGCCTTGCTGGCTCGATAAGTCCGGTCTCGGTATCGATGCGGTACGCAATTCTCATCAACAGTTGCCCCAGCTGTCCGGAAGGACGATAGTCAGGTTTGCGGATGATAACCGTCAACGCCCATGACTACCACGCGACTCTTCATCGACGACGATCTTCGCTCCGGTCAGGAATTGCGCCTCGGTAGCGAAAAGACTCGCTATGTCGGACGCGTTCTGCGGCTGCGGGTCGGCGATTCCCTGGCGGTGTTCAACGGTCGGGATGGAGAGTTCGGCGCGACGATATATACCTTAGGCAGGAGTGCTGCCGGGCTGCTTATCGGTGAGCGAGTCGATTCCGCCGCCGAATCGCCCCTCAAACTTCATCTCGTGCAGGGTGTCTCCCGCGGCGAACGCATGGATTTTGTCATACAGAAAGCGACGGAACTCGGAGTGAAGCGTATTTCTGCTGTGCTGACACAACACGGTATCGTAAGACTGGACGCGACGCGCGCCGCCAAACGCCGCGATCATTGGCAGAGCATTGCCGAAAGCGCCTGTGAACAATCCGGCCGTATTCGCCCGCCGCTTATTGATCCGATTATGGATATCAATGACTGGTACGGCGCGCGGACCAAAGAGACAGATACGGATTTGATATTGCGTCCATACGCTGAGACTGCCCTGGCCTCCGTCACGGCTCCGGCAACCAAGGTCTGTTTGTTGATCGGGCCCGAAGGCGGATTCAGCGACAAGGAATATGGCGACGCCGAGGCCGCCGGTTTTGCCGCTGTCTCGCTCGGCCCGCGAATACTCCGCACCGAAACTGCAGCGGTGGCCGCCCTCACCATCGCTCAAACACTCTGGGGCGACCTCGGCGATATTACATAAGAAGTGACGCAGGTCCGCGACAGCGCCGTGACGCAGTCAAGCGACCCGCCGGACAGTTTCTGTCAGAGTGCAAGCACCTGAATTCGATGCGCTTGCCATGAAGAAGAGACCAAGGCCCATCCAGCAAGGCTTTACGCTGATCGAATTGATGATCGTCGTCGCCATAATCGGTATTCTGGCCGCGATCGCCGTGCCCATGTATCTGGACTACACCATCCGCGGTCAAATCGCCGAAGGTATCAATGTTGCAGCTGGCGCCAAGGCCGCGGTCTCCGAGTACTATCAGGAGCACGGCGCATACCCAGCCGATAACGACGCGGCCGCCCTTGTGCCTGCCGGAGAAATCCAGGGCAATTACGTGGGCTCAGTATCCGTTACTGATGACGTTATCTCGATCGTCTTCGGCCCCGATGCAAACACGAACATTGTTGGCGAAACACTCACCTTGACCGCGGCAGACAACGTCGGCAGCCTGACCTGGACGTGCGCCGGTGGCGGCGCCATCCAGCCCAAACACCTGCCCGCCGCCTGCCGATAGCGCCTGACCTTTGCCTGCGTTAGCCTAGTTCGCCAGCGCTCCGAGAATTTCTGGGTCGTTGAAAAGCCTGCCAATCTTCGTTTCGAAAGCTGCAGCGGCGGTTCTCGAATTCTGGCCTTCAAATGCTCCGCCGCCGATTTTTTCTTCGCCCTGCATTTGGTTGGAAGCAACCGTGTCGCCCTGCTTCGTAACGACCTCCAACAGCAGATCAAAATGCAACGTCATGTTCATGTAGATGTCCGTTTTCCACTCCGTCACAGTCAGCACGATGTTCTTCGCGACTCCACTTTGAGCAATCGCAGATGTTACCGCCGCAGGGTCCGCCGAAACAATTTGCAGGCCCGTCACGGTATAGCCACTATTGCGCAGAGCATTTTCCAACGACTCCGACATGTCTTGAGTAAGAGAATTACCGCTGGCGGTCGTTACATTGAACGGATTGCCATACCCACCCCGTTGCAGACCGATGAAGTTCGGCTCCTTGTCTCCGCTAAGCACATAGCTTCTGTTGTCAATGACGCCTATGCCCAGTTCTCCTGTGCCGGCCAGCGGCAGCGCGACGCTTGCAGATCGATAATCATATTGGTTCCCAACCGCGCATCCTGTTACCGCCAGGAGGATAAATGAAAGACCCAACAATTTGCGCAATTTCATTCTGCTGCTCCGGATGATTCAGTACCAAATATCTCGCCCAGCACTTCCGCGACCATTGCCTCGGGTTTCTTTCTTGCCAATGAGGTTCTGTACGATCGCCCCGTCGCGAACTTGTAATTGGTCTCCGGATCGCGAAGATCAATACTAAGCTCGATCATGTACATGGTCATGTCCCACATCCACTTGTCTTCATAAGTAACCACAGCGTCCACAGGCGCAGGCGGCTTGGGATCAGCGCCCGACGTCGCGGTCTTGCCCATGGCATTTAGCTCGGCGGCTATCATCGCTTCGATGCCTCTTTCATCGGGCCCGAACTTTGCGACATAGAACGTGTCCAGACCCACGAGGTCGGCGGACGGATCGACGTCTGCCATCAACTCGGTGTTAACGCAGCCCGTGGCAAGCGCGAGCACGAGGCCGGCTGGTAACAAATTGAGTATTTTTTTCATCGCAGGGCTCCTCCACATCGCTTTCACAAAAATGACGCCAACATGGCGTTGCTTGATTCTGTCATGCATGCAGGGGCAATCAACGCCGGAATGTACCTAGTCGCAACCGCCGTCAGCGTTTCGATGACCGCCGTGATGCTGTGTTGGCCGAACTCACTCAGGCCTGAACAGACTCCTGAGCAAGCATGGCCTCGAGTTTTTCGAGATCGGGAATCAGTGGAAATTCGTTGATCATCTTGACCCGGCAAAGTACCGGCGCGCCTTCGGGCCAGCCTTCGGTCGTATGCAGTTTCAGCACATCTTTGTTAACGCGAACCAACTGCGGGAAGCCCTGCGTCAGAATACCGAAATATCCCGTTTTCAGCTGTCCCGTGCTGGCATAGAAGACCACGACTCGCGCACGCCCCGTTGTAGCCGGAGCCTCCTTGCCGAGCATGCCCTCGAAAGACACGACCGGCAATTCACGACCATTCCAGTTCACGGTGCCCAGCATCCAGTTATGCGCACCGGCCTGGTGATCAGGATTGGCGAAACGCACAACTTCGACCACGCAGGCGCGCGGCACGATCAGACGGTCATCGGCAAGGGGTACCAGCAGGCTATATAGTTCCTCGGCTTCGGCACTCACAACAGGGAGATTCCTTTTTCTTCGAGCAGGCGCGCAATAGCCTCCAGCAGTTGCGAATCCTGATACGGCTTGCCCAGGTAATCATTGACACCAAGCTCGATTGCACGGGCACGATGCTTGTCGCCAACACGTGACGTCACCATGATTATGGGGACGTCAGCGACACGCTCATCATTGCGAACGTGTGACGCAAATTCGTAGCCATCCATCCGCGGCATCTCAATATCGAGCAATATGATGTCAGGCTTGGTTTCTGCGATTACGCTGATCGCATCAAGCCCGTCTTTGGCAGTCACGACGCGCATGCCATTGCGCTGCAGAAAACGCTCGGTGACGCGCCGAACCGTGATCGAATCGTCGACGACAAGGGCCACCGGACGATCGTCCGCCGGCGTCGGCGCGGCTTTCTTGAGCTCGACCACAGGAGCGCCGGTGCGCACCAGCGCGGCGATATCCAGAATCAACACGATACGACCGTCGCCCAGAATCGTCGCACCCGAGATGCCGCGAATGCTCGCGAGCTGCGGGCCGACCGATTTGACGACAATTTCCCGGCTCGAGATCATCTCGTCAGTCAGCAACGCCGCTGAGAATTCGCCGGCCCTGACGAGAATGACCGGAATAAAGGGCTCGTCTGCGGACAACTTGGCAGCCTGACCACCCAGATACATCCCGAGGTGGCGGAACTTGTAGGTCTGTTCGCCGTAGTCGTAACTAGGTTCGCTCTGGCTAAGCAGGTTCTCGAGCTCACCGCGCGGTATT
>JAOTUB010000242.1 GCA_029864095.1 Gammaproteobacteria bacterium | reverse complement strand
CGTTACGCCTCCGTGAGGCAGATCACAGCTTGATTTAGAAATTGCTCGATCGCGGCCCGAAACACCAAAAATCAGACGCAGTACCGTTATTAAATGGGACTCGTTTTGCATCGCCCAGCAATCACGCTAGCGATTCATCCGACACTGCAAAAAAAAACGCCGACATGACGCCGACGTTTTTGAAACATAATATGGTTATCGCTAAAGACTATTCAGAATCATCGCCCGCATCCGGTTCCCAGTTGCGCTTTATCTGTTCCGACCAGTTGCGGTATCCCTTCCATGTATACAGCGCCGGATCTATGCCAACGCGTCGGCCGCGTGGCGCTGGTGCTTTGGAGATCCACTGACGATATTGCTGCCAACCGTCCGCATCGTTTGCGGCTGGTTCTCTCGGCGTCGCAGAGGAATCGGCTTTATCGATTTGTGACTCGGCGTCCGTGCTGTAGTCGTCCACCCATTTCAGGTGTTTGCTATCCGGCATGATTATGCTCAGTCAATCCTTTGAACAAATGTTAAGTGTCCGACAGCATGAATCACAGGAACTGCATCACAATGCAGAAGTGACTTTTTACCTTATTTATCAGTAAGTTATTTGCCCGTTTTACTTAATCAAAGTGCCGGGGCCAGATTTGCCCTAATCGAGTTTACAATAAGCGCCCAGCCGGGACCGGCACGTGAAGGCCTTCATCAACACACGCGATAGCACGGTGAATAATCGCCACCGGAAATCTTCATGCGTTTTTGTTCTACGAACGCAGCGAGCAATTTGTCGAGCAAACTCATGATGCTTGCTGATCCGTTTATCTCGAACGGCCCGTCACGTTCGATAGTCGCCGCTGTGTCCTCGCGAACGTTGCCGGACACGATTCCGGAGAACGCGCGGCGCAGATTCGCGGCAAGATCGTGTGTCGGCAGTTTCTCGTCAATATCGAGCGCGCTCATCGCCTCGTGCGTCGCGCGGAACGGTCGCTGAAACCCCCCGTCGATCGCCAGGCGCCAATTGAAATAGTACGCATCCCCATGTTTTGTACGAAAATCCTGAACATCGTTGAGCCGCGACCGGATGGTACGGGCAACATCTCCCGGATTGTCGATGATGATCGAGTAGCGCTGCTGCGCTTCTTTGCCCAGCGTGGCGCCGACAAATTCGTCTATCTGCCGAAAGTACGGCTCGGCCGATGCCGGACCGGTCATGATCATTGGCATCGGCTGACTTTGATTGTCGGGATGCAGCAGGACTCCGAGCAAGTATAGAATCTCTTCGGCAGTGCCGACTCCGCCCGGAAAAACGACAACGCCGTGACCGACGCGCGCGAACGCTTCGAGGCGCTTTTCCATATCCGGCATGATCACGAGCGAATTGACGATGGGGTTCGGTGACTCTGCCGCAATGATGCCAGGCTCCGTAATACCGACGTAGCGGCCATTGCGAATTCGCTGTTTGGCATGGCCGATCGTGGCGCCTTTCATCGGCCCTTTCATCGCTCCGGGGCCGCAACCGGTACAGACATTCAGGCCGCGCAGGCCGAGTTCATAGCCGACCAGTTTCGTGTAGTCGTATTCGCTGCGGCTGATCGCGTGGCCGCCCCAACAGACGACCAGATTGACGTTGGCGGGAAGATTAAGCAGGCCCGCATTGCGCGCGATGTGGAACACGGCATCGGTTATGCCGCCACTGGACTCCAGGTTGAATCGACCGCCATCAAAGACCTCGTTGCGGGTATAGGCAATGTCTCTTAGTACCGCGAACAGCAGCTCGCGGATGCCGCGAATCATCTTGCCGTCAACGAATGCGTCCCCCGGCGCGTTCTGCAGAGATACTTTGAGTCCGCGCGGCTGTTGAATGAAGCCTATGCTGAAATCCTTGTAGGTCTCGAGCAACTCCCGTGCGTCGTCGTTTTGATTACCCGAGTTCAGGACCGCGAGCATGCAGCGGCGCAGCAGCGCGTAGAGCCCCCCCTCGCCGCTCGAGCGCAGTTGATCGACCTCGAGCTGCGACAGGACCTCGAGGCTACCTTCTGGCCGTACTTCGGCATCGACAGTTTCTCGAATTGCCAAGGGACGCTCGTCAGGGCCGGATTTCGATGGGCGTATTGTCGTCAGTCATGAGCCAGATATCGATCATGTCCGAGTTCGAAACAGCGATACAGCCATTGGTCCAGTCCTGCGTTCGATAATACGCTTCGGATCGGGTGGGATCGTTCGGTTGACCATGAATCATGATGGCGCCGCCCGGATCGACCCCGTTCGAGCGCGCTTCACGGATGTCGTGACCGTTCGGATAGGACACACGAATGGACAGAAAAAACTCGCTGTGCGGATTTCGCATGTCCAGAAGATAGCGCCCTTCGGGAGTGCGGAAGTCTCCCTCGTGTTGTTTGTCACCGATGGGACGAATCCCCAAGGCGATTTCGAAAGTTCGAAATGGCGTGCCATCCTTGATCAGGTGCAATTTTCGGTTTGCTTTCTCGACGACAACCAGGTCAGCGACAGGAAAGCCACTGGCGTGCAGAGCTCCCTGAAACAAGAGTACAGTCGAGACAAGCACAAGAGTCGGAATTCGCATCTTCTGAGACTAGCAAACCTGCGGCGACGGGCAAATGACTCTGGTCACACGTTTCTACCAGCAATCCAGCCAATTGCAAAGCCGATGCTGCCCGCGACCAGCGTGTAGATGGGCAAGAACCGGAATAGCTGCCCCGGGTCATTGGT
>JAOTUB010000115.1 GCA_029864095.1 Gammaproteobacteria bacterium | reverse complement strand
AGGGCAAAGGCGCGGTGCCAGCCGGCACGTACAGGCCAACAGAGTCAATGGCATGAGCAACGCGTTCGCAGCGGACTCCGGGCATCGTATCAACCGCAATCGTTTGTGGCAGTTGAGGTTCGTGAAAACGTCGTACGTTTTCGATCGCAAGGTCAATTGCCGCAATCGCTTCGTCGCCGAGCTCGGCAGTCGCGCGCGCAAGTTCTTCCGTCGTCACACGGAGCGCGCCGAGTGTTGCCCCATCGAACTGTTCGGTAAGATCCCGGACTGCCGCGTCGCCATTGTCACGCACAAGTGCGACGATCCTCGCGACCTCCGCGCCGATTTTGGCATCCGAGCGCAGGGCAGGCCGCTGCAACAATGCCGATCGAGCGTCGTCGTCGAGCTCACTCCAGTTGCTGATGCGCGTCATCATGGATCAGGCCAGCATCTTCTCGACCGGCAGCACGAGCAAGGAACTGGCGCCAGCGGCCTTGAGGTTCTCGAGCGTCTCCCAGAAGACATTTTCCCTGCAGACCGCATGTATCGCGACCCTGTCATCTGTGCCATCCAGAGGCATGACCGTTGGCGCTTCGGAGCCCGGCAACAGGTCGCGGATTTCGGCGAGCGCTGCCCGGGGCGCATGGAGCATGATGTATTTGCTCTCCCGGACCTGCAGGACGCCGTCGAGACGCTGCAGCATGCGATCGACCAACGCCTGTTTGTCCGCGCTCAGCGGGGCGCGAGTCTGAATGACAACCGCTTCACTCTCGAGCAGCACGTCGACCTCGGCTAGGCCGTTAGCGGCCAGCGTCGAGCCTGTCGAAACCAGATCACAGATATAGTCCGCTCTACCAAGTTTGGGCGCAATCTCGACCGCGCCAGAAAAGTAGACGATCTCCGCCGCTATATCATTTTTGTTCAAGTAATCTCTTAATATACCAACGTAACTCGTTGCTATTTTTTTATTTTTTAACGAATCCTTGCCGTCATACACGGTGCCCTCCGGTGCTGCGAGCGACAATCGACAATGGCCGAAATCGAGCTCGAAGACCTGCTTGAACATAGCCTCACGACCATCATGCAAGAGTGCCTGGCGCTTTTCCTCGACAATATTCAGTCCAACGATGCCGAGATCGCAGACGTCGTCGCTGACGAGCCCGGGAATATCGTCGTCCCGCACCAGCAGCAGGTCGATCGGCATATTCTCGCCGTAGCAGAACAGCTGGTCTTTGCTCTGCGTGACTTTTAGTCCGCATCTTTCGAGAAGGTGCAGTGAGTGATCGGTCAGCCGACCGGTTTTTTGCACCGCAATCTTAATGCGCTGCTCCGCGGTATCCATGCTGTTGTCCTTAGTGAGAGGTAGGGCTGGCGTGCCTGGCTGTGCGATCGATTGCGGTGCGATATCCGCCAAACCCGTCGGTGAGGAAGCGCGCTACCCGGCCGATTGTGGTCACACTGACGCCGGTAACGTCTTGAATCTTGCGATATGTCAGGCCTTGTTCTAATAATTCAACGACTTGCCAACGATCTACGAGAGCCTGGAGTTCAGCCGGGGTGCACAAGTCGCGAAAGAAGTCGCGGCACTCGGCTGCAGTCCGCAGGCTGATGATGGCGCGGAACAGGGCGTCCTCTGCGGCCGTCTGCTGTCTCTGGCTGTCATGTCGGTTCGGCTTCATTCTTGCACCTATGTATTAATGCATTAGTACGCTATTACATTAGGACGACGAGTGCAATGGCTGCGTCCATCTTTCTGCAGATCGGGCTGAAACCATTGATATTATTGGTTTCTGCTGTGACTAAATAAATGTGGATTGTGTCTTGACGGTGTGTGTGCGCCACCCATACACTCTGATCAGCTCATCGAGACCGGCTGAGGGATAGGCCCAACGACGCCGGGGCAACCTCCAGGACTAACCATCCTGAAAGGTGCCAACTCCTGCGGTGATTCGTCCATACGGACGTAACCACCGAGAGATGAGAATCGTGGCAACACGCTGTTTGATCCTGAGCAGGTGCAGGGCGCGATTCCCCTCCCTTACGGTTTCCGTAGGGTTCCGATGAGAGCAAGTGACATTGGAACGCTTTGGAGACCACAAATGACCCTTAGAGCTGACCCGGCAACTCGCGCTGTTCGCGCCGCTATCGAATCGGACACGCAACACGGCGCCGTCGTACCGCCATTACACCTGTCGTCGAACTTCGCGTTCGCTGGCTTCGGTGTAAAACGCCAATACGACTACACGCGATCCGGCAATCCGACGCGCGACGCGCTTGCCGATACGCTGGCGTCGCTCGAAGGTGCCGCCGGCGCCGTCGTGACATCCTCGGGCATGGCGGCGCTGACGCTGCTTTGCCATCTGCTCGAACCGGGGGACCTGCTCGTTGCGCCGCACGACTGCTACGGTGGCAGTTATCGCCTGTTCGAGAACCTTGCCGCGAAGGGCCATTTCGAGGTGCAGTTTGTCGATCAGACCAATCGTGCCGCGCTGCAGGCCGCCTGCGACCGTAAACCGGCGATTATCCTGGTCGAAACACCGTCAAATCCACTGCTGAGGATAGTTGATATTGCTGAAGTGTCGGGTCTCGCGACGCACTGTGGCGCTCTCCTCGCGGTCGACAACACATTCTTGTCGCCGGCATTGCAGCAGCCAATATCGCTCGGTGCTGACCTTGTCATTCATTCGACAACGAAGTACATCAACGGTCACAGTGACGTTGTCGGCGGGACGATTGTCGGCGCCACAGCAGAACTGGCGGAGAAATTGACATGGTGGGGCAACTGCCTCGGCGTGACCGGCGCGCCATTTGACAGCTACCTGACCCTCCGCGGTATACGAACCCTGCATACGAGAATGCGACAGCACGAAGAAACCGCGAACGTTCTGGCGAACGTCTTGGACGAACATGCCATGGCAGAGCGCGTGTATTACCCGGGTCTGCGATCGCATCCCGGTCATGACATCGCGGCCCGACAGCAAAGTGGCTTCGGCGGCATGATCAGCTTCGAAATCAATGGAGGTGAGGCCGCCGTGCGCGCGTTCGTTAATCATCTGCAGCTATTCTCTCTGGCCGAATCACTGGGTGGGGTCGAGAGTCTCGTGTGCCACCCGGCGTCGATGACGCATGCGCCGGTATCCGAAACCGCGCTCGCAGAGGCTGGTATCGGTCAAAACCTGATCCGTCTGTCGGTGGGATTAGAGAGCGCAGAAGATCTCGTTGCCGATGTGCTGCAAGCGCTCGAGGTATCTCGCGAAACGCCGGCGCTTAGCGTTGTCTATGGGTCTTGAACGAGTTCGCCGATGATGCAATCGGTCATCGCGTCGGTGCTCAGAACCCGGTCGCCCTGCGCCGCGATGTCGGCCGTGCGGTTGCCGGCCACGATTGCCCTCGTGATCGCATTATCGACAGCGTTTGCGTCATCGTGCAGTCCAAGGCTGTGACGTAACAGCATCGCGGCACTCGCAATTGCGCCGCACGGGTTGGCGATGCCTTTCCCGGCAATGTCCGGCGCCGACCCGTGTATGGGTTCGTACAGACCGCGTGACGATTCGCCGAGCGATGCGGAGGGCAACATGCCTAACGAACCGGCCAACATCGATGCTTCATCGGTGAGGATGTCGCCGAACATGTTTTCTGTGACGATCACGTCGAACTCAGCCGGACGGCTCAGCAAATGCATCGCCGCCGCATCGACAAGCTGGGTTTCGAGTTCGATGCTCGGAAACTCGCTGGACATTATGCGGTCGGTGACGCGCCGCCAGAGTCGCGACGTTTCCAGGACGTTGGCTTTGTCGACTGAACAGAGCTTGCCGCGGCGCTTCGCTGCAAGCCGGGCAGCCACTCGGACAATTCGCTCGATTTCGTGACTGTGGTAGGTGCACAGGTCGCTCGCCGAAGTCTCGTCATGCGTCTTTTCACCAAAATAGATGCCGCCCGTTAATTCTCTGACGACAACCAGGTCGACGCCAGCCAGCTTCGCCGCCTTGAGCGGCGAGGCTGGAATGAGTTCATTAATGACCTTGACGGGACGCAGATTGGCGTAGACGCCGAGCAGCGCGCGGAGCCTCAGCAAGCCTTGTTCGGGACGCACCGCGGCCGTCGGATCGGACCACTTCGGTCCGCCAACGGCACCGAGAAATACCGCATCGCAGTGCTCACAGCTGGCCGTCGTTTCGGCAGGCAATGGATCACCGACTGCGTCGATGGCCGCGCCGCCGATCGGGCACACGTTAAACGCAAATGAATGCCCCGACTTCGCGGCAACTGCCTCGAGAATTCGCCGGGCTGCCAGCGTAACTTCCGGGCCGATGCCATCGCCGGGAAGCAGTGTGATCAGGGCGTCCAGGAGCGCGTCTCTTCGAATTTCAGAATCTCGTCCATCTGCTGTCGCAAATAACCCAGCTGATCGATGCCCTCAACCAGACAATAGCGCGCGAAGCCGTCGATCGGAAACTGCACAATCCCGCCGTCTGGCAATGTCAGCGTCGCCGTGCGGACATCAATGTCGAGCTTGATGCCCGGGTTGCGTAGAAGGAACTCATGTGTAGCCGCGTCGACGACGATCGGAATGAGACCGTTCTTCAGTGAATTATTGCGAAAGATGTCGGCAATCTCGGTGCTGATGACGGCGCGAAATCCGTAGTCCAGCAGAGCCCACGGCGCATGTTCACGCGACGAACCACACCCCAGATTCTTGCCGGCGACAAGTATTTCGCAGCCATCGGCCTCAGGTGTGTTCAGAACGAAGTCGTCGATCATGCTGCCGTCGGCCGCGAATCTGAGATCATGAAAGAGCGCTTGGCCGAGGCCTTCGCGTGTTGTCGTTGTCAAGAACCGCGCAGGAATGATCTGATCGGTGTCGATGTCTTTGGTCGGTAGCACAACGGTGCGCGACTGAAAATGCGTTATCGGCTGCATGTCCGGACCTTTATCGCAAATACGGGCGCGGATCCGCAACGCGTCCTGACAATGCCGAGGCAGCGGCCGTCATCGGGCTTGCCAGGACCGTTCGGGCCCCGATGCCCTGGCGACCCTCGAAGTTTCTATTGCTGGTACTGACACTGAGCTGCCCATTGCCGACCGTGTCACCGTTCATGCCCAGGCACATCGAGCAGCCAGATTCGCGCCACTCTGCTCCGGCAGCCGCAAATATGCGGTCCAGCCCCAATTTCTCGGCATCTTTCTTGATCTGCTGCGATCCTGGAACGACAAGCATTCTGACACCGTTGGCAATTTTGCGACCCCGCAGAACATCCGCTGCTTGCTGGAGGTCAGATAAACGCGAGTTCGTGCAGCTGCCGACGAAAACGATATCGACTTTGGTGTCCGTAAGCGGCTTACCCGTGGATATCTGCATATAGTCGAGCGCTTTCCTGAAGCTCGGATCCGCACTGTTGTCCGGCACCGGGTCATTAATGCCCACCACCATGCCGGGATTGGTGCCGAACGTGATCATTGGCTGCAACTCGTCGGCATCAATTGCCATTGTCCGATCGAACTGGGCCTCCGGGTCACTCTTCAAATGCTGCCAGCGCGACACTGCGGCATCCCAGTCTGCGCCCTTTGGCGATCGCGGCCGCCCATCGAGATAAGCAATAGTCTTGTCGTCCGGTGCAATCATGCCAGCGCGTGCTCCGGCCTCAATCGACATGTTGCACACTGTCATACGCGCTTCCATGTCCAACGCGGCGATACCCGAGCCGCGATATTCAATAACATGTCCTGTGCCGCCATCGACACCGATCTCGCCAATGATTGCGAGAATCAGGTCTTTCGAAACCACACCGGGCGGCAGATTGCCGCTTACGTCAATCGCAAGCGTCTTCGGTTTGCGCTGCAACAGACACTGTGTCGCAAGAACGTGGCCAACCTCAGTTGTGCCGATGCCGAAGGCCAGGGCACCGAAGGCGCCGTGCGTACTGGTGTGACTGTCACCGCACACGATGGTCTTGCCGGGTTGGGTAGCGCCGAGTTCGGGGCCGATAACGTGGACGATGCCGCGGAATTCACTGTCAAAGCCCAGCAAATCGATACCGAATTCCTTGCAGTTCTCCTCCATACGCCGAATCTGATCGGCGGCGCCTGCGCCGACTACCGCGAGATCCCGGAAGCTCGATACCGGCGTCGTCGGCGTCGAATGGTCCATCGTGGCCAACGTCAGGTCGGGCCGTCTGGCCTTTAGTCCCTGCGCCCGCAGCAGATTGAATGCCTGCGGCGTCGTCACTTCGTGAATCAGGTGCAGGTCGATATACAGGACCGCCGGCGTTTCCGCTGTTTCCGGAACCACGACATGATCCGACCATACCTTTTCAAACAGAGTGGTCCCGGACGGCATCAAATCGTCGCTCGCTCCGCATCGGCCGCCGGATCGGTTTCACGGCCACGTCTGTGACGCCGTCGCAGAATGCGATTCATGACCTCGAGGCAGGCGCGACTGCCGGCTTCGACAATATCGACACTCGTGCCGTTGCCCCGGTAGCTGTCCCCGTCGTGCTCGACCGTAACCGTCACTTCACCCTGGGCATCTTCGCCTACGGATGCACTGTGCAGTTCGAAGTTCTGCAAGGTCAGCGCAACGCCCGTGACTTGTTCGAGTGCCTGAAATGCCGCAGCGATCGGGCCATCCGCTTCGGCAGACACCGTCGAGTCCGTGCCATCTTCGTCGCGCAACACGACGGTCGCCGAGGCCGGCGAATCCGTACTCGTGCGCACCTCGAGTGAGATCATGGACCAGGGTCCCGCCGTGGCGTTGTCCACATTCATAATGATGGCTTCGATGTCCCCGTCGTAGACGTCCTTTTTCTTGTCCGCAAGTTTCTTGAATTCCTGGAAGGCGCGATTGGTCTCGAACTCATCCAGATCGAAACCCAGCTGGCGCACGCGATCGCGAAATGCATGGCGACCGCTGTGTTTGCCGAGGACGAGGTTTGATTTGCTCAAGCCGACATCCTCGGGCCGCATGATTTCGTACGTGGAGCTGTGCTGCAGCATGCCGTGCTGATGAATCCCAGCCTCATGAGCGAAAGCATTTTCGCCAACAATGGCTTTGTTTCTTGGCGGATGCATACCGGTGATGCTGGATACGAGTCTGGACGTCGGATACAGGCGCGTTGTGTCGATACCGGTCCCGAGCCCAAAGTATTCCTCTCGGGTCTTTATTGCCATGACGACTTCTTCGAGGCTGCAGTTGCCGGCGCGCTCGCCGATGCCGTTGATCGTGCATTCGATCTGGCGTGCGCCAGCCGTCACGGCCGCGAGACTGTTGGCCACCGCCATGCCAAGATCGTTGTGGCAGTGGACGCTCAATGTGATGTCATCGATGCCGACGACATGCTGCTTGAGATACCCAAATAGTTTGTCGAACTCCGCCGGCACCGTGTATCCGACTGTGTCAGGTATGTTCACCGTTCTCGCGCCGGCTTCGATTGCTGCGCTAACAACTTCTGCAAGATAGGAAAGTTCAGTACGCGAAGCGTCTTCGGGCGAAAACTCGACGTCGTCACAGAGACCTCTGGCCATCTTGATTGCGCCGACGGCACTTTTGATGATCTCTTCCTTGGCCATTTTCAACTTATGTTCGCGATGAATCTGGCTTGTCGCGACGAACACATGAATCCTGTGGCGCTCAGCACCTTTGACGGCCGCATGGACTTTCTCGATGTCGCCCGGATTGCATCTGGCCAGGCCGCAAATGATCGGGCCAGGGTTTTCATCTGCGATCGCCTTGACGGATTCGAAGTCGCCAGGGGAGGCCGCGGGAAACCCGGCTTCAATAATGTCGACCCTGAGCTCCGACAGCGCTCTGGCTACACGGAGTTTTTCCCGAAGCGTCATGCTGCAGCCCGGAGCCTGCTCCCCATCCCGCAACGTCGTATCGAAGATGCGTATGCGGGTATCTGAGATTTCGTCTGGCATGGGCTACTCCTCCAGCCAGTCCATTCGACCGCGCAGGTCGGCGCCGACTTTTTCGATCGGATGCTCCAGATCAGCCTTCATCATGCGGCGAAACTCGGGCATGCCGGCTTCATTCTCTGCGATCCACCTCGCTGCGAATTTCCCGTCCTGAATTTCGCTCAGTATCGCCTTCATCGCGGCGCGCGAACTCTCATCGACGACGCGTGGACCGCTGATCATGTCACCCCAGGCAGCCGTATCGCTGATGAACTTGTGCATTTTGCGAAGTCCGCCTTCGTGCAGCAGATCGACGATGAGCTTGAGCTCATGCATGACTTCATAGTATGCGACCTCCGGCTGATAGCCTGCCTCGACGAGGGTTTCGAAGCCGGCGACGATCAGTTCCGTCGCGCCGCCACACAGTACGGCTTGTTCGCCGAACAGGTCCGTTTCGGTTTCCTCGGCGAAGGTCGTTTCAATAACGCCGGCACGCGCACCGCCAATGCCCGCGGAATAGGCAAGGGCGAGCTTGAGCGCGTCGCCCGTCGCATCCTGATGCACGGCGACGAGGCACGGCACGCCGTGGCCCTCTTCATACTGCCGCCGGACGAGCCCGCCGGGCCCTTTCGGTGCAATCAGTACGACGTTGAGGTCATCGCGCGGCTCAATCTGCTTGAAGTGCACCGCGAAGCCGTGTGCAAAAAGCAGGGTAGCCCCGTCGGTAATGTCATCGACAACGCCCCGATACAGGCTCTTCTGGACCATATCGGGGGTCAAAAAAGCCACGATCCTCGCACCTTTGACAGCGTCATTCGGCGCTTTGACGGTCAGCCCGTCTGCTGCGGCTCTGGCCCAGCTGCCGCCCTCCGGTCGCAGCCCGACCACCACATTGAAGCCACTGTCCTTGAGATTCAGCGCGTGCGCCCGGCCCTGGCTGCCGTATCCAAGAATCGTAACCTGCTGATCGCTCAGACACGAGGTATCTACATCGGCTTCCAAATACATCTGCATGGTCGTGTTTCCCCGGCAATTTGCCGTTTTCAATAGTCAAATGTCAGCTAAGTTGCAACGTCATAAATCAAAAAAAACCCCACAATCCGATACGGATGCGGGGTCTGCGATTTCCTATACCTGAATACGCGCTACCCGCCCTGTCTCCCCAGAAGAAGCAGTGCGAGCGGAAGAAGCACGAGAGCCGAAACCGGTCCAACCACAGCTTGTTTGCGCGTCAGGTTCATAGCCGCGAATCATGTTGTAAGCTCGTTCCGATGTCAATACTCGAAATATCAGTTACTTGTGATACTGAATGGTCCCGAATTTGGCAGCGCCGCGAAATTTGCGGCGCCCGGAGTTATGTTGCTCTTGCGCTGGCGATCTGTCAGCCATATGTTATTCTTCTCGACGGGTACTAGGGGACCTGAAGAAATACTATTTTGATAAATGGTGGGGAAGCCGGAGCTAAGTGGCACCGGAATGCCAAAGACAAAAGAGAGACAAATAAGGGTCCAAAAAAATTCATCGCCGCGGCGAAGGTGGAGAGGGCCGCGTGCGCATGCAGACTCGCGATCAGCGAATTCTGTGTTTCATTTGTGCATGTATTCAACGGATACGTTGCATCCCTCTCCTTAACTATTACTAAAACAATCGACCTTTGTAAGGAGCGTTCATGAAACGGTGCATAAGCAACAGTCGGCGCATAGGCGTTGCATTATTTGCAACTGGCTTAATAGCCGCATCCGGCAGCGTTGTAGCCCAGACTGTCGACCAGGTTTTGGAGGCCGAGAATCGTCGGTTGAATCTGGCTCAGCAATCCCAGGAACGAGTCAACAATATTGTTGAAGGCACTCGCTCGTTGGAAGACCAGTATCGGGCTATTAACAAAGAAACGGACGGCCTGAAGGTCTATAACCGCCTGATGACGGCGCAAACCAGCGGTCAGGAAGCTGTACTCGAGGACATTTCATTGTCGATGGATCAGGTTGACGTCATCAACCGCCAGATCTTTCCGATGATGGAGCGCATGATCGACGGTCTCGAGCAGTCAGTGAGTCTTGACGTCCCATTCTTGATGGAGGAGCGCTCGGACCGCGTCGATAATCTGCGCGCGATCATGGAGCGTTCGGATGTCAGCGTCGCAGAGAAATTCCGCAAGGTGATGGAGGCGTACCAGATCGAAAACGATTACGGATCGTCTTCGGAGTGGTATACGCAATCGTTGACCCTTGATGGTGCGACGCGCAGCTACAACATTCTGCGCATCGGTCGAATCGGCCTGTACTTTCAGTCTGACGACACCAAGATCACCGGACGTTGGGACAACAACGCCCGTGAATGGGTAATGGATAACTCAGCGCGAAGTGATATTCGCACTGGTCTGCGCATGGCCAAACAGCTAATTGCGCCGGAATTGATCGTTATTCCGGTTGTAGCAGCGGGGGGTAATTAAATGAAACGTTTATCACTGATAATTGCCGCCGGACTCATGAGCCTTGGCGCCGGTATGGCGAACGCGCAGGAAGCTGCGAGCATGGCGGAACTGCTGAATCTCATCCAACAGGGCCAGGCACGTGATTCGCAGGAAGCACGCCAGCGTGAAGCCGAGTTTACCCAACAGCGTAATCAGCAGCAGAGTTTGCTGAACAGGGCGCGAGCCGAACGAACCCGCCAGGAAAACGAGAGTGCGCGCCTCGAGCAACTGTTTCAGGATAATCAGACAAAGATTATTGCCGCACGTGCAGCTTTGGATGAGCGCCTTGGCGCCCTCAAAGAGCTGTTCGGCGTCCTTCAGACTGTATCGGGCGATACACAGGGCCGCTTTACCTCGTCCTTGACGAATCTGCAATACCCCGATCGTGAGAATTTCCTTGTCGCTCTGGGCAGCAAGATGGCTAGTGCCACGGAGCTTGCGCAAATCGAGGATATCGAGCGCCTGTGGTTCGAATTACAGCGAGAAATCACAGAGTCAGGAAAGGTCGTCCGCTTCAATAAACTCGTTACCAAGGCCAACGGTGAGCAGGAAGAAATGGAAGTCGTGCGCGTTGGGTTGTTTAATCTGATCTCGGACATTGGCTATCTCGAGCATGATCCGAACGAG
>JAOTUB010000114.1 GCA_029864095.1 Gammaproteobacteria bacterium | reverse complement strand
ACCCGCCGAATCAAGCGCATGGGGCGCAACCGCATGAAGATTACGAAGATGAACCTGACGTCGCTGATGGATGTCTTCACGATTCTCGTGTTCTTCCTGCTCGTGAATTCCGGTTCTGTGGAGCTGGTAGAAGCGCCGAAGAACGTCACGCTGCCCGAGGCGCGGATCGAAACCAAGCCACGCGAAACAGTCGTTATTTTCGTCAGTGCCGAAGACGTGCTGGTGCAGGGCGAGTTGGTCGCCCGTGTCGACGATATCCTCGATGGAAAGGTGGGATCGGTCGATCAGATCACGTTTCGACTTGCGGAATTGAAAGAGAACGTCGTCGGTCCAAGCACGATGGCAGTTGCGGGCAGTCAGGAAGTTACGATCCTGGCCGACAAATCCGTACCGTTCGTCGTCATCAGGAAGATCATGTCAACGTGCACCGACGGCGGCTATGAAAACGTCTCCCTGGCCGTCATTCAGAAGCCAACGCAGGTGGCGCGGGCCGCCAGCACCTAAAGGACGATGGTGACACTGTGAGTTCGGAACACTCTGAAGGAGAGCAGTTTCTACGGTCGAAGGTCGAGATGTCCGAGCGCGCGCTCGGCGAGCTCGAAGCTGATCTGCGGAAAGTCGACGCCGAGCTCGAGGCGCTTGCACAGAGAAACCATCAGTACGGTGTGCTCGCACAGGTTTGCCAGTCGCTCGAAGAACTCGACGGTATTGGCGCCGGGCACCTGTTCTGGGACGAGCGCTCCGGTCCGGACAGTTCAACCGGGCAGATTCGCAATGCCCGTCGCAAGATAGACGAATTCGGTGAAGAGGTTACTCGTGTCGAAGAACGACGCTGCGCAATCATCGCCAAGATCGGCGATCAGAACGACGTTCTCGACTACCTGCACTACGACCTCCGCGACGCGATGGAACGCGAGGAATCTCGCAAGAGCGAATGGCTGGTAGAGCGCGAGATCGGGGATGTTGACTATCGCGCCCAGGTCATGCCATGGGCCAGGGGTTGCGAGGAGGACCAGCGTTTTCGCAGGTCGCTGGCCACATCATTGGCGGTGTCACTCGCGATTGCATTTCTCTTCAGCACGATTGCTTTGCCCATCATCGAACGCTCGACGGTCGACGAACTGCCCGAGCGTGTCGCCAAACTCGTTCGTAAGGAGCGGACTCCGCCACCGCCGCCCGTGGAAGAGCCGCTCATGCCGCAAGAGCAGCTGCCCGAACCCGATCCGGAGGTCGTGGAAGAACAGCCCCCCGAGGAGTTACCCACGTCGACCGAACAGCCGGTTCTGGCCGATATCGAGCAACAGGACACCAAGGAACAGGTCAAGTCCAAAGGCATCCTGGCGTTCCGCGACAGCTTCGCCAGCCGTGCGAACCTGAGGCCGACCGCTCAGCTCGGTTCCCAGGCCCGGGTGAGCAGCGCGGGTGAAAATACAGTCGGGCGTCCGGAGCGAATGATGGTTTCGACGTCGGCGCCAGGCTCGAGCGGTGGCATCAACCTCGCTTCCATTAGTCGGGACGTCGGCGGTGGCGGAGACGGTATCGATGGAGTCCAGCTGGCGCGCGTCGCCAGTTCCATCGGCGGTGGTACCGGACCAAGCCGGCCTTTGAGCGGGGGCGCGTTGGCCGGACGTACCGACGAAGAAATACAGATCGTATTCGATCGCTACAAGGCGGCGCTGTACCGACTTTACAATCGGGAACTGCGCAAGGATCCGACGCTGCGCGGACAACTCGTGCTGCGTCTGACGATCGAACCGGATGGCTCCGTTTCATTCTGCGAGCTACACAAATCGGACATGGATGCACCAACTCTTGCGCAACAGGTCGTCGACCGCGTCCAGACTTTTGATTTCGGTGCCAAGGAAGACATCGTTGCGATGACTATTATCTATCCGATCGACTTCCTTCCGGCCGCCTGACCCGAATTTCATTCAACATAATCACGATTTTATGCAAAACGTCGCGCGTCCATGCCGGCACGTCTTTTTGCAGGTTCGAAGCGGTCGCACAAGGGGTGCGTGGAGGCCGCGTCCGTGGAGGATCTCAGGCCTGCTGGGCGCCATAACAGGGCATTTGGAACTCATTCGCTGCCCGCTACCCAAGCTGTGATGCAGTTCACCTATTGTTCAAATGCGCTGGGGGATAGTCTCGTTTCGGCAAGGAAAAAGGCAACGCCACCGAAAGGTAGCGACGCAAAGTCACCGGCCTACGGGGTAAGCAGGCTCTACGGCAGCGGAACCGCCCAAGCATCGAAATCCGATCGGGCCGACCGCAATGGTGAGCTAAGCGCACATGGATAAGTAGCGACTGGCATGGCCCAATTTAATAGCAACCTGCGAGCGTTTCGTGACAACGGCTCGTTAGCGGGACGGCTCAAGACCGTGCGTCGGGCCGTCGCATTGTTAGCCATCGCCTTGCTATCGCTGGCCGCTGCTCCGGCGGACGCGCAGGACTGCTCCGATTACCCTAACGGCACACTCGACGGTTTCCTAGGTGTTGTCGCCCCGTCGCAACTGCAGATCGATCGCAACTGCACGATTCGCAACTATCCGGCCAGCAACCCGATCAACACCAACTTCAGTTTCTTTACGCAGCCGGGACAGACCAATGAACGTTGGCTCATCATTTTCGACAACGTCGTACACACGGGCAACATGTCGTGTAACGCCGTTCTCGAACACAAGATCTGGTTCACGAACGGCTCGTCGTCCAAGATCAAGCAAAGCTGTCAAAACCTGCTGATCCCCGTCGAGAAGATCGATAAGCAAAACCCGGCAGGCCAGACGACAGCCGCCATCGGTGTGCCGTTCACGTACACGCTGACCAGCCCGGTGCTGTTCGACCCCGCAACTGACACCGTGATCAACACGAGTGGCTCAGTCAACGATCTGCACGGCATCACGATATGGGACGATCTGAATGCAACCGGCGTCGACATGACGTTCGTGGGTTACACGGCTTACTGGAAAACGAGTGGCGCGCCGATACCGCACACATTCTCCAACGTAGGCGGATTTCTGACTTTCGACAATTTCCCGATCGTCCCGGCAGGCGAGCAGTTTGTCATCGAGATCACGGTCGTGCTCGACGACACGCCAGCAAACGCGCCCGGAACGCAGTTCGTCAATACCGCCAAGTGGGACTTCGGGCGCCTCATCGACGGCGTGTTCTATGAACCCCTGCCGGGCGAGTGGGGTATCACCGAACCGATGACGATCGCTGCACCGCAGCTCATCGTCACGAAAACCGGCCCGGCGACCCTGGGCAGGACGCTTAACCTCGGCGAGTGGGGCGACTTCGCGATCGACGTCCACAACAGCGGCCTCAGCGACGCCTGGGACGTCACGATCCTCGACCGGCTCCCCGACGGCCCAACGGGCGGCATGTGCGATGCGACGCCCGAGATTCTTGATGCCCAGGTCTTCGCGACTGACGGCGTTACGCCTGTTCCGGGCAAGGGCCCGCTGACTGCGGGCACCGATTTCTCAGTCAGCTACACGGGCGGCCCTGCCTGTGAGCTCACGCTGAACATGCTCACACCCGCGGCTGCGATAGGCGCCGATGAGCGTCTGATCGTCAATTACCGTACCCGTCTCGATGCCGACACCGATGACGGCATCACGCTCACGAATGTCGTCGGGGCGACCCAGTGGTTTAACGGCGACAGCAGTAACCCCAATCGTCTGAGTTTCACGCGCATACTGACCAACGGCACGGTCGGCGTCCTCGATCACGAAGACGCCCATACCGTTACGACAGCACTGTTCGGTTACTTCTTCGAGAAGACGGTCGCGAATCTCACCACCGGCGTGAACCCGACGACGACGGCCGCTCCGGGTGACACGCTGCGTTACACGCTGCGCCTGCAAACCACCGATGGCCCGCTCAATGACGTCACGTTCTACGATGACCTGGGCGCGATGAACGCCGTGCCAGTATTCGTGCCGGGCACGCTAACGCTCGTTCCGGGCAGCGTCCCGCCCGGCGCCGACACGTCGAACACCGATCCGAACAGTGGCACCAACGGCGCCGGCATCCTCGACATCCGCAACCTGAGCCTGCCCGCTGCGAGCGAGGTCTCGATTCAGTTCGACATCACGCTGGCCTCGCCGCTGGTCAATGGCACGGTCGTGACCAACCAGGCCGAGCTCCTTGCCGCGATCAAGCTCGCCGACAGTGACGATCCATACGTCAACGGCCAGTCCGACCCGAGTGTTGCCGGCGATGAAGATCCGACGCGCGTATTGATCGAAGGGCCACCACCGGCCGCGCTCGCCAAAGCGAATACGCAAGCTACCGCGACGATTGGCGAAGAGTTCAGCTATCTGATTACCGTTCCGTCCGCGCCGCATACGTCTCCATCCTACGATATTCGTATCTTCGATGATCTGGCCGCGTCCGCCGCCGATCTCGAGTTCGTCGGCGTCACGAAAATCTCGGGCGCAGGTAACTGGAATCCGGTCAATACAGGAACAGCCACCAATCTTGTCATCGAGGATCCCGTCAACGGCATCGATATCGCGATCGGCGACCAGGCCATTATCGAAGTCACCGTGCGGCTCGCGGATTCTGCGACAAATGTCGCCGGCCTGACGTTCACCAACACGGCCGCTTATTCATACAACCTTAGCGACGACGATGTCACAACGGTCCGACCCGGCGATCCTGGCACGACCGGACCGATGACGATCGTCGAGCCGGAGCTGACCCTGGAGAAGAGCGGGCCGCTGCGCATGCGCGTGGGTACGCCGGAGACGTTCACGCTAAACGTCCACAACGTTGGCACTTCGCCCGCGTTCGCAACCTATCTGACCGATCTGCTGCCGAACCTGGCGTTAGGCGGCATGTGCGACGCCGCACCCGCGGCGGTCACGGCGCAGCTGTTCGAGGCCGACGGCGTAACGCCGGTCGCGCCGGCGCTGACAGCAGGCGCGGATTATGCTGTTACATTCAACGGTGACCCGGCCTGTACGTTTACGCTCGAGATGCTGACGCCGGCGGCTGCGATCGGCCCCGATCAGCGACTGATCGTCACATACGAAGCATCGCTCGACGCGGACACGCCGGATGATACCGCGCTGACCAATATTGCAGGCGCGACCGAATGGTTCAGCCTCGATCAGACGGCGCCTAACCCGCAGGCACGAACATACACGCGTGTTCTGACAGACGGCACTGTCGGGGTACTCGACCACGAAGATGCGCACACGGTCGTTGAATTCTCGCCGTTGCTGATCTTCGAGAAGATCGTGGCCAACGTCACGAGCGGGGACGATCCAGCAACGCTCGCTACACCCGGAGATACGCTGCGTTACAGCCTGCGCGTCGAAAATGCCGGCGACACGCCGCTCGACAGCTTCAGCATCGTCGACGAGTTGGACGCGCGCAACGCGATACCGATGTTCCAGGCAGGGACACTAAACGTGGTGACTCTGCCTGCCGGCGCAGATGCGGCCAACACCGATCCGAACGGCGGCACTGCCGGCACGGGCCTGCTCGACATTCGCAACCTGAGCCTTGGCGGCCTCGGTAGCAGCGTGCTGATCGAGTTCGAGGTCGCACTGGTACCTGTCATCGCCAACGGCACGTTCGTCTACAACCAGTCCGAGCTTTTCTACGCCGGCAACCCGGTTGCACTTAGTGACGATCCTTACGTTAACGGCGCGGCTGACCCGAATGTCGAAGGTGACGAGGATCCCACACAGATTTTGATCGAGTCCGCACCTGCGTTCCGCGTCGAGAAAATTTCGTCGTACATCACGGGCGACCCGAACGTGCTGCTGGCGGGCGAAACGCTGCGCTACACGATCACGGTGCAAAACATTGGCACGGACAACGCTAGCAGCGCCGAGATCGTCGACCTCGTGCCAGCGAATACGACATATGTCGCGGCTAGCACGACGCTGAACGGCGGCGCAGTTCCCGATGCAAACGGCGGCGCTTCACCGTTGGCCGCCGGCATCCTGGTCAACGCGCCGCAAGACGTAACGCCTGGCGTCATGAATGCGGGTGTCGCCGATAATGTCGCGACGATCGTGTTCGATGTGACCGTTTATCCGGATGTACCTGACGGCACCATCATTTCGAACCAGGCATTCGTCAGTGCCGCCGACAACGGCATTGCCGATCAGCCGTCCGATGATCCGCGCACACCACTTGCCGACGATCCGACGCGTGACGTGGTAGGCAATTTCCCGCTCCTGTTCGCGCCGAAATCAGCCGCACTCGAGGTCGACCTCGGCTCTCCCGGAATCGTTGATCCAGGCGACACGCTGCGCTACACGATCACGATCTACAACAATGGCACGGTGCCGGCGACTGCCGTTGACCTGACCGACATGGTGCCGGCGGATACGACCTACGTCGCCGATTCCGTGACCCTAAACGGCCTGCCGGTCGGGCAGCCCGATGGCGGCGTGTTCCCGCTGATCGACGGTATCCCGGTCAGCTCTGCCGACCTGACGCCGCCGCTGCCGGGCGATGGTGAAGGTACCCTGAGTCCCGGACAATCGGCCGTCGTGCAGTTCGATCTGCAAGTCAACGCCGGCGTGCTGCCGGGAACCCTGATCACGAACCAGGCCGTGGTGTACAGCGCGGAAGTGCCGAACACGCTGACCGATGGCGATGGCAACCCGGCGACAGGGCCCGAGCCGACCGTCGTGGTCGTCGGCGATGCCCAGCAGCTTTCGATCATCAAAGAAGTCTCCGTCGTGAACGGCGGGCCGGCGCTGCCGGGCGCCGAGCTCGAATACGTCGTGACCGTTAGGAATGTTGGCGCGGTGCCGGCCTACTACGTCACGATTTATGACGACCTGGACATGGTCAACCCGGGCTACCTGGCTTACGTCGATCTGTCAGCGTCGATGAACGGGCTGGCCGACGGCGTCACCGTCGCCGGCACGCTGATCACCGCCGATTACTTCAACGAGTACGGCCCGTTGAATCCTGACGAGACGATCACGCTACGCTTCCGGGCAATCATCAATCCGGTGCTGCTCGAGGGCACAACGATAACGAACACGGCGCAGGTGTCGTGGGACGATCCGCTCAAGTGGGCAGAGGCAAGTGTCTCGATCGATGTCGGCGCCATGCCGGATGCCGGCATGCTGAGCGGTAACGTCTGGCACGACGCGGATCACGACAACACGCCCGACGGCGTCGAACGCCCGCTCGAAGGCTGGACCGTCGAGCTGCTTTTCAACGACCAGCCGATACGATCGATGCAATCCGACGTTGACGGCAATTACCTGTTCACCAACGTAACGCCGAACTACGTGCCCGGCGAGACCTACTCGCTCCGATTCAGTGCGCCGGGCGCCGTTGCGACAACCGCACTGCTCGGGCAAACCGACTCGGACTTCACCGACGGCCAGCAGCGCATCGACGAGATCGACGTTCAGGAAGGCAGCAACCTGCTGGCGCTGAACATGCCGGTTGATCCGAACGGTGTGATCTACGACTCGGTGGCGCGCTCGCCGGTCGCCGGTGCGACAGTTACGCTCGTCGACGTACGCAACGGGGTGGCCGTGCCGAGCAGCTGCTTCGACGACCCGAATCAGCAGGGTCAGCGTACCGTCGCGAATGGCTACTACAAGTTCGACATCAACTTCTCCGGCCCCTTGTGTCAGAGCGGCCCGTATTATCTGATTCAGGTAGTTGCGCCGGATAGCAGCTACGTGCCCGGCGTATCCGAGCTGATCCCGCCGACGTCGGATCAGACGACACTGCCGTTCGACGTGCCGGCCTGTCCGGGTTCAGCCAACGATGCGGTGCTCGCTACAGCGCAAACCTGCGAGGCGCAGCCCTCGGAGTTCGCGCCGCCCCCATCCGTACCGGCCAGAAGCGCAGGCACGGAGTATCACTTTTTCCTGACGCTCGGCGACACGCAGGTGCCGGGCTCGTCACAGCTATTCAATAACCACATCCCGCTGGATCCGCGGCTCGATGGTGCCGTGGCGGTCACGAAGACAACACCGCTCTTGAATGTCAGTCGCGGTCAGATGGTGCCGTACGTGATTACGGTGAGTAACTCCTTCGGTGTCGACCTGCAGGACGTCACGATTATCGACCGCTTCCCGGCCGGCTTCCGCTACGTCGAGGGTTCCGCTCGCTTCGACGACGTCGAGACGGAGCCTGCAATCGTTGGCCGTGAACTGATCTGGTCGAATCTCGCGCTGGCGACGGACGGTCGGCATACGATCAAATTGCTGCTGGCCGTGGGCGCCGGCGTCAGCGAGGGCGATTTCGTCAACCGTGCGCAAGCGGTCAACTCGGTGTCGGGAACGGTCATGTCCGAGGAAGCAGAAGCGACCGTGCGCCTCGTGCCGGATCCGACGTTCGACTGTACCGATGTGACAGGCAAGGTCTTCGACGACATCAACCGCAATGGCTACCAGGATGGCGACGAAGCCGGGCTGGCCGGTGTGCGGGTGGTTACTGCCAGAGGGCTGGCCGCGAAAACAGACACGCACGGCCGTTACCACATTACCTGTGCGATTACGCCGCACGAGAGTCGTGGCAGTAACTTCGTTTTGAAGCTCGACGACCGGACCCTGCCGAGTGGATTCCGCGTCTCGACGCGACCGGTGCAGGTCCAGCGTGCCACGCGTGGCAAGGCATTACGTATCAATTTCGGTGCTTCGATCCACCGCGTCGTCGGTCTCGATATGGCCGATGCAGTCTTCGAGCCGGGCTCTACCGAAATGCGCCATCTATGGCGAAACAGGATCGATTTGCTGCTGCAGGAACTGCAGAAGGGACCTGCCGTGCTGCGGCTTTCCTATGTTGCCGACATCGAGTCCGAGGCGCTCGTCGAGCAACGCCTGGATGCAATGAAAGAACAAATCATGGCCGCATGGCAAAACCTGAACTGTTGCTATGAACTCGTTATCGAGCCGGAGATTTACTGGCGACTCGGAGCACCGCCAGATAATCCGAGGAAGGCAAGCCACTGAACATCTATGCGATCGATTTTCCTGCCGGCCGCCTGATTCCGCGAGCTATTCAACATAAGTTGGAAGCAAGACCGGGTTTACGTTCGTGAGCGGACATAATTCACAGTTATTCCAATTTCTGGCGCCGGCGAATTTGCTGCATGACAGGCATACCAACGTCTGCAGCAGAAGTGTCCGATATTTGCGACGCGGTGCCAATCCTGTGATGCAGTTCACCCTAGGGCCGCCATGCATAGGCGATAGTCCCGGTTCGGCAAAGATAAAGGCAGAGCCTCCGAAAGGTGGCGACGCAGAGTCACCCGCCTGTAGGGGAGTCAAGCCCTATGGCTGCGGAACCGCCCCAACAACGACCTAGGATCTGGTCGTCCGCATCGGTGAGTTAAGCGCACAGGGATAAGTAGCGACTGGCATGGCCCAATCTGAAATCAACCTGCGAGCGTTGCACGATAACGGCTCGCCAGCGAGACGGCTGAGCATCGTGCGGCGGACCGCCATGATGAAGAAGTTATTCATCATCCTGGCTGTATCGATACTTGCGTCGGTCGCAATGGTTCCTGCCGGGAACGCCTGGGCGGCCGAGATCACGTTCGTATCTGTCGTTGGGTCCTGGCGTGACCCTGTGGATACCGTTCCCGGTAGCCAGCCGGGCGATCCCGTCATTGTGAACGGCGACCCGATCGCGAGCATCAGCTGGGGTACGACGACGGGCCCGCAAAGCGGATATGACTTCATCGCAACGCTTCCGCCGCCGTTCACGTTGCCAGGGCCCATCCCGTACTTTTCTCTCGGGACGTTTCAACATCGGAATTTCGTAGTCGGCGAGCCTTGGCTGGTTTCGGCTGAGCTCGATGTGGTGCTCGTGCTTGCCGTGGACGGCGTGCCAACCGGTCCATTGAACTTCACGTTCACGCTAAACCACGACGAAACGCCGAACAATCTGGACCCTTGTCCCTATCCGACACCACCCGGAGAAGGGTGCACGGATCGAGTGACGATCGTCGCCTCGGCCGACCCCACGACGTTCAACGTCGATGGAGTGGACTACACGTTGGAGATGAGCTTTCTGGACAACGGTAGTCCGGTCGACGAATTCATCACGAGAGAAGGCGACACCGTCAACAGCTCGGGCCTGGTCGGGGAATTTACGTTGCCGCCGGGACTCACGGTCACGAAGGCGGGCCCGGCGACGATGCGTCTGGCGGAGTGGGGAGATTTCGTCATTGGCGCGCAGAACGCGAGCGAGTCCGATGCGTACAACGTGACGCTCGTCGACCGACTGCCCGACGGCCCGACCGGCGGGATGTGCGACACGACGCCGGAGATTCAGAGCGCACAGGTTTTCGAGGCGGATGGCGTCACACCAGTACCCGGCAAAGGCCCGCTGGTCCAGGGAACGGACTACTCGTTCACCTATGACGGCGCCACTTGCGAGCTCACGTTCACCACGCTGACCGACGCGTCGGTGATTGCTGTGGGTGAGCGTTTGATGATTGCGTATCGCACGCAGCTCGACCTTGATTCCCAGGATGGCATTACGTTGACGAACGTGGCCGGTGCGACCCAGTGGTTCAATTCTGACGCCTCGACCGAGTACCGGCGTACGTTGAGCGACGGCACCGTGGGTGTCGGGGACCACGAGGACGCGCACAACGTTATCGTCGACCTGCCGATGCTGCGGTTCGAGAAGACGGTCATCAACGTGACCAGTGGCGACGATCCGGCCAGCGTTGCGACGCCGGGCGACACGCTGCGGTACCGGCTCTATGTCGAGAACCTGAGCGACGTGACCATCGACAATTTCTGGATCGTCGACGAACTCGACAGTCTGAATGCGGATGCGTCGTTCCAGGCGGGCACGCTGAATATCGTAACGATCCCGGCGGGCGCGGATGCGGGCAACACGGACGCAAACGGCGGTGCAGCCGGCACCGGGCGGCTGGATGTACGCAACCTGAGCATCGGCGGGCTGGGCGAAAGCGTGCTGATCGAGTTCGACGTAAGCCTCGCGCCCGTGCTGGCGAACGGCAGCTACGTGTACAACCAGTCGCAACTCGTCGACAGCGGTCTGTCGATAGCGCTGAGCGACGACCCGTACGTCAATGGCCAGGCAGACCCGACTGTTCCGGACGACGATGACCCGACACAGATCCTGATCGAATCGGCACCGGCGTTCGACGTCGACAAGGTGTCGTCGTACA
>JAOTUB010000113.1 GCA_029864095.1 Gammaproteobacteria bacterium | reverse complement strand
ACGGACAACAATGCAATGAAAAAGGCGCTGGGCGATCCGACAGTGTATTCACGGTAAATAACATAGAACGCGACCGGTAAGAATCCGGATGCGAAGAACGCCAGAATTCGACCGATGCCATAGATATTCGGGTCGGTGGTCCCGTAGGAAAATGCGCTGCCTGCGACCAGCGCACCAACCAGGAAGAATATGAATGCGATGACGCTGTTTGCCTGTTGTGGCGACGATCGCGTAACGCGAACAGCGAGCCCAAGATACGCGACTGCGGCTATGCCGAGGAGGGGCCGCACGAGAAAATCGAGCGTGTCGATCATGCGCGGACCTCGCGCGCAGTTTGGTCAATTATGCATTGCATCCCGTCATGCTAGCCGGGATCGGGGCGACATAATGCGACCTGTGCCGCATAACGAAAAAGGTCACAGGCCCTCGGCAGTGTCCTTGATCAGCCTGTCGACAACAGCCTTGAGCGCGTCGTCATTGCTCGCTCCGGCAGCGCGCTCCAGTTCATATTTCTTCAGTTGTCGATGGGCACTCGTCCCGCGCTGAAGAATGTGATGCAGCGAATTGACCTCCTCGATGCAACCAAGTGCCGTGGCGTCCTCGGCAACCAGAGACAGCAGCTCGTCGAGCAACACCTCGAACGGCACGACGACACCTTTAGCGAGATCGATCAATCCTTCGTCGAAGCTGTATCGCATCGCCCGCCAGCGGTTCTCGCGAATCAGCATTGGCGTGTAAAGACGCCAGCGCTGATTGTTCCTCCTCAGCCGGTACAGCATGCGCAAAATACAGACCAGCAATGCCGCCAGCGCAACCGCATCGTCCAGACGCGTGCACACATCCATGACGCGAGTCTCGAGCGTCGGGAACTTCGCACTCGGACGCAAATCCCACCAGATTCGAGTTGAGTCTTCGATGAGTCCCGCGTCCATCAAGACACGTACATGACGTTGGTATTCCGCGTAGCTGGCAAAGCGCTCCGGGATACCGGTGCGCGGCAGCGCATCAAAGACCGTCAAACGATAGCTCTTTAGTCCGGTATCACGCCCCTCCCAGAATGGTGACGAGCATGACAACGCCAGCAGGTGCGGCAGGAAATACGACATCTGGTTCATCAGGTCGATACGCAGCTCATCATCTTCGATGCCGACGTGCACGTGCATGCCGCAAATCAAAAGCCGCCTTGCGGCGCCCTGCATCTCGATCGTCAACTGATCGTAGCGTTCCTTACGCGTATGTTTTTGATCGTGCCAAAGACTGAACGGATGCGTAGATGCCGCAATGAACTCAAGCCCGTGACTGTTCGCAACCTGCTTGATGCAGCGACGCAAGCGCACCAGATCTTCACGTGCTTCCTGAACGTTGCTACAGACCTTGGTGCCGATCTCGACCTGTGAACGCAAGAGCTCGGATGTCACCTGAGTACCGAGGCGATCCTCACATTCTTTCATCAAGGTCGTTGGCGGGTCGGCAACCAGAGCGCGAGTGTCCGGGTCGATCAACAGATACTCTTCCTCGACGCCGAGCGTGAATTTCGGTCCGGAGTTATTCATCTTGTTAATCCCCGTCTGGCTAAACGCCTTGTTTTCTTATGCCGGAATTCTGTCCTGTTTGAGTCCGATTTTTTCCGGGATCGTCTCAATTATGCGGTGCATGGCCGGTGCAATCTCGTTGATACCGGCGATATCGTCAATCATGTCCTGACGAATCTCAATGCCGACGTGCGGAAGGCCTGTCTCCTCAGCATGGTGGTCGATCGTGAAATCCTGCGGCGCTTTGCCGGAATATGGCTCGTTGTCGCCGACCAAAAATCCCGCCGCGCGAAAGCCCTCGAGAAATATGTCAGACAGCCGCGAATCCTTGTCCCATAAGACGCCCGTCTGCACAGCGCGCGACACGCCGTTCAAGACCGGCGTAAAGCTGTGTATCGAGATGAACGCTGGACTCGGCCCGATGGCCCTGAGCCGTTTGACTTGCTCGTCGATTGCCGTGTGATACGGCCAGTAAATTGCGTTTGCGCGGGCGTCTTTGTCCGCTTGCGAGAGATTGCGGTTACCCGGAACGATAATACCGTCGCCATACTCCAGAAACGCGCCCGGATCCATGAGCTGCCGGTTGCAGTCGACCACCAGTCGCGAATACTGCGCGATCACGGCGGTTACGCCCAGGCTCTTCGCCAGAATCTCGGTCAGCTTGCCGGCGCCGATATCAATCGCCAGGTGACAGCGGCGCGCAAACGGGTCCAGGCCCATATCGCCAAGCGCCCGCGGAAAGCGGCAGCTCGCATGGTCGCAGACGAGCATGATCGGCACTGTGGCAAGCGGGTTTACGACATAGAACGGAGACGGCTCACTGGAGGTCAGCAGTGAATTATCAGTGTTATTTTGCGAGCGGGCCGACATAAACTAAGACATTGGAATTATTAGCGCCCGAGTGTACCGCATCGCGCGCGCCGCGACATCGATACAGGGCCCGTATTTGGGCTGACAATTACGCCTGGACGGCAGCGAAGCGGTGGTCGCCCCAGGGTTCGAATGTGCGCACCGAGGCCGGGCGTGCGATGTAGTAGCCCTGGGCAAACTCGATGCCGAGCGCACCGAGCTTGTCGAGCACCTGCTTGGTCTCGACCCGCTCTGCAATCGTCTCTATGCCCATGGCATGACCGACTTGTGAGATCGCTTTGACCATGCTTTCGTCCACGCTATCGTCGACCACATTGCGAATGAAATGGCCGTCGATTTTGAGATAGTCGACTGGCAGATTCTTGAGGTAGGTGAACGAGGAAAGACCGCTGCCGAAATCATCCAGAGAGAATTTGCAGCCCAGCTTCTTGAGGGCCTGCATGAAATGAATTACACGCGACAGATTTGAGATAGCGGCCGTTTCGGTAATCTCGAAACAGATTGCGCCGGGCGGCAGCTGCTGCGCCTCGAGTTCTTTGATCACGTATTCGAGAAACCGGTCTTCGCTCAGGGACGTGCCGGAAAGATTTATTGCCAGCGTGTAGCGCGCCTCACCGTCGGTATTTCGATCCGCAAGTTTCGACAGCGCCTCGCGAATTACCCAACGATCGAGTGTCGACATCAGGTTGTAACGCTCCGCCGCGGGGATGAATTGGTTGGGGCTTACCAACTCGCCACCCTCATCGCGCATGCGCAGTAACAACTCGTAGTGGCCACGAGACTTACCTTTGCCTTTGCCGATGCCGATAATTGGCTGAAAGAAGAGTTCGAGGCGGTCTTCCTCAACGGCGCTGCTGATGCGCGACACCCACTTCATTTCCTCATGTCGCATTGAAGCATCACTGTCTCTGTACAGATGCACCTGGTTGCGGCCCATGTCTTTGGCCGAGTAACACGCTACGTCGGCAGAACTCATCAGGCCGGCAACATCGGCGTTGTCGCTTGTGACCATGACGACGCCGATGGAACATCGAATCGTCGTGAATGAGTCCTGCCATTCGAAGCGATAGCCTTCGACCGCGCTACGAATCGCCTCGGCGACTGCGATTGCGCGTTGCTCGTCGCAGCGTTCCAGCAGAATACCAAACTCGTCACCACCGAGCCGCGCAAGCACATCGGTGGAGCGAATATTCGCGTGCACGATATCCGACAGCTGCCGCAACAGAGCGTCGCCTGCCGGATGCCCAAATGTGTCATTGACAACCTTGAACTGATCAAGATCGAGGTACAACAGCGCGTGCGCGTTTTCCGGCTTGCCGCGGATATTGTCTAAGGCCGTAATCAAACGGTTCTCGAACTCGCGACGGTTAATCAAATCGGTCAGCGAATCGTGAGATGCCTGGTAGCTCAGCTGACGAAATAAGCGGGTCTCTTTGCTGACATCGTGAAATACCATGACGCAGCCAATGACGTTGCCGATGCGGTCCCGGATGGGTGCGGCCGAATCCTGTACCGGAACTTCTTCACTGTTTCTCGCAATCAGGATAGAACTTTCTTCGAGCGATATGACGCGGCCTTCTTTGAGGCAACGCATTACCGGGTTATCGACGGTCGCGCGCGTGTGCTCGTTGATGATCGTCATGATCTCATTGATCGGCTTACCGCGCGCGGAGCGCATATCCCAGCCGGTCAGGTCCTGGGCGACTGGGTTGATGTAGTCGATGCGGCCGTCGGCATCCGTGGTGATGACGCCATCGCCGATCGACTGCAGCGTGATCTGCGCGCGCTCTTTTTCCTCAAAAACACGCGTCTCGGCACGTTTGCGCTCTGTAATGTCGGTGATCGTCCCCTCGTGGGCAGCGATGTTGCCATTTTCATCGTAGACAGCGCGTGAGTTCTCGAGAACGACAATTTCGCGACCGTCTTTGCGGCGCAGGCGATACTCGAAGTTCTTGATGATCCCTTCGGCTTCGAGCCGGGCAAATACCCGCTCGCGATCGACCGGATTCACGTACAGCATCGTCGTGCGGCCGACTGCTTTGAGTTCTTCAACGCTCTCGTAGCCGAGCATGTCGACGAGCGCCGGATTGGCTGCAATTAACTCGCCATCGCGTGACGCGATGTACACACCATCGACGACGTTTTCGAAGAGGCCGCGATAGCGCATCTCGGAACTGCGCAGCTTTTCCTCATCGAGCTGGCGCTTGATAGCAATGCCCGCGAGGCGCGCCATGCGACTTAGCTTGTCGAGCTCATCGGTGCCCGGTGCGCGGGCCGCGTCGACATACACATCGAGCGTGCCAATAACGCGCCCGCGTGCCCCGTGCACCAGAAACGACCATACTGCAGCAATACCGTGTTCCTCCGCGACAAGCCACTGAGACTTCCAGGCGGGGTCAATGGCGATATTGGTCGTAAACCGCTCCTCTCCACGGTGCACAGCGCTACCGCAAGTAATGCTGTCAGCACTCACTTCGACGAAATTTAGGAACACCTTCAATGGCTCGGGCAAACTGGGCGCCTCGGCGACGCTGATTGTTCCGCCGCCATTGTCGAACTGCATGATGGCGGCGCGAAATCCGTCACCGATCTTTTCGACGCTGCGGCATATAGCCCGCAACGTGCGATCGTGCGGTCTACTGGCCGCGATCATTTCAAGAATCTTGTTTTGCGCGAACGTAATGGTCTCGTTGCGCTTGCGTTCGGTGATGTCAGTGATCGACGCCCGAATCAGGCGTTTCTCGCCCGCAGGCAGGCGGCTAAAGCGAACTTCGCACGGGAATTCCCTGCCCTTCGAATCCTGATGCGTCCATTCGAACGTTGGATGCCCACCGTTCAGCGCCTTTTCGACATAGCCGCGATCGACTCCAAATGACGGCGTGCCATCCGGCTGCACCTCCGGACTGATCGCTTCGGGCCCGATCGACAACAACCGGCTGCGCGACAGGTTGAACAACTCGCAGGCCGGGTCATTGGCGTCCACGAGAAGATTCTCATCGATGTCGAAGACGACGATCGCCTCGGGCGCATTCTCCACGAGGGCCCGGTAGCGCTCCTCGTTCTCCTTGAGGGCGGACTCGGCCTGCTGGCGTCCCGTGACGTCATGCAAACTGATGACAAAAATCCTGCCGCCGCCGGCCTGCAGTTCGCTCGCATTGAGCTCCGCTATGAAGACATCGCCATTGGCGCGAACCGCTTCGATGCGACCGGTCTCGACCCGCAGCTGCGAGGCATCGAGGTTGGATGTAAAGGGCGCGACAAACTCGGCCACGGTCCGGCCTTTGGCGGCCGGGAGAATGTGCTCGATCTTCGAGCCGATGAGCTGGTCTTTGGTCAGGCCGAAGTAGTGCGAACAAATCTTGTTGCAGTTGCAAACGATGCCGCTTTCACTGACCGACAGCAGCGCTTCGGTCACGCTGTCGAATATGGCCTCGATTGGGGTAGTACTGGTCAGCGACTGGGTGATCGTCGCTTCCATCTTGTCATAATGCTGGTCGATCAAACTCAGCAGTTCGAGGAAGTCGGGTTTCTCGATACCGGACGCCTCGGTAGCGTGTTTGATTTTGTCGCGAAGCTCTTTGTGCATCGGTCGACCCGCTCAATCCCTGCGAACAAAAACATCCGTGTGGACATGGTGCGCCGTTGGCTTACTGGCAACACCTGGCTACTTTAGATTGAGTTCAGACAAGCGTCTGTGATGCAACTCCGGTTTTGAAATTTATTTTGGGAAATTTTTCCCTTTGATGTACAAAGACTTATGACAAGAACCTGATGTTCATTAGCGCCGCGCAACAAATCGATTACGAACATGACATAAGCATCGGGCACCCGCCGGACGCTGAATCAGTTCTCGTTAGCGGGCAGTGAGCGGACCAATTCTCCGTTTTCGTCGGTCATGACTTCGCCGTTTTCGGTGGTCTCTCGCAGCGCGGCGCCAACCTGGATCGGGATCGCCGTGACGGTCGACATCGTTCCATCCTCCGTCTCGATCGTTGCCGACACATTCAGGAAGATTCGCCCTTCGCGCAGCGGGACGACCTGCACCTGTTGCACGCTCGGACCGTCATCATCGGAGGCCGCGATCGATACGCGCGCTTCCTGCGATGCCGCGAACTCCATGGCCGTCGAATCATTGACACGGTAGCTCAGCGTGATCGGCTGCGGACCAAGCGTGGACTGAACCTGCAAATCGACGCCGACGGGCTGACCGACGATCGGCGTGCCGATGATCTTGTAAGCAATCGATACGGGCCCCTGTGGCTTCACGGTGCGGCCACCCTGCGCGCCCGGTTTGAAGTTGACTGCAGGCGTCGAAGGCGTTACGTCGGCGTCAGACTCATCAACGCTGCCGTTTCCGCAAGCACTCAATGCCGTGGCTAGCAGCGCAAGCATAGGAAAGATCATTCGATTCATTGGTTCACCTGGTGCGGTTTCTTACGGAGTCGGGGTGAATGATACGTCGAAACACATGCGGCTCGGAAAACTTGCCGGCGCGCCGTCCACATCCTGGAAACGCCATTCCTCGAGGAACGCAATATACGTCGTGCCGGCCTGCAATGTTGGCGTTCTGGCCGTTTCCAGATTGTCGTCAGAGGACCAGCCGCGGATCAGTTCCTGTGGACCATCATAGATGTAGAAGTCTGGATCGCTCTGGTCCCGATCGCCCGGGTCCGCAGTTGCAGGTGTGGGTGTCGTTGCTGCCATAACGACATCATATTCATCCGTCAGCGGCACGCTGATGCGCAGATAACGGTCTTCGCCAACGTTGTTGCCGTCTCGGGTCAGACCGTCGAGCTGGTTGTTCATGCAAACATTGAGCACCGACCCGTCGGCTGTGTAATCGGTGTAAAGCGGAAGGACGTCCTGCGCCACGCCTGCATTGTTCGTCTCATTGCTTGCCCAGATGTCGAGACCGTTGCCAGAGACAATATTTTCACGTGCCAATTGCGAGTCAATGAACGCCTGACCTTGCGCGTTAAGCGCAGCACGCAGCTCGGCGGCAAACGAGAATACCGTTGTAAACGCGTCACCCGATGCCTGCGGCCCGGTCATGATGTTGTAGATCGGACCCCAGCCGATAGAACCGTTGTCGGAGCCGTCGTCGTCAGTGTCCCAGAGATCATAGATGACCGTCGCAATTCCCCATTCGTTAAACCACCCCGGCACGCCGAAATTGCCAGTCTCGGTGCTCAATGAAAAACCACCGCTCGAGCCCGCTGGACCGGTATCACAGTAAATCGGTTCATCCAGCGCCATCGCCGCAAACGCGTGGCCCCACGCCTCGCCGAACGCTAGTGCGGCCTCGAGGCTCTCGCCGATATTGTGCGCCCCGCCGCGACTGTCCGAGCGGGAAAAAGCATCTTCGAAGTAATGCCCCCACTCGTGCAGGACGACGTGGTCGTCAAACTCGTCGGTATCGCTGTCGGCATCACCGAGAAGGAATAACTCCTGCAGACCCGTGAAATAAGACGAGGTGCCCAGTTCGCCGGCATCCAGATCCCCGGAAACCGTCGCCGTATTATTGACACTCCAAAAGACGTCAAGTGCCGGGAAGTTCGCCGTCGCATCAGCGGACAGCACGAACTGAATGGCCGTGTATATCGTATCGAGTATCGCAAACGGCGCAGCCGCCCGGGCACCCGTGTAGCTGCTGCCACCCCAGCCGGTTGTAGCGGTAAGATCGCGGGACGCATTCGACGATCCGATATTGAAGAGCGAGCCGTCAGCTACATACAGCGGGCGGCTGCCAAGTGGCGGCGGGTTGCCGCTGTCGTCGAAGTTGTCGCGCACTTCGACATCCCAACTCGGCGCACCCTGTTGCTTGAGCTCCGCTCGCACGCGCAAGCGGACCATCGTATTCGCGTCGATATTCGTAAAAACATAGCTACCATCTTCGCCGGAGATGGTCGTGCCCAAAACCGCGTCGCTGCTGCCGAGCAGCTGCACCGTGGCGCCGCGGATCGGGCGCAACACCGGGGCATCGAGATTCAGGCCGTTGCAATTCGCATTGGGTCGCACAAACTCATAATTGACGGTCCCGGAAACTGTCAGGACCGGCCCGCCGCCCTGATTGCCGGAATTGTTGTTGCCACCTTTGCCGCCACCGCAAGCGGCCATCGCGACCAATGAGAGCGCAGTCAGCGCCAGTCGGCCACGTAGCACAATCATCCATTGGTCCTCGGTGATTTCCTCACGCGATGCTCCATTCTCACATAATATTGTGCGAAGTAGGTCCGAACTCAGTGGGCCAGTATTGGTAAACTTTGTCCCCTGAGCGAGCGCTGGGTTCACATTTCCGGCCTCAATGTCTCGGTTTTCTTGGGAAATCCTAATGGGCAACGGCAAGATTCTCGTGACCGGCGGTGCCGGGTATATCGGTAGCCACGTCGTGCGTCAGCTCGGCAGCGCCGGTGAAAGCGTCATTACGCTGGATAACCTCTCGACCGGCTTCGAAGCGGCGGTGACCTCGGGCGAACTCGTGATCGGTGATACGGGCGATGCCGCCCTGCTTGACAAGCTCTTCGAAGACCACGACATCGACACGGTGATGCATTTCGCGGCGCACACGATCGTACCCGAATCGGTCGCCGATCCGCTCAAATACTACGGCAATAACACGGCGAACAGCCGCACGTTGCTCGAACGCGCACACGAACACGGCGTCAAGCACATCGTGTTCTCGTCGACAGCCGCCGTTTACGGCGTGCCGCCCGATGGCAAGGCCGCCGAAAACACGCCGACGCGGCCTATCAATCCCTACGGCAGTTCCAAACTCATGACCGAGTGGATGCTGCGCGACCTCGCGTTCGCGGGCGGGCCAAGCTATGTATCGCTGCGTTATTTCAATGTCGCAGGCTGCGAGCCGGGCGGCACCATCGGCCAGTCGACGCCCAAGGCGACCCTGCTCATCAAAGTCGCCTGCGAGGCGGCCGTGGGCCTCAGGCCGGGCGTCAGCGTATTCGGCACCGATTACCCGACGCCCGATGGCACAGGGCTGCGCGACTACATTCACGTCGAGGATCTTGCGGCCGCACACCTCGACGCGCTGAGCTACCTCAGGGACGGCGGCAAATCGGCGACACTGAATTGTGGCTACGGCCACGGCTACAGCGTGCGCGAGGTGCTGGCGGCCGTTGAGAAGGTCAGTGGTGAGCCACTGCACATCACCGAGGAGCCGCGCAGAGCGGGCGACCCGCCCGAACTCGTCGCGGTCGTGAAAAAAATCCACAAAGTGCTGGGGTGGAAGCCCAAATTCGACGACCTCGACACGATCGTGCGCACGAGTTTCGAGTGGGAGCGCAAAATAGCGGACAAAGACCCACGCGCTTACTGGGCGGCCTGATTCGGGGCCCGGCAGTGCTACACTTCGCACATGAAATTTCGCCGCCCAAGATCGCTTAACGGCCTGATTCTTGTAGGATTTGGGCTCGTGGGCCTGCCACTGCTCGTGGCCGTCATCTGGGCGCTCGTGAACCTCGATCGACTGGCCGCCCAAAGTGAGCGCCTCGTGTTTACCGGCGTGGCGGCGGCCGAGAACAACCGGCTGCTCGTGGAACGAGTCGGCTCTCTGGAGCGCGTCGCGCGCCAGTACCAGGTGCTCGGCAGCCCGGAAAGTCTGCAGCTGCTGCGCCAGGACCTCGCAACCATCGATGCCCGCCTCACCGAGATGGCGCCGTTGACCGAGCGTGCGGATGCGGCAGCACTCGCCGCGTCGATAGGCGCCGGCGCACGCCGTATCGTGACGACTCTCGAACAGGCGAACCTGAGCGACGCGGATGAAGCCCGGGCAATTGCCGAGTTCGCGCTGCTGCGCAGCCGCGTAACGGAACTGACGGGCACATTATCGGCATTCGTCGATGCCGAACTGACCAATCTGCAGGAGAGCACGCGCCATGCACAACGCGTCTCTGCCTGGCAGGTAGCGGCACTCGTGCCGGGCACGGTCATTCTCGTGCTGTTCTTCATCGTGCTCGTCGCGCGGCCCATCCGGCAGCTCGACGCAGCCATTTCGCAGCTGGGCCAAAGCGGTTTCTCAAAGCCCATCAAAGTCAAAGGCCCGACCGACCTCGAGCGCCTCGGCCGCCAGCTCGAATGGCTGCGAATGCGCCTGCTCGAACTGGCGCAGGAGAAGAACAAGTTCCTGCGCCACATGTCGCACGAACTCAAGACGCCACTGGCGAACATTCGCGAAGGCACCGAACTGTTGCTCGACGGCACGGTGGGTGAGCTGGAACGGCCGCAGCGCGAGGTGGCCGACATCCTGCGCATGAACGGGCTCAAACTGCAGCAATTGATCGAGAACTTGCTGAGTTTCAGTGCCTGGCAGACGAAGACCGAGGTGCTAACGCTGACCGACTTCCCGATCCGGGCACTGGCAATTTCGGTGGCCAAAGCGCAACGCCTGGCACTAAAAGCCGCCCATATCCAGTTAAAACTCGAAATCGAGGACATAACTGTGAATGCGGATCGCGACAAAGTTCGCACTGTAATTGATAATCTGCTGTCGAACGCGATCAAGTTCACGCCGAAAGGCGGCTACATTACGATCCGCGCGCACCATACGGCATCGAGCTTTGTGCTCGAGTTTGGTGACACGGGACCGGGTATTCCGGACGAAGAGAGCCCGCGCATTTTCGAGGCCTTCTTCCAGGGAACGCGAGAGCAAGGCGGCCAGGTCGGCGGAACGGGCATCGGCTTGTCCGTGGTGCTCGAGTGTATCCAGGCCCATGACGGGTCCGTGGAACTGGTCGATTCGAATGAGTTTCCGGGTGCGCACTTCCGCATTGCAATTCCGCAGAAGCGCGCAGTGACACAGCAGAAGTTGGCAGCAAATGCATAGAAATGCTCTGACAGTTCGTGCCAGGCAGCTCGCAGTGATGGCCGTGGTCGT
>JAOTUB010000017.1 GCA_029864095.1 Gammaproteobacteria bacterium | reverse complement strand
TTCCATTCCACCTGTTAACAGGAATGCTCAGTATCCGTCGCCTAGTCGGATACCCGGCTTATCGCCAGCTTGCGCAGATTATCTTCGTGGTCCGTGCGACTAAGCTGGTATCTGGAAATCACGGCCAACAGCAGCAGATACCAGAATATTCCGGTCTGCGACCAGCCTGCCGGTGGGTTCCACAGCAGGAAATAGCTCAGCGCAACGGGTAAAGCCGCGGCCAGCATGAACGGGTGTCGCCTGCCCCAGCGCGAGCGCAGGTTGTCCGACCAGTAGCCGACGATCGGGTCGCTAATGGCGTCAATAACGAGCGCAGCGATGATGGCAATGCCGACCAGGCGCGCAACCATGTAGCGACTCGGGACCAGGTCCACTGGAATCATGTCAGGATGCGGTAGCAGTTCTTTGACGGCTTTCGACGACGCCGTGTACACAGCGGTTAACGAGACATTTTCGCGATAAAAGCCCGGCAGCTCGGCCGAAATCTCCTCGGACGAATCGGCCAGTATGCCGGCAAGCGTCTTCGCGGGTTGTTTCATGAGCTGCATCTGTCGCGCGATCTGGATGGTCCAGCTATTTCTGCGAGGGCGCCGTCAATGTGAGTTCACCGGCAAGGTCCTGGCGATGTTAAAGTCAGCTACAATGCCAGCGATATCGGACCCTTTGACTTGAAGCCCTTGACCCTGCTGACGATTGCCGTGCGTGGGTAGTTGCAACGGGCCGTAACACGACTGCCGTAGAACCCATGGCCCAGGCGACTATTCGACAAAATCCGGACGCATCGCCACGAGTAATTCTCGTGGGCGAGGAGAAAACGCCCGTAATCATCATCAATGACTTTGCGACGGATACCAGCGAATTGATTCGCTACGCGGTGAATTCGGCGAGTTTCGCCTTGGACACGGCTTCCTATTACCCGGGTGTCAGGGCCGAGACCCCGAGCGGTTATTTGCAGGAAATCGTCAGGGTTATTGTGCCTTTGCTCGGGAAGGTCTATTCAGTGCCGCGCGGCCGCAAGCTCAGAAGAAATGCCTCTTACTCTCTCGTTGCCACGCCGCCAGAAGAGCTGCAGATTCCACAGCGCATCCCTCACTTCGACAGCAACAGCAAGTACTTCTTCGCGATGACACACTATTTGAATGAAGGTGAGTTCGGCGGCACGGGTCTGTTCCGACACAAGCCCACCGGGTTCGAGAACGTCAGCGACAACCGGCTCCAGGAATATTTTCACGCCGTCGAAGCATTTGCCGCTGCACACGGAGATCCACCCGCAGAATACATTAGGGAAAGCAGCGATCAATATGAGCGCTACATGAGTATCGATTATCAACCCAATCGGCTCGTCGCCTATCCGGGCAGCCTTTTACATTCCGGCCTGATTAGCCCGGAACGGGACGTCAATGCGGATCCTGCCGCCGGCAGACTGACTTGCAACTCTTTTGTGCATTTTCAATAAGCAGTGATAGCGGAGGATTGTAATGAAGACCCTCAAATGTGATTTATGTGATGTTACGGCGGATGGTGAAACATTCGAAGAGTGGATGAATGCACTTCGACCGCATTACATGGAGGCTCATGCCGACGTTGTTACCGATGCCAACCATACCAAAGAGGGAATGGAGAAATGGATGGCCGAAAACAGGGCACGGTTTGAAGCGGCATAGGCTGCGTGCAGCGCCGCAGATGGATTTGTCTATCAGATGCTCGTCCTATGACACTCTGGCGGCGGTTACTGCGGCACTTTTCTTTCGTAGCGACCGGATTGATACTTGATTGCCTAACCTCATGGCAAAATATACTTTTGAGGGACAGTCAACATGAGCAGCAAAGTCGATGACCTCATTCGCTTTAACAGAAAGAAATGGAACGACAAGAACCTGTCGATGTACCAGGGCTCCGATCAGAATCTTTTTGCGTGGAACTTCAAGGAGCTGGACCCGGATTACCGCAAGGTTATCGACCGGATGCACGCATCTCACCCCTTAAAGATCTGCGATCTCGGCACCTGCAGTGGCGAACAAGCCATAGAAATGGCCAAACTCGGCCATGATGTTACAGGTACCGACGTGTCCGAAGTTGCCTTGGAAATGGCCAGAAGGAATCTTCTTGCGGAAGAAAACGCGGTTGTCTTTTTTGCCCACGACGATGTACTGGATTCCAGATTCGCCGATGAAAGCTTTGATCTGATCACCGATCGCGGTTGTTTTCACAGCATGCATGCGTTTATTTCTGACGACCGCTATATCGCATCGATACGACGTTTACTAAAGCCCGGCGGATTGTTTTTCGTCAAGGGTATGAGTCAGGACGAAGAAAGGTTTCGTTCGGTCGACGTTATTGACGGCAAGGAATACCAATCTCCCTATCATTTCCGCGAAAAAGAATTGGATGAAATTTTCGGTGCCGACCTGGAGTTTATTGACAGTTGGAAAAGTTTCTTTTATTCGAGCGTGGTTGACCCGCCTGCCATCGCCGAAGCTGCACTTTTTCGTAAACCATAGACTTCGGCGCATGTCTGACACATCGGGCGCCAGAACCGAGAAGATGCTGGACACAATGGCCACGATCGTCAATGCGATGCCCCCGGCGCTCTGCCGCTACGCAAAGTAGCAAAACGGCAGAACGAATAGCGGTCGAATGTACAAGCGCGGTGAGGGTAATGACGCTCCCAGGACCTGTCCAGAAAATCGTACACGACGTCCGGCTGTTGCTTCCGCTACTCGAGTGGGGTGCGCCGGACCATCGCGAAAACTTTCTCCATGTAGCCCGCGAGCTCAGCCGAAATCTCCTCGGACGATTCGGCCGGTATGCCTGCGAGCGTCTTCGCGAGCTGCTTCTTGAACTCGAGCTGCATCTGTCGCGCGATCTGGATGCGTTGTGCTTGCGGCGAACCGGCGCCGTGCATCGACTCGGTCAGATAGCCGACCGCGTTGCGTCCCATCGTCATGTTCTCGATCAGGCGCAGGATCCGCAGCCTGTCCTCTGCGGCAATTTCCTTGCGGCCTTTGAGGTATTTGCGAATGATGTCGCCGAGTTCGGGATGCTCCAGCTCTTTTTGCGAAGGCGCCGTGACCATGATGCCACCGGCAAGGTCCTGTGCGAGGCGGCCGATCTCGTAGGGCATCTTGGTTACGTGATGCTTGCAAACGTTGGCGATCATGTCGTCGTTCATGTATACGCCAGACTTCATCTGCGACGCCTGGTAACTGGACGCGATGCCTGTGCTGTAGATGGTCTCGTTGAGGTGCGTCATCTCGACGAGCTTGTCGCGGATGTGTGAGGCATTTTCCACGCCGTTGTAATCGGCGATGGTCGCCGCCGCTCCGATCAGGGCGTCGCCGACACCGGATTTGCAGACGTAGCTGCGGCGATGATAGCAGGTAAAGCGTTCGACGAGCATCGCGGCGAACTCGTGCTCGCCATCCATGAAGATGCGGTCGTTCGGAATGAAAACGTCGTCAAAGATGACCATCGCTTCCTGGCCCGCGAATTTGGCGTTGCCCAGGTCGATGTCGCCACCCTCCATCGCGCGCGTGTCGCAGGAATGCCTGCCATATATATAAGTGATGCCCTCGGCATCGACCGGCAATGCACCAATGATCGCGAATTCCTTGTCGTCGGCGCCGAGTCGCAGCGTCGGCATCACGATCATCCAGTGAGAATTGATGCACCCTGTCTGGTGTGCCTTGGCGCCGCGGATGTAGACGCCTTCTTTGGTCCGCTTTGTGACCCGAACGAACATGTCGGGGTCATCCTGCTCATGCGGTACCTTGCTGCGGTCGCCTTTGACGTCGGTCATTGCACCGCCGATGACGTAGCCATGCTGCTGCGCCATCTTGACGAACTCGACGAAATGCTCGTGGTAGGTCGTGCCATGCGCCTCGTCGATCTCGAACGTCACTGAGTGCAGCGAATTGAACGCATCCATGCCCACGCAGCGTTGAAAACAGGTACCGGTCAACTGACCGAGGCGTCGCTGCATTTTGTTCTGCATGACGAGATCTTCGGGACTCTCGGCAATGTGCAGGAAACGGTTGATGCGCTCGCCCGTATATGGCGATTTGGCTGTGCCGAGCTCCGGGCTGCGCACGGCCAGGTCGTAAGTCTCGGCAACCGCGTTGATTGACCGGCGAATGATCGGGTGATCGACAGGCTCGTCGACTTTTTCGCCAAGCAAATACACGCAGAGACCCCGGCCGCGCAGACTCGCGATGTACTCGGCCCCGGTTCGAATCGTCCTCGGCGGCTTCCTGCCGAGTGCCTTGCCTTCGGCTGTGGCCACGGATGCCTCCTTATCGTGTTGCCAACCGGCGGCGAAATTTCCGCATGCCGCCGATCCAGCGATCATGATCCGCGGCCTTACGCTGCACATAGTCGCTGACCTGCGGGTGCGGCAAAATCAGAAACCTGCCTGCGGCCACGCCGTTCACGACGCAATCGGCGACCTCGTCCGCAGACAGTATGCCGTCAACCTCGTTGCCACCAAAGCCGCCCTCCATCGAGTCCGAGTCGTCTTCGATGCCAATCATGCGCGTCGCAACGGCTTGCGGGCAAACCACCGAGACGCGAATACCGGCATCGCCATGCGTTATGGCGAGTGATTCCGCGAAGCCTACCGCCGCATGTTTGGTCACCGTGTAGGCAGCATCGCCGATCTGCGCTAACAGCCCCGCGGCCGATGCGACGTTAACGAGGTAGCCACCGCCGCGGTTAATCATGCGTGGTACGAGCGCACGCGCCGCATACACATGCGCCATGACGTTGACCTGCCAGCATGCCTCCCAGCGGTCTTCGATGTCATGCATTCCGCCACGGGCGGATGCCGCGCTGTCGTCAGCGTCACCAAAACCAACGCCGGCGTTTGAGATAAACAGGTCGATGTTGCCGTTCTCGTTTTCCACACGCTCAACGAGAGCCGTAATATCGGATTCGTCCGCGACATCGACGCGAATTGCAGTGCAACCAATTTCAGCAGCAACGCTCTCGGCCGACCTCAGATCCAGATCGGCGACAACAACTTTGACTCCGTCGCGATGCAGTCGTCTGCACAGCGCCCGCCCAATTCCATGACCACCACCCGTGACGACAGCGATGTTTGCGCCGGAAATCAATTGTAGCCTTTAGTCAATGTCTGCCAGTTGCACGATCTGTTTGCCCGTGTTCTTGCCTTTTAACATGTCGATGAAAGCCTGCGGCGCATTCTCGATTCCTTCGGCGATTGTTTCACGATAGGTGAGCCTGCCTTCTTTCAGCCAGCCGATGGCTTTCCTGACGTACTCGTCGCACCATTTCGGATGATCACTCACGATGAAGCCGCGAATCGTGAGACGCCGGCCGATTATCAGCATCATTCCCCTCGGTCCCGGCTGCGGATCTTCCATATTGTAATTCGAGATCATGCCGCAGAGCGCGACGCGACCATAGTCGCGCATGTTCCAGAGCGCCGCTTCGAAAATATCGCCGCCGACGTTTTCGAACAGCACGTCGACGCCCTTGGGACAGGCCTCCTGCACGCTTTCAGTCAGCGACTTGCTGGTCTTGTAATTGAACCCGGCGTTGTAGCCGAAGTCCGATTTCAGCAAAGACACTTTTTCGTCAGAGCCCGCACTGCCGGCAACGCGGCAGCCGTGTATTCTCGCCAGTTGTCCAACGACGCTGCCTACCGCGCCGGATGCAGCGGTCACAAATACGTTGTCGCCTTTTTTCGCCTCTGCGATTTTCGTCAGGCCAACGTAAGCGGTCATGCCCGGCATCCCGAGAATGCCGAGATGGTAGGACAGCGGTGCCGGACCAGACCTGACCTGGCGCACCAGCCGGCCATCGGTGACTGAGTAATTCTCCCAGCCGAGCATACCCGTCACGAGGTCGCCTTCTTTCAAGCCGTCGTACTTGCTTTCCACGACCTGGCTCACGACACCGGCCTGCAGAACCGCACCAACCTGAAACGGCGGGATGTAGGATTTGACGTCGTTCATGCGCCCGCGCATGTACGGATCGACCGACATGAAAATATTGCGCACGAGCACCTGTCCGTCAGCAGGCTTGGGAATCGCCTCCTCCGTAACGCTGAAGTTGTTTGCTGCGACCCAGCCCGTGGGTCGGCTTGCAAGGCGTATCTGCTTGTTAACTGCTTGGCTCACTTCTACTTACTCCATACTTCGTTGCTGATAGGCAGCTTCCACGATTGCGCGCATCGCCGCGCAAGTAACATACTGTAGGCTGAGGAGGTGGTCCAATGAAACGATACATCGTATCGCTTTTTGTGCTGTTCATGCTGGCCGGTTGTGGTCCCAGAAACGCTGGCGAGCCGGCGCGGATTGAACCTGAAGCCGAAGAGATTGCGACAACCGAGACTGCTTGGCTCGCCGGGAAACAGGCATACGAAGAGTATTGCGCAGGCTGCCACGAAGAGGGGCTCGACGGTGCGCCGAGAACAGGCGACCGCGACGCCTGGGACAAGCGATCGTGGCTGTGGGAAGCCGTCCTCTTCGAGCACGCGAGAACCGGCTACGGTGACATGCCCGCCAAAGGCGGCGACGCGGAGCTGGACGAGGCGACGGTCACCAAAGCCGCCGAATATATGTTGACGCTGACCTACCCGGAGACGCACCGGGACTGAATCGCCGAACGCTCCAAAGGTGAGACTTCTGTCACGCTACGCATGATCATCGACTTGCTAGTCTTAAACATAAGCTGGCATCGAATCTATAAGCGCCGGCGTACGGGGGCGCCTGGGCTCTGGGCAACAGGGTCGAGCGACATTTTGGAGTCCCTTATGACGTATCCCTCCCGGCTACCAGCTCTACTGCTGCCATTTCTTTTCGCCGCGTCCAGCATCAATGCGGCTCCGCCCGCGCTGACGCGTAACACACCCAAACCAATGCCGATCAGCAGCACAGACGAAGCAACGCATGAGGCCATGCTGCTCGTGAGCCTCGAAGACGGCACTGTCATCAAACAGACCATCGACGTGGATGCCGATGTCTGCTTCAAGCAAAGTACCAATAGTTCGACACTTTGTTTTACACAGGGCGACGCGATTTTCGACGCCACGACCAACACGTTGATCGGCTTCGAAATGATCGAAGAACGCATCGACCTGATCGCCAAGACAAACTAACCGGATCATTCGTCGCACCCTGCGGCAGCAAGGGTCGCGCCGACCAACATCGTCCCTCCGGGCGAATGTCAACAATTGTTACATCGGGATAGATGTCGCATTTTCAGCCCTATACTCCGCCGCTGATGTCATGAAACATTCTGGAGTTCTTGGATTATGAGTAATCAACAAACTAAATTCTTGGCCATTATCGCGGGCGCTGCACTTGCCAGCGGCTGCTCAACTATGGCCGCAGACAGTTCAAGCAGCATCGCGGGTAGCGATTCGGTATCCAAAGTCGAACTTGATGCGGCGCGAAGCCGTGTTAACCAGCTCGAATCAGAATTGGCCGCTCGCGATCGCCAACTCGCGGATGCTGAAGCCGCTCGTTTCGACGGCAGCAAAAAGACGGGCGATGCCAGCTTGTTTCCGCCAAATCCGAAGGCGGGTGAATGCTACGCACGAGTTCTTATTCCGGCGCAATTCAAGTCGGTATCCGAGCGGATCCTGACGAGCGACGCGGCGGAAAGCGTTGAGATTATTCCGGCGCGCTACGAGACCGTCCAGGAAACCGTACTGGTAAAGGAAGCGTCGACGAAGTTGGAAATCATTCCAGCCGTCTACGGCGAAGTGCAGGACCAGGTCATCGTAAAACCCGCATCCAAAAAAATCGTGCATGTACCGGCGGAGTACGAGACGGTAACCGAACAGGTCCTGGACAAGGCTGCGCACACGGCGTGGAAGAAAGGGCCAGCGGCCACCCAAACATCTAACGTGCTGTCGCAGACAACTACCGATACCGGCGAAATCATGTGTCTCATTGAAGTACCGGCTACGTACAAGACGGTACAAAAGCGGGTTCTCGTGAGCCCGGCTCGCACGGAGGAACTCGATATACCGGCTGAATACAAGACGGTAACGAAGACGGTAGTGAAGCAACCCGCTACTACCCGTGAGGTCGCCGTCCCGGCTCAGTACGATACCGTAACGGTCACAAAACTCGTTTCGCCGGCAAGAGAGGAACGCATCGCAATTCCGGCCGCTTACGAGACAGTCACCCGAAACGACAAGGTCAGTGACGAGCGTATGGAATGGCGCCGCGTAATGTGCGAGACCAACATGACGCAATCGAATGTGATGGCGTTGCAGCGCGCGTTGGCTGACAAGGGTTATTACAAAGCTGGCGTCGACGGCATCATTGGTAATCAGACGCTAAGCGCCGCTAGGGCCTTTGCGATTGACAACAATCTGCCAGCAGGCAGCAACTACGTACCCATCGAGGTTGTCGAGAAACTAAACCTCGGCCTCTGAACGTCATCGCAAAGTATGGAAAGGCGGCCGCGCGCAATGTAGTGCGGTCGCCTTTTCTTTTGTTCGACTCATCATGTGTGTTGCTACAGCCGATCCCTCAAGGAGAAAAACAACATACCGAGCACCATCCCCGGGTAACGAAGCAACGTCCCACCCGGGAAAGTGTGAATCGGTAGACTCGCCATGATGTCGAAGCGATCAGCCGTGCCGGCGATTGCCTCAGCTATGATCTTACCCGCGAAATTCGACAACGCGACACCGTGCCCCGAGTAGCCTTGGGCAAAAAACAGGTTCGGCTGCAGACGGCCAAAATGCGGCAGTCGATTGACTGTGACCGATAATGTGCCGCCCCACGCATAGTCTATGCCGACACCGTCCAGCTGCGGGAATATCTCGAGCATGCACGGGCGGACGAAAGCAGCGATATCCGACGGGAATCCGGGACGGTAGTTCTCACCGCCACCGAACAACAGTCGGTGATCTTGCGACGTGCGGAAATAATTGACGACAAAGCGCGTGTCATGAACGCAGAGTCGATCCGCAATGAGTTGTCGGGCGCGCTTCTCGCCCAGAGGCTCCGTAGCGATCATGAAATTGTTGATCGGCATGATCTTGCCGGCGACACGCGGCTCGAGCTTGCCGAGATAGCCGTTACAGCCGAGGACGATGAATGACGCTTCGACTTGTCCGTCGTCGGTCGAAATCGTCGCTGGATCCTTTCTTGTGTATCCGGTGACTCGCGAGTTCTCGAATATGCGAACGCCCGCATCACGCGCGGCCCTGGCGAGCCCGAGCACGTAGTTGAGCGGGTGCAGGGACATTGCCCGCGCGTCGTAGAGACCCTCGAGAAAATTGTCCGTTGCGACCAGCTCACGCATCTCTTCGCGACTCAGGGCCCGTGCATGAGGATAGTCGTAACGTTCTGCCAGGGCCGCGGCATAGTCTTCGGCATAACCGAGGTAACTTTTCTTATGCACAGCCTCGATCTGGCCATACTGCAGATCGCATTCGATGCAATGCTTCGCCACGCGTTCACGGATCTCGGTCTTCGCGGCTTCTGCAAAGTCCCAGAACTGTCGCGATTTTTCGAAGCCGAACTGCTTCTCCATCTCGAGCGCATCCTTGCGCTGCCCGCTGCCAATCAAGCCGCCATTGCGGCCCGACGCGCCGAAACCGATGCATTCGGCTTCGAGTAACACGACGTCCATGCCCTGCTCTGCAAGATTCAGAGCCGCGGAAAGACCCGTATAACCTCCGCCGATGACACAGACATCCGCGCTTTGCGAGCCTTGCAGCGTCGGGTGATTGTGAATCCCGATCGCAGTCGCACTGTAGTAGCTGTCCGGATACACGGTCAGACCGAAGACTGCGGCCGAATCGGCGTGCCGTCGAAAAAGCGATTCAAGCGGAACTCATGCAATGGAATCCCGCTATCGTTGCCGGTCAACATTCCCGCAATGGCTTTTCCCGCACCCGGGCCTATGCCGAAACCGTGGCCACTGAAGCCGGTCGCGATGTGAAAACCAGGAATTTTTTGTGTTTCTTCGATGATAGGCACCACATCAGGTGACGTCTCGACCATCCCGGCCCACACCTCGACAATCTCGGTATCGGCAAGCTGCGGAAACACCGTGTCGATATTCTTGCGGATGCCTCTGACGGCTCGCGGGTTCGGCTCGGGATTCAGGACTCTCGTTTTTTCAAACGGCGACTCGCTATCAAGCCCCCATCGTTTGGGCATCCTCCACTCGTCGATGAAATCGTGGCCGACCGATAAGCGCAGCGTCCGGTGTTCCTGCATCAGCGCCGGGAGAAACTTGAATGCAAAACGAAACGTCGATGGCGTGATCGAATGATCGAGTATCGTGCCATGCGCGACCGTGTAACCGCCGTCCTGCCGCCGACGGATGCCGAGATGATCGTCGAAGAGGTTACCATCCAGTACGCTGTCGGCCGGTGCCGTCCGCACGACCGTTCCGCGCACTTTGAGTTGCGGCAACGAAATGCCGAGCGAACGGCAGAACATCGACGACCACGCACCTGCGGCACAGAGCACCATTGATGTCTTGATTGTCCCGTGCTCGGTGACGACCGCGGAAACGCGACCGCCGACGGTTTCAATACCGCGCACGGCGCAAGCGCTGAGAACCGCTGCTCCGTTGCGTTCGGCTGCGCGCGCAATCGCAGGCGTTGCTTTGTGTGGTTCCGCACGCCCATCGCTCGCCGTGTACAGTCCGCCACGCCACTCGACCGCACTGCCGCGCACGTGCTGCGCCAGCTCTGCCGCCGAGACAATTCGTGTATCGAGACCGTATTCGTCGGCTGTCTCGAGCCAGGCGGAAAAGTCCTCGAGTTGCGCATCGGTACTCGCCGCAAACAGGCAACCGGTCTGTGCATAACCGACGTCCTCGCCTATCTCGTCCGCCAGACCGCGCCAGATCTTCAGGCTCTCGACAATCATTGGCATTTCACGCGTGTCCCGGGCCTGCTGCCGCACCCAGCCCCAATTGCGGCCCGACTGCTCCCCTGCGATATGGCCTTTCTCGCAGAGGGCGACGTTGACACCCTGTTTGGCGAGAAACCAGGCTGTAGACACGCCGACGATGCCACCGCCGATAATCACCACGTCGGCCGACGCCGGCAGTTTTGCGGGCGGCGCGAACGCGCAGGCCCAGGTTCTTGAAACCAGATCAGCGGGTGCGGATTCGGACATATCAACAGCGCCTGTAACGTGGCAACGAGTCTGCGCCTAACTGCCCGAAAATGCACAGCTTTGTGGCAGCGGGTCCGGCAGGTTCCAGCGCCGCTTATCCGGATTCAGGAATTCGTCAGCACGCAAGCGGCCGCCGCGGTTCCTGAACCACGATACGAGGACATCGCGGACCAACGGCGTGCCATAAGGAATGTCGAATCCATCTGCAGGCATTGCCGGAGTTAACACGTCGTCACCACCCATTAACAAGAAGTCGTTGGCAACCACCCGGAGCATATCGGCATCTTCGATCTCACGACCATCCGGGCGAACCATACGTATCGACATATAATCATCATTGCAGCCAACGTAGACGCGCATGCCGGAAAAGCCCGCGTGCCGGCCGGTGTTATGCGCCTGGATGGCGATGATCTTGCGCAGATCTTTGCCCGTCAGCTCCAGTATCGCGATCCGGTTATCGAACGGGAACATGCGGAACACGCTGCCATAAGTCAGTTCGCCCGCGGGTAGCTCGGCACGGATGCCGCCATACACGTTGTGGATAGCGATATCCGCGTCATTCGACTCGAGCAGCGCATCTGTCATCAGGATGCCGAGAGCGGACTCCGGCCGGTCACGCAGTGTCATCGGGGTCTCGATAAAGACGCCGAGCTCTTCGGCCTGGCGGCGCGCCGCGGCCTCGCGCGCGCGCTCTGCGATTGCCGCAACTCTTGCCATCGGCACGACGCGGCGGCCCTCATAGCTCGCCGCCTCCCGTGAGGCGTCATCTTCGAAAGTACAGGCGCCGCGCGCATCGGCAGCTCTCGCACAGTTGTTCTGCGGTGGAAAGACCTTGCGATCGAGAACTTCGCCCGTATTGCGGTCGAGTGTGAAATCAGCACGGCTGAATGCACGGCTGTTGGAGTAACTTGCCGTCACCGCAATGTCGTTTACGATGTGAGCGATGCCACGATGCACATGCCCCGCAACGATGTGATCGACAAGACCTTGCGGAATCTGATTCGCGACCTGCAAGATCTCGCCCGACTGGTCGCACGAAGACAGGTCGGTTGGGTCGGTGAATTCTTCACAGCGGCCGCCCGCATGCGCCACGACAACAACCAATGACGCGCCATCGGCACGAAGAGCTTTCGCCTGGGTAATGATCGACTCCGCGAGCGGCGCGACCTCAACTCCCGCCGTGTTTGCGGCTATCGTCGTCTGCGGCGCATCCCTGGTCAACACGCCAACGATGCCGATGTTGATGCCGGCCCGGGTCACCATTGTCGACGAATGCACGTTCTCCCAATCGACCCTCTGGCCAGTAGACGCATCAATCAGGTTTGCCGCGAGCAGTGGAAAATCGGTTTCTGTTGCCCGCTGCCGGAGCGCTCCCTGCGGATCATCACCGTCCTCTTCGGGAATGGACTTCGGTCCGACCGGCCCGAAATCGAACTCGTGATTGCCGATCGCCGCCGCCGCGTAGCCGAGTGCGTTATACGCCTCGACAACAGGCGCGCCCTCCGACAGATTGGACTCAAGCGTTCCCTGCCACATATCGCCTGCATCGACGAGCAGCACCGCGCCATCGTTCCTGCGGGCGTCTCGCAATGCCGCAACATAGCCCGAGAACGTCGTGATGCCGCCGCGATTGGGCTGCGTGACCAACTCACCGTGCACGTCGTTGGTGCCCAGCACCGAGATGACGACGACATCGGCATCCGGCATGATAGCTGTGGGCGCACAGGCGGCGACGAAGATCGCGACAAAAACACTGATGAGCACCTTTCGCATGTACGCCATTCTATCGCGTGAGTACATCGGCTTCACTTGTGGCAACATCGTCTGATGACGTCCCCGCAGCCCCACACTTCGTCCTACTACGCCGCAACAGCCAATGAGGTGACCGATTTCGCGCCGCTGCGCGGCGCGCAGAGTGCCGATGTGTGCGTGATTGGCGCGGGGTTTACGGGAATCTCGACAGCGTTACATCTGTCCGAGCGCGGTTACAACGTACACGTGGTGGAAGCGAACAAGGTCGGCTGGGGCGCGTCGGGGCGCAACGGTGGCCAGATGATCGGCGGGATTGCCGGTGAAACAAGAATCGCGAAGTCTCTCGGCGCCACCGGTGCCGATCGGCTATGGGAAATGCGCTGGGCCGGCCACGACATCATTCGCCAGCGCGTCGAACAATACGGCATTCGGTGTGACTTCAAGTACGGGTACGTCGACGTGGCGATCAACGGGCGTCACCTGCGGGCGCTGCGAGAGGAATTCGAATTGTTGGAGCGCCATGAATTCCCGCGTGAGTTCCTGCTACTCGACAAAAATGAGACTCAGCAGATGATCGGCACTGATGCCTACATCGGGGCCCTGTTGAATATGGGCAATGGTCACCTGCACCCGTTGAACCTCTGTATCGGCGAAGCGAATGCCGCTGTCGACAGCGGCGCGACGATTTATGAGGGATCACAGGTTGTGCGCATCGAGCACGGCGACCGGCCGGCCGTGGTCACAGAGCATGGCAGGATTTCGGCAGATTTCGTCATCATCGCAGGCAATGCTTATCACGCGGTTGAGCGCAAGCTCCGCGGCATCATGTTTCCGGTGAACAGCTTCATCATTGCGACAGAACCGCTGGCTCCCGAGCAGGTTGCCTCGGTCAATCCGCAGGATCTGGCGATCTGCGACCCCAACTTCGTCATCGAATATTTTCGTCTCAGCGCCGACAAGCGTTTGTTGTTTGGCGGACGGTGCAATTATTTTGGCAGTGACCCGCGGGTGATCGAGCAAAACCTCCGGCCACGAATGCTGAAGATCTATCCGCAGCTTGCCGATGTCGGCATCGACTATGCCTGGGGCGGCACGATCGGCGTGCCGCTGCATCGCGTGCCGCAGATGGGCAAGATCTCGCCCAATGTATTTTATTCGCAGGGCTACTCTGGTCATGGTGTAAACGTCACCCATCTTGCCGGACAGATATTGGCGGACGCGGTCGGCGGTACGATGGAACGCTTTGACGTGTTTGCCAACATCAAACCGATCCGGTTTCCCGGTGCGCACAGGTTCTCGAAGCCACTGGTCGCGCTGGGTGTTCTTTATTATCAGATTCGCGACAAGCTTTGATCGCGGCTCTCGCCCGGAAGCCGGCCGTGAAGCAGGCGGCGGGGAGGTGGCAGGAGCACGGCCTTGGCATGGATACTTGCGGCGTAGGTCAGCAAAGGTGGGGCGAAGGAGCTGCCGAAAGCTTAAACCCAAATTTCACATTCAAACCGACCAAGACCATGCTCCATGGTGATCCGCACTGCGAGTGGGTAGTTGAGCGGAAGAAGTAGGGGCCGAAACGAACGATGGCGTTTTCGTTGGCTGGATGAGGCAATGGCGCAACCAATCGTATTTTTTGACATCGCCGGCCCAGACGAATTGGCCCTGGGACGTTTCTATTCGTCTGTCTTTGGGTGGGAACTAGATGACACGGGACAATTCGGCATTCCTGTCGCCACGCCAATCAAGGGTGCTATCCGCAAAGACCCGACAGAGCAGCGTATTTATGTGGGAGTCCCAGACGTTAGCGCCTGTCTTTCTCTGATCGAGCAGTCCGGCGGCACAATCGATGTGCCACGATTTGAAGTTCCCGGCGTTGTTGTACTCGGTCTTTTCCGAGACCCTGCTGGTAATCCAATGGGGCTCGTCGAGATGCACGGAGCCAGTGTTCGTATCCCATAACATGTGGCCGCTTAACAGGGAGCTGCAACGGGCGGTTTCGGATGTCGACGGAGTTTCGGGCCAATTCAGGGTAGCGTGATCATTGATTTGAACCGCAGGGCCGGGACCGTGTCCATGCCGCTGTCGCCAGTTCTGTTTGCTGGCTGCGAGCCGCAAGAAGACCACGATGTCATCTTTCATTGCCACTGGACCGGGACGAATGTTGGGCTTGGCGGCCGTTGATCGACGACTCCTGACCACAAGCGACACCTGATAATCTCAATGTCCGGCCACTTGATCGTCCGCCTTACGCTCAATAGCTGCCATTGCGCTGTAAGAACGTGGAACGGCTGGAAATGAGCCGCAGCCGACATTTGGTGAACGGCCATAATTGGTCAATAATGCCCATTTGACGTAACGCTCATGGCCGACAGAGAGTGTCGGGTATCACATCTCTGCTTGCGATCGTCCCGAATTGTGAATCAACTTCAAATTCGGATGCAGTTGCTCTTGTTAGACTTAAATTCCTGTAATGTGGTCGGACTATAGAGCCGACAGGGCTGAAACCAATGCAAGAACCGCCAGTTCCCCTGGATGAGACTGTACGTTTGTTGAGCCTCCACTCGCTGCGCATTATGGACTCTGCGCCCGAGGAGCGATTCGATCGGGTTACCCGGATGGCGGCCCGACTGTTTGATGTCGGAAGTTGTCTGGTGAGCCTCGTTGACTCGGATCGGCAGTGGTTCAAGTCCAAACAGGGACTCGACGCCTGTCAAACACCGAGAGAAGTATCATTTTGCGGCCACGCGATTTTGGAGGAGCGAGCTTTTGTCGTTGAAGACGCTCACGCGGATGAGCGATTCGCCGACAATCCGCTCGTTACGGGCGATCCAACCGTTCGTTTTTACGCGGGTTATCCGGTGCACTCGCCCGATGGTCGGCGTATCGGCACTCTGTGTCTGATCGACAACAAGCCGCGCAGCTTTTCGGCAGACGAAGCGCAGATGCTCAAAGACTTTGCGGCGCTTGTCGACGATGAGCTCGCTTCCTCGGCGAAGATCAATGTCGATGAATTAACCAAAATAGCTAACAGACGCGGACTTCGGCAGGTTGCCAGCCATCTGTTACCGCTATGCAAGCGAAACAACCTCGATGTCGAATTGTTTTTCTTTGACCTCGACGGCTTCAAAGCGCTTAACGACAAATTCGGGCACAAAGCAGGCGACGAAGCATTGCGGGCATTTGCCAAATTGTTGCTCAAGGGTTTCCGCAATTCCGACGTTGTCGCCCGCCTCGGTGGTGACGAGTTCGTTGTCATGATGGCGGGGCAACGTGTATTTGCTGATCGCGCGTTGTCGACCATGCGTACGCGGGCCGGGAAATTGGATTCGGACTTTGGTAAGCATATTGACTGGAGTGTGGGCAGGGTCCGGTATGATCCCGATATTCACCGGGATATCGATGACTTGCTGCGGGCAGCCGATGAGCAGATGTACGCGGACAAGACTCGAAGGAAAAATAAGTGCCGGCTAGCCTGAATTCCGGTCGCCAGCGTTTTGATGTCGCCTAACCTTCGGCTTCAAGTTCCGCCCAGATCTCGAGTATCCAGTCGCGAATCTGCAGCGACTCCTCCCAGCGATCCGATAACTCTCGTTGCTCTGCGTCAGTGATCGCGTAGGGCGGCGGTCCGAGTTCGCACAAAAAAACCAGCGTCGCATCGGCCGGACTGCGGCGGCGCCACTCGCGTATGCCGTGCTTCCACCAGCCGCGGAATATCTCTACCCATTGCTGATGTTGCGGGAAATTGATCGCCACCTGGATTTGTTCGCGCGATGCAACTCGCCCCTGAAAGCAGTCGGATCGCTCGAGAATTGCGGTGATGTATTCCCGATCGCGCTCGGGCACCGGCGCACGAAGTTCGCGATCAACCACGAAATGTGACAGGTCGGCACAAAGCCGCATTTCGGGCACGAGGTCCATGAGCTGCAAGGTGAAGTACATGTCATTGAGCAAGCCATCGCGATGCGTTTCGAACAATAATGGCATACCCGTTCGCCCGGCCTCACCTATCCAGCGCTGCACGACCGGAACGGCCTCTTCGGGCACCATCGGCATGACGCCGCTGATGACGTTGACCATGCAGGCGTCGAGTTCTTTTGCGAAGTCGAGCAAGGGCTGCATGTCGTCTTCACGATTCGGGAATGCGTTGACCATGCAGCCGAGGTCGAATTCGTGAAAGAGTTTTTGCAACGGGCGCATCTTCGGAATTTCGTCTCTGGTGGGATCAATGCACATGCCGTCGAAGCCTGCTTCAGCGACCATGCGGAAGTTTTCCTCAGTCGAGCGTTCCGGAATATGCGGGCTGCGTAGCTCCATGCCCCAGAGTGATTGGTAAATGTGAAGTTTTTGCATCAGTTCGCGACGATCAACGCGTCGACGATTGTGCAGCCCGATTTGTGCACGATGACCGGATTGACATCAACCTCGGATACCACGTCGCGCAATACGTCGACGATCGCCGAAAACGTTGCTGCCACCTCACAAAAGCTATCAACGTCGGCAGCAGGTGTGCCACGCACTCCGTCGAGCATCGGACGCAGTTTCAACCGATCGACGCAGCGCCGCGCGTGCTGCGCTGAGAACGGCGGCAGCGCGAAGGTGATGTCCTGCAGCATCTCGGCATAAATACCGCCGAAACCGATTAGCACCACGGGACCAAACTGCGGATCGAGTTCCGAACCGAGCAACATCTCAATACCCTCATCAGCCATCGTGGCGACGGTTACTTCGGGTCCGAGCCGGGAAGAGATATCGGCATAGGCATCCAGTAGCCGTTCTTCCGTCTCGATACCCAACACAACTCCGCTCTGATCCAACTTGTGGACAACGCCTCGAGCGGCGGTCTTCAGTGCCAGCGGAAAGCCGACACGAGCGGCCGCAGCAAGCAATGATCTCTCGTCCATGGCGAGTTCTGCAGGGGTGGTCGCCAAACCGAAATCCGCCAGCATCCCGAGCGCTTCGGCTTCCCCAAATGTTCCACCATCGCGCAGCCGCTCGAGCCATTGTGCGGCGGTAGCAACATTGACGTCGATCGTCATACCCGCGTCCTGCAACAGAAAATCACGATAGGCAAACAAGGCGCGCACGCCTTTAAGAAACACCGGTACACCATCGACCACCGGGAAGCCCGCATGCGTGCTCGTGACGACGGCTTCGTCATACCCGGTCCCCTGACGGGCAGCGACCAGCGCGACGGGTTTCCCTGACTCGGCATGTGCACGCTGCATGTAGCCCAGGTAGCTCGTATAAATCTTGCCGTCGGGCGCGCGATCGTGGATAACCGCTCCGAGCGCAGCGCCGGTATCCTGCAGCATCGCCGTCAGGCTGCGCGTCATCTGTTGACCGGCGTCGGGTCCACCGCGACTCCAGGCGTCAAGCGGATTTACCGCGGGCAGTTCGGGATCGAGAATCTCTTCAAGGGCCGCAACTGTCTCAGATGTCAGGCGCGTTAGCGGCACACCGGCGTCGTCGGCCAGGTCGACCATGAGTTGCCGTTCGCCGCCCGAGTCGTGCAAAGAAACCAGATCACCTTCGCCCACGGGATGCAGCTCGGCGAACAGGATCAGCGTGGTCGCGAGTTCATCCATGTCGTAAACACGCTGCACACCGTAACAATCGAATAGTGCGGCGTACGCCGCGTCGTCACCGGCCATCGCACCCGAGTGAGACACGGTCAGGCGCGCCGACTCTTCGGTGCGGCCAACCTTCAATGCGACAATCGGAACCCTGCGTTGCGCGGCTTTTTCGAGAGCGGCCCGAAAGCCTGCCGGGTTCCGCGCGGTCTCGATGAACAGGCCAACGGCTCTGGTTTCGGGGAGATCGAGTACAAAATCCAGGTACTCGTCCATCGCCACGCTGAGTTCGTTACCTGTCGATACCGCAAAATTGATGCGCAGTCGTTCGTCGCAGTCGATGAGTCCCGACATGCCGGAGCCCGAGTGGCTGATCAGCGCAACGTTGCCGGGCGCCGCATGCATCGCGCTGTCGAATCCACAAGCCCAGACGTGGTCGCGAACGTTGTAAAAACCCATGCCATTGGCGCCACACACCAACATGCCGGCGCTCTCGATCTTGGCCCGCACGCGATCTCTGAGAACCGGCGAATCGTCATCGTCTAGAACGAGGGTCGACATGATGACCGCGGCCGGCACGCCGGCCGCGATAGCCTGGTCGAGCGACGCTTCGATGTTTTGATCGCCGACTGCAAAGATGACGAGTTCGGGAACCTCGGGAACATCGTCAAGGCTTGCATAACAACGCAAACCCTGCAGTTCTTCATAGCCCGGATTGACCGGATAGATGTCGCCGGCATAGCCACCGCGCAGCAAATTGTTCAGCGACCACTCACCGAGAGAAGCTGTCCGTCCTGACGCTCCAACCACGGCAACCGATCGGGGCCGGAGTAGAGGATCGAGTCGGTGTGCCATGCTTGACGCGATCAGTAAGGACCAGGTGGCGTCGCGCTGCGTCGCGGCGGAAACCAGAACGGCTTGTCGAAGACGGTCGCTTTTGCCATCGCGCGCGCCCAGTGCATTTCCCGCTGGTAGTAGATCTCGACCCAGACGGTGCTGCCGACTTTTCCGTGCGGCGTCCGCACGGTCCCGATCGCAATATTCTGTTTGCACACCGGCGACCAGGCCGCCGAGGTCACGAAACCTATTTCCGACTTGTTACCTTTCTCTTTGGCAAAGATATAGGAATGATGCGCCGCTTTGTTACCCTCGATGTCGAGTTTGACGAGACGCCATGTCGAGCCACGGCGTTTTTCTTCCGCGAGCGCGCGGCGGCCATTGAAGTTGGGTTTCTTGAAATCGACGAGCCAGTCGAGGCCGAGTTCCAGCGGCGAGCGTGTCCGACCCGTACGCACGGTCGCGTCGGCCGGCAGGAAGTCGTGATAAGCGGCAAGATAACCCGCCTCGATTCGCGCCAGCTCGAGCGCGTGTGTGCCCATCGCGCGAATGCCGTGCAGCTTGCCGGCTTCGAACAGCGCATCCCAGAGCAATTCGGCTTTGGCCGGCTCGATCCAGAGTTCGTAGCCGAGATCGCCCGTGAACCCGGTTCGCGAGACCATGAGATCCGCGCCATCGAAGTCGAAATTCATCAGCCCGAACGGCTTGAGTTCCGCGAGACCGTCGAGGCCCATCTTGCTCAGCACGCTGAATGAGGTCGGGCCCTGCACGGCCAGCGCTGCTATGTCCGCGGTTTCTTCTTTTATAGAAACATCAAAGCCGATCGCCGCCGCCTGCAGCCATGCGAAGTGCCGTTCCTGTGAGCACAGGCGGTATTCGCCCTCTTTTAGATGGAAGATCGTGCCGTCGTCGATTACCTGGCCGCGATCGTCACACCATACCGCGTAAGCAACACGGCCCGGTTTGATTTTGTCCATGTCACGCGTAACGAGACGATTGATGTACGCCGCAGTTTCCGGTCCCGTGATGCGGTACTTCGTCATCGGCGTCAGGTCGAATACGGCCGTCGCGTTGCGAATCGCGAAGTACTCTGTGTCCTCGCAGTAAAGCGTATCGGCGCTCGAATAGCCCTTCCATTCGTGCCACTGATTGACGGTGTCCAGCGCCGAAATTCGCGAAAAAAACGGCGTGCGCAGCCGGCCTTGATGAACTTCCTGAATCGTCATGCTGCTTTCTCCCGCTGCAATATGGCTCTGGCGGCGTTACGTCCGGCGGCACCACTCACGCCGCCGCCCGGGTGGGCTCCTGCGCCGCACAGATAGAGACCGTCGACGGGCATACGGTATTGCGCAGCGCTGCATACAGGTCGCACAAACAGGAATTGATCCAGCGTCAGCTCGCCGTGATGCCAGTGCCCGCCGGTAATATGGAACTCCCGCTCGATGTCGGCGGGCGTCAGCAATTCGCTGGCGATAATGCGCTGTGCAATATCGGGAGCATATCGTTCGATCGTCCTGATCGTGGCAGACTCGAACTGCTGCCGCGCGGCATCGGTCCAGCCGCCCTTGCGATCATAAGGCGCATACTGCACGACCGCTGACATCACATGTTTGCCTGGCGGTGCGAGTTTGCTGTCGCGAAAGCTCGGAATTGTAATTTCGAGTACCGGGTCGGGCGAACTTTCGCCGTATTTGGCTGGATTGAACGCCCGTTCGACGTAGTGCTCATCTGGCGCAATCAGTAGCCGCTCGGCGTAGTCTTTTCTTTCCAAACCATCAATCGTCGGCAGTTCGTCAAGCGCCAGGTGCAGCTTCGCGGCGTTGCCGCGCATGCGTAGGTGATGAATGCGATGCGTGAAGCCGGTCTCTACGTGCCGCGCTCCGACGAGGTCTATGATGGTTCGTTTCGGGTCGGCATTGGAAATGACGGTCATACTATCGAATCGCTCGCCGCTCTCGGTTTCGACACCGGACACCCGACCATTGGCAATCACAATGCGGCTTACCGGCATGCCGGTGCGAATTGTGACGCCCGCTTCCCGCGCGGCATGCGCGAGCTCGTCGCTGATGCTGCCCATGCCGCCGGTTGGCGAAGCAATGCGACCATGATCGCCTGCAAGCCGATACAGGTAGGTCATGATCGTGTTCGGCGAACGCGGGCCCAGGTGCGTGCCAAGGACCGCGTCGAGGCTCAGCGCGCCTTTGAGTAGCGAACTCTCGAAGCGCTCGTTCACTTCGTCATGAATATTCATGCCAATCAGCCGCAGAAATTCCCGCATCTGTGTTTTGCCGAGTCTGCGAACGTCGAAAGCCAGACGCCCCAGCGTGGATAGATCTCTGCGATCATGCGTGCCGAGTCGCGGCGGAGACTTGTTCAGATAAGTGCGCAGGAGATCCGCGAAACGCGTCATGCGTTTGTGGAAACCGCGGTAACTTTCTGCGTCGGCATCGCTGACACCGAGCACGGAGTTTCCCCGAATTCGGATATGCTCGCCCTTCTCGTCGAGAACGACGGTGGTCATGTTTTCGGCCGCCAGCTTCGGGCTCAGTTTGAGGTCCTTGCGCACGCTCGGCTGTAACTGGTACAGCAAGTGTGCGCACGCCGATACGGCAAAGCCGTCTATGAATTCCCGTGTCACGGCCGCACCGCCCACCTGGTCATTGGCCTCGAGAACCAGCACTTGCTTGCCCGCTTTCGCCAGCAGTGCCGCGCATACCAGGCCGTTATGGCCACCCCCTACAACAATTGCATCGTATCGGTCAGTCATGTCAGTTAATCATCACCAAAGTTTTCTGGGACGGTGCTGGGTCGCTTCAGATCCGCAAGAATTTCCCGCGCCGCGTTTGCGCCCGGCGCGGCCATCACGCCGCCGCCCGGATGCACGCTGGACCCGCACATATACAGGCCGGCCACCGGCGCGCGGTACTGCGCATAGCCCGGCACCGGCCGGTTGAACAACAGCTGGTCCATGGTCAGCTCGCCATGGAAGATATTCCCCTCGGTGATGCCGATCTGGTCTTCGATGTCCTGCGGTGTGCGAATTTCGTAGTGCAGGATCAGCTCCTTGAAGTCGGGGCTGTAGTTTGCGATCTGCTCGATGACGGTCTTGGCGAACTCCTCGCGCTCGGGGTCCGTCCAGTCCCTGCCCTCGAGTTTGTGCGGACAATACTGGATGAAGCAGCTCATGAAGTGTTTGCCCGGCGGCGCCATCGTCGGGTCGACCGCCGTCGGAATGGTCATATCGACGTACGGGTCTTTTGACCAGGTGCCATCCTTCCAGTCGTCGTAGGCGCGTTCCATGCGTTCCATCGAGTCGATGAAATGCATATCGCTGATGTACAGCGAACTGCCCTCCGGTAACGCAGGAAATGTCGGCATGCCGTCGAGCGCGATGTTGAGCTTGCCCGATGAGCCGCGAATCTTGAAATTCTCGACGCGGTTGTAGAACGATTCAGGAAGGTCGGATTTGTTCATGCATTTGAGGAACGTGCGCTTGACGTCCATCGCGGACACAACGATGCGGCCTTCAATTTCCTCGCCGTTCTCGAGCGCCACACCGGTCGCCTTACCTTTTTTGACAATGATCTGGTCGACGCCGGCCTCCGTGCGGAGTTCACCGCCGTAAGCCTGGAACGCGCCGGCGATCGAGTTCGAAACCGCGCCCATGCCGCCGCGCGCGAAGCCCCAAGTACCGACATTGCCGTCGACGTCGCCCATGTAATGGTGCAAGAGGACGTAGGCCGTACCTGGTGAGTGGATTCCAAGGGCCGTGCCAATGATGCCGCTGCCCGACCTCGCGGCCTTGATGACGTCGGTCTCGAAGTACTCATCCAGATACTCGGCAACGCTCATCGTCCAGAAACGGATCGTCTCGTACATGCGATCTTGGCCCATCTCCAGGAACTTGTTGCCGATCGCGATTAGTTCCTTGATGTCATTTAGTTTGAAAGAGGTCGGGTCGGGCGGGGTGCGCAGCAGAAAATCGCGAATGAAACGGCACTGGCGCATCGTGTCTGCGGAGTAGCGTTCATAAGAATCGGCATCGTGACGGGAGAAGCGCGCCATTTCGCGATACGCAACCTCCGGGTCGTGATACGAGCCGAAGTAGTCGCCGTTCTCCATGAACGTAACCGATCCTCCGTAGGGCGTAACCTGCAGGCCGTGCTTGTGCAGCTCCAGCGAACGGTAGATCTCTGGTCGCAGCAGGCTGCAGACGTACGAACAGTTCGAGTACATCCAGTTTTCGTAGAGGTTGCGGCTGACAGCCGCGCCGCCGATATAGTCGTTTTTCTCCACGCACACGACGTCGAGCCCGGCCTTGGCCAGAAAGGCCGCCGTCGTCAGGCCATTGTGTCCGGCACCAACGATGATGGCGTCATAGGTTTTCATGCGGCGTTACTCAGTTTTTGCAGTGTTACATCGACAGCCCGCTCGAAAGCATTCAGGGTTTCATCGAGACAATCTCTGCTGTGGGCCTCACACATGAACCAAGGTTCCCGAGAATCCAGCTCGACGAGTACACCCTGGTCATGCAACACCGGCGCCAGTGCGTCGTAAAACTCATAGTCCGAATCGACCCAGGAGCGATAGTCGGTTGGGGTTTCATCGGCGAAAAACAGTCCAAGCATCGCCGGATGTCCTGCAAAGCTGTGCGGAATGTCCCGCTCGCCGAGGATGTGGCTCAGTCCTTCCCTCAGCTGTATTCCGTATTGCTCGATGACTTTGAGCGCATCCGTTTCGTCCAGAATTTCGAGCGTCTTGTTGGCTGCTGCCAGCGAGACCGAGTGTCCGGTAAATGTGCCGCCGTGCACGACGTCGTCACCAATCCAGCTCATCACTTCATCCGAGCCGGCAACTGCGGCTATCGGATAACCATTGCCCAGAGCCTTTGCAAACGTACACAGATCGGCGCGCACTTCGTAGAGCTCCTGCGCGCCGCCTTTCGCGACGCGAAAACCCGTTTTAACCTCATCGATAATCAGCAGCACATTGTAGCGATCACACAGGTAACGCAGATCCTGCATGTATTGCATGTCCGCCGCGATACCGCAGCAGTTGCCCATAATCGGCTCGATGAGTATTGATCCGATAATGTCATGATGTTCCCGGAGCAGATCTTCTATCGCGTTCACGTCATTGAGCGGCACGGTATGAAACATGCGTTTGGTCACTTTCGGCACGCCATCGCCGTACGGCAGCACCTCGGGGTCGCCATCCTTTGGATCCCAGTCTTCGACCTCCGAGTACCACATAACCTCGCTAAAGACACCGTGGTAGCCGCCCTCCAGTACGATGTGGCCGTCCTTGCCCGTGTGTGCGCGGGCGACGCGCAGCGCCGCCATCACCGCCTCGGTGCCTGAATTCGAAAACCGCACTTTTTCGGCGCTTGGCACCATCCTGCAAATCCTCTCGGCGACCGTGTATTCCAGCTCGGTCGACAGCGCAAAGACACCGCCGACCTCAATTCCCTCGCGAGCCGCCGCGTCGACGCGCGGATCCGCGTAACCGAGAATGACGGGCCCGTAGGCGAGCCGGTAATCGATGTATTCGTTGTCATCAATGTCCCAGATGCGGCCGCCGCGGCCCCGCTTTGCATAAATAGTCTTGTCATCGCCCCAGTAGCGAAAATTGGACGACACTCCCAGGGGAAGCTTGGTAGATGCTTTTTTGAAATGTTGGTTTGATCGCTTTAGAGAGCGCATAAATCCTCCGTGTTCCCACGTTCGCGTAGCATCTCACGAAGGCACCTCCGGGTCCAGAATAATGAATGAGTATTCATTCAAAATATGCCATACTGATCGTTCTTATGCCTGCCACAGTACTCACCAAATCCCGTCGCACGGCCTCACGCGAGCGGCGGCGCCAGCAGCTGATCGACGCAACGATGAAATGCATTGCGCGCAAAGGCATGGGCAGCACGACTCTTGCGGACGTCGCCAAAGAGGCAGGCCTGTCGCAGGGCATCGTCAATCTGCACTTCGAAAGCAAGGACAACCTCCTTAAGGAAACATTGCGTACGCTGGCCAACGAATACCGCGATAAGTTCGACAGAACGCTGGAACGGGCTGGCCCCGGGCCGGCCGAGAAGCTGGTGGCGCTTATGGAGCTCGACTTGCGACCATCGATATGCAACCGGCCAAAACTCGCGGTTTGGTTCGCGTTCTGGGGTGAGGTCAAGTCGCGTCCGACCTACCAGCGCATGTGTGACGAGCGGGACCGACATTACGACAGCGTCGTTGCGGGCCTTTGCGCCGAACTCGTTGCGCAAGGTGCCTACAAACGCGTCGATCCGGCCGCCGCCGCGAACGCATTGACGTCTATGACGAACGGATTGTGGTTGTCGTGCCTGATCAGCCCGCAGGCCTGGGACAAAAATAAAGCAATGGCTGCCGTCATGACTTACCTGTGCAGCGTTTTCCCCAAACACTTCGAACAGTGAGGGCATCGTGAATATCGAACTCAGCGACAGCGCGATCGGGTGGCAGAAAAAAGCGCGCGACTACGCGGACGAGTATCTGCAGCCGCATGAGGTCGAGGCCGAACTCAACGACGGTGTGTTGCCAACCGAGATCACTGCAAGGAACAAGAAGCGTGCGATCGAACTGGGCTTTTCGGCAATCGATGTGCCGAAGTCGCACGGCGGCCTCGAACTGACGCTCGAAGACCAGGTCGCGATCTGGGAACAGCTGGGCCGCGTCACAAACGCCTTGTCCTGGTGTTTTTCCGAGCCGCAGTCCTGGATGTTTGACGCGTGCACCGACGAACAGATCAAGCGCTATGTGCTGCCAATGATGCGTGGCGAATTGAAAGACTGTTACGCGATAACAGAGTCTGGTCCAGGGTCGGACGTCGCGGGCCTCGAAGCCACCGCCACAATGTCGGGCGACGACTATATTCTCAATGGCGAGAAATGGTACGTCACCAGCGGCAACCTTGCCGATTTCTTCTGGTTCCAGGCGCAAGTCCCTGACGAGAATGTCGCCGCTTTGTTTCTGGTCGATCAAGGCACCCCCGGCATTGAAATCACAGCAACGCCGAAATTCAGCCACACCTACGCCGCGCATCATCCGACCTACCGATTCAACAACGTGCGTGTGCCCGCATCGCAACGTGTTGGCGACAGCGACGACGGCATGGCGTACACCCACAGCTGGTTTCGCCACGAACGGCTGATGATTGGCGCCCGCAGCTGCGGTGCGGCCGCGCGGCTTATCGAAGAAGCCATGGCTTTTGCGAACGGGCGCATCGTCGACGGCGCGCCGTTGAGCGAGAAACAGGCAATCCAATTCATGTTGGCCGATAGTGCTACCGAACTCTATGCATCGAGACTGATGACTTATGAAGCGGCGCGCGCCTGCGACCGTGGCGAGAAGGTCAAAACGCTGCATAGCCGCTGTTCCATGGTTAAACTTTACGTTTCGGAAATGGCCAATCGCGTCGCCGATCGCGCCGTGCAAATCTTTGGTGGCCGTGGCTACATGCGCGAAAACGTCGCTGAGAGATTCTTCCGCGAGCTGCGCGTCGACCGAATCTGGGAAGGAACGAGCGAAATCCAACGTCTGATCATCGCCCGATCCCTTTTGAAACGCGGCCTCGACGATATGTAATTGTCAGCGGGCCTCATTGGTGATGCAATCAGGCCGTATGACAAGAACCGCTCCAAGCAACTGTATCGCCGGCCTGCTTTCAGCAATGCTGCTGCTCGGTGCTTGTGGCGATGACGGAGAATCCGGCGGCAGCAGCCAGAACGTCGTCAACGTTTACAACTGGGCCGATTACATAGCGCCGGATACGGTCAAAAAGTTCGAGGCCGAGTACGGCATCGAGGTCAACTACGACATCTATGACTCGTCGGAGGTCGTGGACGTCAAGCTGCTCGCGGGCAACAGTGGCTATGATGTCGTCGTACACAGCAATCAATTCTCGTCACGACTGGCGCCAATCGGCGTGTTCGAGAAACTCGACTTTTCCCGGCTCGACAACATTCGCTACCTGGACGCCGAGACGATGCGCAGAATTGAATATGCGCCGGTGCGCGAGTACAACGTTCCGTACCACTGGGGCTCCACCGGCTACGCATGGAATGTCGAACTGGTCCGCGAACGTCTGCCGGACCACCCGATGGACAGCAGTGACGTTCTATTTGACCCCAATGTCGTGTCAAAACTCGCCGACTGTGGCGTCTCGCTACTCGATGGCCCGACCGACCTGTTTCCGATGGTGCTTGCCTATCTCGGCCTGAATCCAAACGCCGTGGACGACGACAGCCTGGCCAAAGCCGAAGCGCAGATAAAACTCGTGAAGCCTTATATCCGGTATTTCAGCAACCAGAAGATGATTTCCGACTTGCCGAACAAGGAAGTCTGCGTCGCAATGAGCTGGTCTGGAGACTATGCGCAAGCCGCCGCACGCGCGAAAGAGGCCGGCATCGACATCGAGTTACGCTACACGGCGCCCAAGGAAGGTTCAGGGCTCTGGGTCGACGGCCTGTATATCCCAAGCGACGCCCCGAACAAGGATACTGCTTATTTGTTCCTGAATTTTTTACTGCGTCCGGATATTGCGGCTGCCAACGCGGGCCACTCGAACTATGCCAATGCGAACGCCGCATCCTGGCAGCTAATGGCGCCCGAGTTGCTCGAAAATCCCGCAATCTTTCCCGACGAAGCGGTCTGGGAAATCCTGTATCCGATAGAGACAGTCGATCCCAAACGGGAGCGCCCCCGCACGCGCGCATTTGCGCGCGCGAAAAGCGGCATTTGATTACGGCTATCGGAGCGATGCGACCTTGAGCGAGAAACAGAAAGACTTTATTCGAATTCGCGGCGTAAGCAAGCTGTTTGGCGACTTCGTAGCCGTCGACAACGTCAATCTCGATATCGGACGCGGTGAACTGTTTTCGATACTCGGCGGCTCGGGCTGTGGCAAATCGACATTGCTCAGAATAATGGCCGGTTTCGAGACGCCAACCGCAGGAACGATCGAGATCGACGGTGTCGATATCACACATCTGCCACCGTATGAACGTCCGGTCAACATGATGTTTCAATCCTACGCGATCTTTCCGCACATGACGGTCGAGGACAACATCGCCTACGGCTTGCGCAAAGACCGGGTCGCCCGCCCGGAAGTCACGGCGCGAGTCGACGACGTCATCAACCTCGTGAAACTCGGCGAATTTCGCAAGCGTAAGCCCGAGCAACTCTCGGGTGGACAGCGCCAGCGGGTTGCATTGGCCAGAGCATTGATAAAGCGTCCCAAGGTACTGCTTCTCGACGAACCGCTGGCCGCCCTGGACAAAAAGTTGCGCGAGCACACACAGTTCGAGCTCATGGCCATCCAGGATCAGCTTGGCGTCACGTTTATCGTCGTAACCCACGATCAGGAAGAGGCTATGACGTTGTCATCGCGAATTGCTGTCATGGAAAAAGGCTGTTTCCTGCAGGTAGGGGAGCCAAAGGAAATCTACGAGTATCCGACAAGCCGATTCGTTGCCGATTTTATCGGTACGATCAATATGTTCGAAGGCACGGTAACGCAGCTCGGTGATGAGACGATCATCGTAAACTCCGCGGAAGCCGGTACCAACCTGCACGCACTGGGCGACCATGCTGTTGAAGTCGGACAACACGTCTGTATCGCCGTTCGACCGGAGAAGATATTCATCAGTCGTGATGAGCCCGAGAACGCGGATGACATAAAAGTACGCGGTGTCGTCGATGACCTTGGTTACTTCGGCAACCTGTCGCTATACCGTGTCCGCCTCTCGTCCGGAAAAGTGATTCAGGTTAGCAGCCAGAACCGCCAGCGTTCCGCGAAACGGTTTGTCGAATGGGAAGACGAAATCTGGGTTTCGTGGCGGCCGCGAAGCGCCGTAGTACTCCGAGACTAGGGCATCACTGTGGCAGCGGTAAAACAGCGAGACTGGTGGGAACGCGTAACGATCGCGGTACCATACCTGTGGTTGCTCGTGTTCTTTTTGCTGCCGTTCGCAATCATCCTCAAGATCAGCCTCGCCGATCCCGTCATTGCACAACCTCCGTTTACGCCGACATTTGACGAGCAAGGTAGCTTGTCGATCACGGCGGACAACTTCTTGTTTCTGCTAACCGATAAGCTGTATGCCGTCACCTACCTGAAGTCAATCGTTATGGCGACCGCAGCCACGATCCTCTGTCTGGCCCTCGGCTTTCCAATGGCTTTCGGCATTGCGCGTTCAGCTCCATCGACCCGCGGCGTGTTGTTGCTCCTGATTATCCTGCCGTTCTGGATTTCGTTTCTGCTCCGGGTCTACGCCTGGATGGGTTTGCTCAACAACTACGGCGTCATAAATAACATGCTGATTTGGCTCGGCGTGATCGATCAACCTGTTCGGCTTTTATACACCGACTTTGCGATTTTCATCGGACTGACCTATTCGTATCTGCCATTCATGGTTCTACCGCTCTACGCGACACTCGAACGTATGGATATCGATCTCATAGAAGCCGCGCAGGATCTTGGTGCGTCACGAACCGAAGCGTTCTGGGATGTCACCTGGCCGTTGGCGCGAGCTGGCGTCATCGCCGGCTGCCTGCTCGTATTCATACCCGCGATGGGCGAGTATGTCGTTCCCTATCTGCTCGGCGGGCCGGAGTCGCTGCTTATCGGGCGAGTGCTGTTCGACGAGTTTTTCGTCAACCGCGACTGGCCGCTGGCCTCCGCAGTTACCATCATGTTGTTGCTTCTGCTCGTTGCACCCATCGTTTTCATGCAGCGCAATCAGGCCCGTGAAATCGACGCGCAGCAATGAAGAAGCAGTCGCGGTTAATTATTTCGATTCTCGTATTCGGCTATGCGTTTCTTTACATTCCACTTATCTCGGTCGTTTTCTATTCGTTCAATGACTCGAAACTGGCGACGGTCTGGGGAGGCTTCTCAACACGCTGGTACGGCGAGTTGTTTCGCAATGAACAAATTCTCGACGCGCTGTTCCTGAGCCTGCGAATCGCTGCCTCATCGGCAACGCTGGCAACGATCTTCGGTACCATGGCGGGACTCATTCTCGTCCGCTTCGGCCGCTTTCGAGGTCGCGCGCTTTTTTCGGGAATGATCACCTCCCCGCTCGTAATGCCTGAAGTCATCACGGGACTGTCCCTGTTGTTGCTGTTCGTGAGCATGCAGCAACTCTTCGGCTGGCCCGGCCAGCGTGGATTTGCGACGATCACGATCGCGCACACGACTTTCGCAATGGCTTATGTGGCGGTTATCGTACGCTCGAGGCTGACAGCCATGGACGAGTCACTCGAGGAAGCTGCAATGGATCTCGGCTGTCGGCCGTTACGCGTGGTCTTTGATATCACTTTGCCGCTGATCGCGCCCGCGATGATTTCAGGATGGTTGCTGGCGTTCACGCTGTCGCTCGATGATCTGGTCATCGCGAGTTTCGTGTCCGGCCCCGGCAGCAGCACACTACCTATGTATATCTTCTCGAAAGTGAAGCTGGGCGTCACGCCCGACATCAATGCCCTGGCGTCGCTGATCATCCTGGTCGTTAGCGTCACTTTGCTGATCGCGTGGATCGTGACGCGAAAGACTCAGCCCCGCGCAAGTTCCTGAACAATCCACTCGGTCCACATTTGCTCGGCGCTTTCCATGCCGGAGAATGGTCCGGGCTTGTAATAGCGTGACTGCACGCCCTTCCAGTTGTTGACGATGATGGTCTTGTCAGCCTCGGTTGTCACGTCCCACAGCCAGATCAACTCGTCGACATCGTAGTCCTTGCCCTCTTCGGCACCTTTTCGGACGAGCCAGTAGATATCGCATTTGCAATTGTGCATATCCACCGGCGTAAACACGTAAACCACGGCATGATCGCTGTAGACCAGCAGGAACGAAAACGCGCCAATAACGAAGTCGGAGCCGCCACCATCGTAGTCCTTGATGTCGCCAAGTAGCGGTGCGACCGGCTTGCCGCCCTTGCTGCCGGTCAAATAACCCTCGAACAAAGCTGTGCGGCTGTAGCCGTAACCCATTTCACCCGGTGGTGCGTTCAGATCGATCTTGTCGATCTCGATCTTTCTGATGCCGCAGTCCTCCATTCTTCCGAGCATGTTTTTTTGCAACGGTTCACGTTTCCTGCGGTCGACCATGAGCGTGTGCATCTGAGCGTACTCGGGGTGAGCCGTTGCGCAGTGATAACACTCCTGGTAATTCTCGATCGCGAGCTTCCAGTTTGCCGGTATCGCGTAATCCTTGTGCGCGGCAACCTTGAGATTCTCGAAATCGAATATAGCCAGCGGCTCGGCGAGATCACGCTTCGCCCCGTCGAGCCGCGGCGGATTGTCCGAGAAGCACACCAGCATCAAGCCGCCTAGCGTGTCCAGAGACACCCTGTTAAGCGCATATTGCGAATTGTCGAAATCCTCGGGCATACTCCGCGCCGCCGTCAGATTACCGTCGATGTCGTACATCCATCCGTGGTATGGGCAGCTAAACTTGCGTGCGTTGCCCGCGGCCTCGAGGCATACGAGCGAGCCACGATGGCGGCACACGTTGGCGAATGCTTTCAGCTCGCCATCGCTGCCGCGCACGATGATCGCGGAATCGTTAGCGACGTTGAGTACCTTGAAATCGCCGGGTTGCGGCAGCTCGGATTGATGACCCGCTACGATCCAGTTTCGCGAGACCACGCGCTCGATTTCGAGAGCGTAGACTTCCGGATCCGTGTAGAACCGTTGATCAAGCGCATAACCGGGCTTGTGACTCACAATCAGTTCTTCAACGCTTCGGCGATTTTCGTGCATGGTGCGAATTCCACTATGTGAAATCAGTTAGTTGCAAGCGTTTACGATAGCACAGGCACTCTCGCCGACGCGATGGCCGCGAGCTGCCGTGACGCGCGAACAACCCCTTAACACGGCGTGGCAATTACTTATTCTCAGCCAAAAATCAGCGGCGTAGGTTGGTAGTGAACTCAAAATGTGGAGGTGTCGCCGTGCCCGCACCACCTGATAAACACCATCTTGTCGAAATCGATACGAGCGCGCCGGTCTGGGATCGATTTTTCACCGTCGCTCCGCTTGTCCTGATCGGCACCACGGACCCTGACGGCGCCACCGATCTTGCGCCCAAACATATGGTTACGCCGATGGGCTGGCAAAACTACTTCGGATTTGTATGTTCACCGCACCACTCAACGTGCAGTAACATCGAGCGCACGGGAGAATTCACGGTGAGCTATCCGAAACCGTCGCAGGTGCTTTATTCGAGCCTCGCTGCTTCACCGAGACTGGAAGGCCATAAGCCTATTCTCGAGTATTTCACGACGTTCCCGGCACAGCAGATCAACGCCGCGTTCATCGATGAAGCATATCTGTATTTCGAGTGCCGCCATTTCAAATCCGTCGACGGCTTCGGTGAGAACTGTCTGATTACCGGTGAAATTGTCGCCGCCTATGCCGACGTCGACTTCATCCGCCATCGTGACATTGACGACCAGGAAACTATTCATGACTCACCGTTGTTCGCTTATCTGGCGCCGGGCCGATTTGCCGCGATTGAGCGATCAAACGCTTTTCCGTTCCCTGCTGATATGAAAAAGTAGTACCAATGTGAATGGCTCACTGGCTGATCAGATTCTGGATTACTGCCGCAACCAGGATAATTTCCTGATTGATTTGTTACAGCGCCTGGTCGAAGCCGAATCACCATCATCACATCCGGCTCTGCATACTCCGACACGACATGTTTTGATGGCGGCGCTGAGCGAGCTCGGCTTCGTCGTCCGTGAAGTCGGCGCATCAGATGGCCCGCGGCATGTGTATGCACGACCGGGCGAAAAAACTGACGGCGTGCGCAACCAGCTGCTCCTCGGCCATTACGACACCGTCTGGCCGATCGGCACAATCAGCGAACGGCCCTTCGAAGTCGACGACAACGTCGTGCGTGGTCCGGGCGTATTCGACATGAAAGGCGGGCTGGCGCAAATCGTGCTGGCGCTGAAAGCCGTCGGGCACCTCGGAATCGAGCTGCCATTGTTGCCAGTCATCTTCGTCAACGCCGATGAAGAGATCGGCAGCCGCACGTCGACCCGCTATGTGCGCATGCTCGCCCGTTGCGCCGAGCGCGCTTTTGTTCTCGAACCGTCGATGGGAGATGAAGGCAGCATCAAGACGGAGCGTAAAGGTATCGGGCGCTTCACTATAACGGTGTACGGCAAAGCTGCGCACGCCGGGCTCGACCCGGAGTCCGGCGCAAGCGCAATTCTTGAACTTTCGCACGTAATTCAGAAGCTGTTCGCCATGAACGATGCCGAGAAAGGCGTAACTATCAACGTCGGTACCGTTGACGGCGGTATTCAGCCCAATGTTGTCGCACCGCATAGTTCAGCAGTGGTCGACGTTCGTGTTCCCACGCTCGCGGACGGTGAGAGGATAGAGAAACTCATTCACAGCATGCAACCGCAGGTACCGGGCGTGCGACTGCGCATCGAGGGCGCGATTGGCAGACCCTCAATGGAGGCGACGCCGCGCAATCAGGCGCTTTGGCAACAGGCGCAGCAAATTGGCGAGCAACTCGGCCTGCAGCTGAGTCAGGCCAGAGCCGGCGGCGGTTCGGACGGCAATACGACCAGTCAGTTCACCGCAACGCTTGACGGGCTTGGGCCGGTCGGGCACGGCGCCCACGCGAAGCATGAGTTCCTGTATATCGACAAGACGCTCGAGCGCGCGGCATTGCTGGCGATGTTGTTGCGCGCACCGCCTCTGGCGCAGGAGTCGCACGGAAAAACCGCATGACACAGACTTTTCTCGCTTCGCTCGCGCGCATTGCAGACTTCGAGACGAATCCCTATGACGTTCGCGCGCTGCGGCACGAGGATTGGGCAAGCGGCGACTACGTGCAGGCAGAGGTTGCTGGCCCGGCATCCGAGCTATACGTGGTTGAGAGCTGTTCCGGCGCGATGCTACCCGTGCGGCCCGGCGACGAGATTGTCGGTGCGCTGGGCGAGCGCGCGGCGACCCTCGAGGGCGTTGGCAGCTACAAAGACGTCAGGAATGGCCGGATGCATGCGCTAACGGCCGCAGGCTTGTTCGGCTGGTTCACTTCTTTCGCATGCACGCTGCCGAGTCCGATGTCGCTCGTCTACCGTGGCCACATTGTCAGGGACGGCAACAAAGTCACGATGCGCCAGTTTGCCATTCGCGCAAAACCCTCGAAGTTCTCGATACCGACAATCTTGCTCGTCGGCACCTCGATGTCGGCCGGCAAGACCGTAACCGGACGGCGGGTATGCAAGCTGCTGTCATCGGCAGGCTACAGGGTTGTCGGCGCCAAGCTTACAGGGGCCGGTCGCTACCGCGATATCGCTAGCTTCAAGCGAGCCGGCGCGAACACGATTTTCGACTTCGTTGACGTGGGCCTGCCGTCCACGGTTGTGCCGCCGGACGAGTTTCGTCAAGCGATCAGGCCTCTGCTGAGCCGCATCAATGATCTGAAACCGGACTTTCTGGTCGCCGAAGCAGGTGCGTCACCACTTGAACCCTACAATGGCGACGCCGCGATCGACGAACTGGGCGACACGATCTGCTGCACGATACTGTGTGCATCAGATCCTTACGCAGTTGTCGGCGTCCGGCAGGCCTTTGGAATAACGCCGGACCTCGTAGCCGGACCGGCTGCCAACACATCGGCAGCTGTCGATCTCGTCAGGAAGCTTGCAGGACTGCCCGCATTGAATGTCATCGATCGGGGCACGTTGCCTGCGTTGCGCGATTTCCTCGAGAGAACGCTGCAGCTGAATCTGGGCGAGCCGGCTTCACGTCTTTGCTAGTACTACTAGATGAGCAGCCTATTGGAGGACAGACATGAGAATTCAAATCCTGACAGTGACGCTGATACTGGTACTTATTTCCGGCTGTACGTCCCTGTGGATGGGCCCTGGGTACGAGAAGACACGCGAGGGTGCCTCGAGCAGCCTCGTGGATTTTCTGTATCCGAATGGCGAGAGGCCACCTGCCGTTGATGAGCGCCTGCCTTATCTGAATCTGCCGCTTCGCGTCGGTATCGCGTTTGTCCCGTCGCCAAACAGCGAGGACATTTCGGCCGCCGAGAAGCAGGAGCTGATGGAGCACGTTGCCGATGCGTTCCGCGATCGGGACTATGTACAGTCCATTGACGCGATTCCGGACACCTACATGCGCTCTGCACGAGGGGTTCAGGGCATGCGCCAGGTTGCCGCACTGTATGGTGTCGACGTCATGGCGCTCGTGTCCTATGACCAGATTTCCTTCTCTGGCGAGCGTGATAGCGCGCTGCTGTACTGGACCATCGTCGGTGCCTTGGTCGTCAAGGGCAACACCAATGAAGTCCAGACAATGATCGATACAGCCGTATTCGATGTTGAGACTGCCAAACTGCTATTCCGCGCGCCAGGCACACACAATGATCAGCGCAACGCGACGCTGATGGACAACAAACAGGACCTGCGCAAATTGCGCAGTGCCGGATTTGTGGCCGCCACCGACGACATGATCGTCAATCTCGACAAGGAACTGGAGGGTTTTCGCGAAGAAGTCGAGAGCGGACAGCGCGCTCAGGTCGAGTGGCGTCCCGGCTCCGGGGGCGGTGGTGGATTCGCGTTGCCACTGATCGCGCTGCTATTCCTCGTTGGTATTGGTCGCAACGTTGGTTGCTGGCGGAGCTAACCACTTCTCGGCAGTGGCGAGCGGCGCGGCCAGGGTCTCGAGGAACGCTTCGAGCTGACGCAGCTCGCGCTTGTTGAGCTGCAACGGTTTTGCCTCGCTGTGTCCAATCATCGACGGTGGTGCGTCGTTGTAATGGCGGAGCACTTCGGCTAGCGACGTCAGTTGCCCCTTATGCATGAAAGGACCCGTATTTTCGAGGTTGCGCAATGACGGAGTGCGCATTGCGCCGATGAGTTCAGGGCCGGTTCGTGCGAATTCGAGCTCTGCGCAGTTCTTGTCAACATCATCGCTGTAATTGCCCAGACAATTGAACGGATCGGACAGCACCTCGCGTGCGCCCAGGACTCGCCCTTTGTCCGGGACCTCGCCCGGAAACGCCAACACGCCCGTGTTGTGAAACTCATGATTCGTAAACAGCGGCCCGTTATGACATTGGGTGCATGCGGCTTCGCCAATGAACAACCTCAGTCCGTTTATTTCATCGGCCGAAAAAGCAGACCGCTGCGCCGCTACATCGCCGGCCATCACTGCATCGACGTAGGCATCGAACCGCGACGGTCCCGGCAGCAGCAGGCGTTCATAAGCAGCGATCGCTTTGCCGATGTTAGAGAATACCCGGCTGACCGCGTCACCCTTCGCAAGGTTCGGAAACTCGCCGAATACTGATTCGTAGCTGGCGCGATACGTCGGATCGGCCGCGACGAACTGCGCATACTGCTCGCGATTGCCACCATGCTCGACGGGATCTTCGAGCGGCGACAGGGCTTGTGACCACAAACTATCGCGCCGGCCGTCCCAGTAAAGCCACGGGCTATAGGCTACACCGACGATACTGCGCGTATTACGCTTCGACGTGCCGATCGCCTGGCCCTTCGCGAGCCCGTCGGTAAACCGCCGTATCGGTTGATGGCACGTCGAGCAGGAGATTCCGCCTGTGCCGCTCAGTCGCGGATCGAAGAACAGCCGGTGACCGAACTCGGCCGCCGTCGGGTTATCGGCCACGGCGTTGGTCGGGTCGGCCGGCAAAGGCGGCAGGCTGCCTATCCACAGCGAGCGCAGTATCGCGACTTCCGCCTCGGTCCATGGCTGCGGATTCGCCGACCGGTATTGCAGCAACCCCGCCGCTGCCAGAACAACCGCAATGACGACGAGCGATGCGATCACGACGCGGGTTTTTGCCTCGATTGTGCTCACACCGTCAACGCAATAACTACGGTGTCGGTCTTGCCGTTGGCCTCGATGTTGATCGACACCTCCCAGACGCCGCTCATATGAAAACGCATGCCTTCGAGTCGATAAGCACCCTGACCCAATTCCTCGGTGATGCGCGGCCGCGTCGGCAATCCATGGTCGTGCGCGGGCATGCCGCCAACAACCGATATTGTCGCCCCGCTGACCGGCTTGCCGTCAGCGCTCACATACAGCAACCAGGAATGCATTTGATTGATTTCGATGGGCTCGAGCGAACTTTCGAACCTGAGCTGATAAATGGCTCGTTCGGAAACCCACTCTTGTCCGCTCTCGGCGTCCGCATCGTTCATCGACAACATCGGCACAAAGATGACGATCAAGAGCGTTACGATTTTCGCTTTCGGCCCCGGTACTTTGCGTTGGTTGCGCCAACGCGCGATACGGCCACTCATTATCAGATACTGAATCTGAATCGCGATCAGGAGCACGATGAACACTGGCCAATAGCCCAGCCCGATAAATCCGACCTCGAACGGGAAGACTGCGCGGTAGATCTGCTCGGCGCCATCGACGTTGGCCGTCACAATACCAATGTAATTCCCATCTTCAGCAAAGTCATGAATCACGGTCAAGACATCAGGCTCTATGGCCGGCGCTTGATAGAAGACCGTCGCACTATCCAAATCTTCGAGCGCAGCGATGTCCTCCCAGCGAGCAAAGCGGCCTTTGCCGGTTACATCCCGAATTATGCGGAAGTCCACGGAGGCGTTCGCGAGACCATCGTGCAGGTATTCCATGACGAAAACGCTCTCCGTCGCATTCGGCAGGTCCTCGCAAAATTCTTTGTGTCCATCGGTCAGCGGCTGATAGATCTTGAAGTGACCACGCAGGTAATTGACCTTTATGACGCATAGGTCTTCTTCCTCTACGACGCCGCCATGCGCATGGGCATTCTGCGCGAGCATCATGCATGCAACGAGGACCAGGCGTAACGCCGACAACATCATCAAATCTCGCTCGAATTCACTAACCGGGATTCGGATAGCATAGCTTAGCCATCATGCTTCGCCGCGTCAGCGACAGTCGCAATCTGCTGCAACCCATCGAGGACCTGGCTCCACAACTGTGCATCGACCGACTGTTTCAGGCTCGCGTAGGCAATCGCCACCTTCGGCATGATCTCAGCCTGCATCGTGCGGCCTTTGTCGGTTGCGACGACATACACGACGCGGCGATCTTGCTCGGAGCGTTTGCGTGCCACAAGCGCCATCGAGCTCAGGCGATCGACGATGCCGACGAGGCTAGGCGTTGCGATCAACGTCAGCTTCGCCAGGTCCCCCAGCGCGATGTCTTCGCGTTCCCAGAGCACCCGCAGCACCCGCCCCTGTGGCTCGGTGAGTCCAAAGTCATTGAATATCTTCCGAAACCTAGGCATAACTGCGTCCAGCGTGCGGTGCAGCATCATCGGCAAAGAGCGGCTGAATTGATCAATGGCCATGAGCAGACAAGATAGTTAATATATTAATAATTTAGATATTAATGAAAAACAAGACCAAAACAAGCGAAACCGGCAATGGCCCTGCTCTAATGCCTTTGGAACTACGTCAATCGCTGAGCCGGTTCGCCACGGGCGTGACCATCGTGACCTGCCAGGGCAGCGAGGGCCCCTGTGGCATTACGGCCAACAGCTTCAGCTCAGTATCCCTCGAGCCGCCGCTCGTGTTGTGGAATATCGCGAAAGTGTCGAATTCGCTGCAGGCCTATCTGGACGCGGAATATTTCGCGATCAATGTCCTGAACGCCGAGCAGCAATCGCTGTCAGCGCATTTCGCATTGTCGGACCATACGCTGTTCGCTGGCATTGAGTTCGAACTGTCGGACAGGGGCGTGCCCATTTTTCCCGGCACCATCGCATGTTTCGAGTGCCGCACGCGCGCGGTGCTCGAGTGCGGCGACCATTACATTATTATCGGCGAGGTCGAGAAGCATTGCTCTAACGGCGGCCGGCCTTTGCTGTTTAGTGACGGCCAATACGGGACGGTCGCCGACTCTACCGACTAGTTGCGGATCGGAACTCTCCCATGAAACCCAAGGTATTCTGCATCGGTTTTCACAAGACCGGCACGACGAGTCTCGAACGTGCGCTCGAGCAGCTCGGCTATCGCGTCACGGGTTCATTCGGCACAAAAGATCCCGCTATCGCAGACAAGGTGCACGAGATGGCGTACGCGAAGGTCAAAAACTTTGACGCGTTCGAAGACAACCCCTGGCCGATTCTTTACAAGGAACTCGACGAGCGGTTCCCCGGCAGCAAATTCATACTGACACGCAGGCCGTCCAAGGAGTGGATTCGCAGTCAGGTCAGAGACTTTGCACGCACCGAAACACCGATGCGGCGTTGGATCTATGGCGAGGACGCGGGTTGCCCGGAAGGTAATGAAGAGACTTACATCGCCCGCTATAAACGCCACAACCGTGAAGTTCTGGAGTACTTCAAGGACCGCCCCGACGATTTGCTCATCTTTGACTTGCCGAAAGGCGATGGCTGGGACAAATTGTGTTCATTTCTTGGACACGACATTCCGGACAAGCCGTTCCCGCATGCGAACAAGGCGAGCCTCTCGCGCAGCATAAAAAATTTCCTCAAAAAGCTGTTGAAGACCTAGTCGTCCTGGCTCTTGCGGATAAACTTGCGAATTTTCGTGAAAAAAGAATCCTTCTTGTAACGACCTTTGACGATGTGCCGAATCTGGCACACGTTGGGAATGTCGAGAGGCGTGCCGTGCGTGCCGATTAACCACCGGAACGCCCTGTCCTCGTAAGTCTTCATCCAACGCTCAGCTGGCGTCTGATAGTGTTTAATCGAATCGCAGTAGCCACAGGCACGCGCGATGTCGCCGTGTGTGATCTGGTGAGGCCCTTTGGCCTTCTTGCGCGGCCCGCCATACGGCTTGAACCGGTCAATCGGAATCTCGAGTAGATTCGGGCCTTCGCGGCCTTTTTCGAGAATGGCATCATCTTCGGGCAACAGCGACGTGCCCAACCCGATGTTCGGATGCACGAGGCCGTCGTCGCGACCTTGCAGCAGATCGGCCAGGGTATCGAGACAGTTCTCGTGAAAGATGATGTCGGCGTCTGTGAACCAGATCCAGTCCGCCTCGGTTTCCTTTGCGGCCAGGTTTCGGCCAATACTGCGGCGGAAAAGCTTTTCTTTTGGCAGCGACTGCCAGTTCCAGGTCACACCCGGGACGTCCATACGGCCGAAGTAGTCGAGCACCCGGGTAACGATTTCATCGTCGGGCACGTGGAACACGGTCATCGTGATATCGAGCTTCTCGGTGCGGTGATTGACAAGCGAGCTGAGCTGATACGTCAGAAAGTGACCGTAGCGCCAGCAGTGACTGACGATCTCGAGCTTGAGCTTGCCGGTCTTCTTAGCCTTCTCGACGGTTGACGGATCGACGTCACGAAACCACGAGACCGGCAACGCGCCCGATACAGCGACCCGATAGAACAGACTGACGACCGACTCACGGAACCCTGACATCGATAACTCCGGTTGACTTCATGCCGACCGTCGCAGGCGACGATACATCGCGATCTTGCGCAGCGCATTGATATGTTGGGAAATTCGGGACCAGAAGTACAGTTTCTCGGGGTAACGGCTCCTGGAAAAATCGGGCGTCACCGACTCGAGCACCTGCTCCCAATCGGCCGTCGCTTCATAGCCACATTCGATCAGGTCCGGTGTCAAAGAGCCGTGAATCTCCTGCTGTCCTTTTATCCTTTCCGGATGCTGCGTCCAGACGCCGACGCTGGTCGGCGCGATGGGGCGAACACTGTGCATGGCCGTAATCGATTTTTCTGACACGCTTGCGTACTCGTGATACTCGGAAAAGGCGTGATTTTTTTCCAGCCAGGGGAATTTTTCCGCAATCCTCTGCTGCGTCGCATCGGGATCACGTACGAAATCCTCGTAACGAACCTCGAGAAAACGTTCGTGGCCATACAGTCGCCTGGCGTAGCCGTGCATCTGCCGCCACAAGCGAATATTGGAGTAGTAAATACTCTTGTTCTTGCCATGGCGACTGACGATGACATCGCGCGGGTCGCGAATCATATAGATAACGTAGAACTCCGGATCACTCTCTAGGACCGCCCGCACATACATCGTGTCCTTGGGTCGTTTGGTCAGCAGAATCTGGCCATCCTCGGCGGACACGAGATTGAATCGGACCTCATGATCGTAATGCTTGTCGATCCTGAAGCACGTCACCATAGCCTCGTGCAAGAGGGTGGTGCCGCTGCGTGGCGAACAGGCGACTATGTGAAGGTGTTTGAACATGCTGTCGCTTCACTCATCGGCAATCGTGTTCTGCAACACGCCAATTTCGGAGATTGACACTT
>JAOTUB010000241.1 GCA_029864095.1 Gammaproteobacteria bacterium | reverse complement strand
GCCGGGAGGCTTCATGATCTATTCGAGAGATCTTTTTTCCAACTGGAAAGGCGACGGGTTTATCGCGGGCCTATCATCGGAAGCCCTGTTGCGAATCGAATTCAACGGTGAGAATGCCCGCGAAGCGGAGCGCTTCGACATGGGCAGGCGCATGCGGGCCGTCGTCCAGGGTCCGGCCGGGGCGATCTGGCTGCTCGAGGACGGAAAAGACGGACGACTCCTGAAGCTGGTTCCCCGTTAGCTACAACCAGCGTGCGCGACTAGCTGTTCATCGCTCGCGCGAGCTTCCTTTTCGCTGCGATCAGGGCCTTCTTGTCCGGGCCCGGCTCTCGTTGCGCCGCTCGCAACTCTGCAAGCGCCGCTTCTACGTCGGTGCCCACGAGCCACGCGACTACCTGCGGTGCCTGATCGGCATTGTCGCTCGCTATCGCGTCGAACTTGCCATCGAGAATCGAGATGCGGTGCTTACAGAAATTGCTGTACTGACCCGCAGGACAATTACAGATAGCTGTGAGCTTGTCCCCATCCTTGAGAAAAATGACTTCGTAGGGCTCGGGCGAAGAGCCCTTGACGAGAAAGGTGACTTCTTCCACCAGATTTCTCCAGTACGCGTTCGCGGCAACGGCGGGGTACCGAGCCCGCGCTCAACCTCGATAATTTAATACGTTACATCAAGACCGTGCCGTAATCGAGCCGACGTCGAAGAAAGACCGCGTGGCAGCGGCTACACCCTGAGACGATCGCGCGTCGATCAACAGCAGAAAATAATGAAGAAGATCGCGATGAGAGATATTTTTTTCCTGGACAACATCATCACTCCAGGGATCATTACCATTGTCTGCAAGATGAACGAAGCAATGCAGGAAATTCGTAGCAAGCAAGTTACATTTCATTTTTTGACGATGATGCTCGCGAACACTGACATTCTGGTTACGAAAAGTGCGATTCTTTACCTGTGGGCATAACTTCTTGCTACCCATCGCGGGTAGCGATCGAGGAAGGTATTTGGCGGAGACGGTGGGATTGACTTCCGTCTCTCGCGCTGCCTCGCCGACTGCCAGCTCCACGCCTGAGTGCCAGCGCGGGAAAACCGCTGCCTTGCCTGGCGCCCCGGGATCCTTGAGCTGGGCAACAAAACTGCTGCCCTGCAGATGGTCCGGATCCGGCAAATCCAGAAGCTCGACAATAGTCGGGTAGATATCAACAAACTCCACCAGTCCTGCGGCCGATCCGTAAGCTGTGCGGCCCGGCATCCTGACAATCAGCGGTGTTCGCGTCGCAACATCGAACGGCGGACTGTCTGCCGATGCAGTGAGTCCCCTGCGGAGGATGCTCATTCGCGTCCTGGTGAATTTGCCTCCCCGACATCGCCAGCGCTAGTAAGTCTCGGGCAACCGCTGTGCAGACTTGTCTCGGTAACCCCAATAGCCGATGGTGCGTGTCTGCGGCCGGTGACGGCGCAAGTGCTGGCGGCGCCAATCGTCAAACGCATCGGCGTCGACTTCGTCAGGCACTTGCCAGTTGTTGCGCCGAAAAAAGTATGCCGTGTACTCACCGAGATAACCCGCTTCGCGAATGGCCAGCAACTCGTCAAGATAGCTATCTCTAACGTCGGGGTCTTCGGCGCGTTGTTCGGCCCATGCATCGACAAGGACATTGCGCGCCCTGAACTCGCAATCGTATGAACTCTGACGTGCCGGATTTTCGCCGCCCAGTTCGAGCTGGCAGACACTTTTCACGAGGCTATAGGCGACCCAGCTCTGCAGCACCGGATCGGTATCGACGGACGCTACGGGCGCAAGGTAAAACGTGTCACCATCGGTAACGCCGTCACGCACGTAAATCTCGTTATTGCAACCTGCGATCAAGAGCAGGGCAATGAGCCACAGATACCTCATGATGCAACAAAGCTTACACTGACCGGCTTAATGAGGCCTGAATGCGCGTCAACGATGCTTGAGCGAAATCCGATCTGCTCGGCGGCGTAACCGGATCTGATCTCCCTGCCGATGCCGATATTCTTGCTGGTGTAACGCATGCCCCCCACTTCGTATTCATATTCTATCTTGAACCGAAATATCGCGTTGGTACCTGGCCGCTTGCGCACTTCTGATTCAATGATCTTACCTTGCGTTGTCGGCCAATGCGGGGCCGACTTTGCCTTGGTGACGGCTTTCCTGCCAAGGTGAACGATCCGCGCGCTCATCGTCAGCATGCATCAGCCGAACAATCTCGTTGCAATCGCATCCATGTCTGTGTCTCTGATGATTCACTGTTCAAGGACAATACCTGAAGGTCAATCGGCAGACAAAGAAAATGCAAAGATTGGACCGCGGCAAATTCGTCACGGCCTGACTTCTATTGTTACTGGCGGAGAGAGTGGGATTCAGCTCGCTCGCTTGGCGACCTCCCTGCCTACATGCCGCTACGCGGCTGCGTTGATCGAACAGGATTAGAACGCCCATATCCTCTGCCCAAAAAGAAGCCCATTGCGCATGGCGTTGTCGCGCCTTGCACGCAGATTGCGGAAGCAATCGATGGCCTTCCAGTCCCGCTGTGTCAGACGATCAGCGCGCTCGCATCGCCTTGTTCATCCAGCAGATTTGCAACGATATCCAGCCCCCTGACTACCCGCTCGCGCGATACCTCATGGCTTAAACACAGACGAACAGCATTAGCTGCCCGCGACGGAGCTACGGAAAAAACATCAGCGGTCATGAGCTTGACGCCGCGCTTCTCGGCGGTGATGCGAAACAACTCGGGACGCCAATGCGCCGGCAGGTGCAGCCAAAGATGCATTCCACACGGATC
>JAOTUB010000240.1 GCA_029864095.1 Gammaproteobacteria bacterium | reverse complement strand
GGACTACGTGCATCGTATTGGTCGCACCGCACGCGCAGGTCATGCAGGGCATGCGATATCGCTGGTTTGTGTCGACGAGCACAAACTGCTGGCCGATATCGAACAGCTGCTGCAAACGAAGATCAGTAAAGAGGTGATTCCGGGTTACGCACCGGATCCGCGCATCAGGGCAGAACCGGTCTCGAAAGGTCGCTCGCAGCGGCCGTCGGGCAAGCGCAACGGCGGGCAGAAGAAGCGTCACTCCGGACCACCAAAAGGTGCCGGCGCCGGGCAACGATCGTCAGCCGGGCGCGCCAACTATGCCAAGGGTTCGCAGCGTTCTGCCGGCCGGTCTCGGTAAATCTACGAATGCAAATCTGGTCGACGATGGGTTAAACAGGGGGTATCCAGCACTCACGGATTAGTCGTCCGCGGAGCAAACGATGTCCCGCCGCAACCCCATCGAAGACCTAGCGCACCTGCGCCATGAATTCGGCGAGCATGGTGGTGTCAATATGTCCATCGAGGCGAGTTCGACTTTTACAGTCATGGATCCGCACACGATTCCCGAGATGTTCCAGGGTCGTAAAGGCCCCGAGAAGGCCGGTTGCTATCTGTATGGCCGGCACTTCAATCCGACCGTCTACAACCTGAGCCGCCAGCTCGCGGCGCTCGAGGGCACCGAGTCAGCATACTGCACGGCGAGCGGTATGGGCGCGATCTCTGCAACACTTTTGGCGCTGTGCAAGAGTGGCGATCATATCGTCTCTTCAAACACGGTCTATGGTGGCACTTACGCGCTATTACATGACTTCTTACCCCCGACTACCGGTGTAACAACGCATTTTGTCGATATCACAAATGTCGATACAGTACGCGCCGCGATTTCGGATCAGACGCGCGTCCTCTACACTGAAAGCGTTTCTAATCCGACGCTTCGCATCGCCGACATTCCGCGGCTCGCGGAAATCGCGCGCGATGCGGGGATAACGCTCGTCGTCGACAATACGTTCAGCCCATTGATCCTGAGTCCGGCCGTGCTCGGTGCCGACGTCGTCGTGCACAGCATGACCAAATTCATCAGCGGTATGTCAGACGTTATCGCAGGGGCGGTTTGCAGTAGCCACCGTTTCATCGAACAGCTCATGGACCTGCACAGCGGCGCACTGATGTTGCTCGGGCCGACGATGGATCCGAAGACGGCCGCCGAAATCAGCCTGCGCATTCCGCATCTGCCGCTGCGCATGGCCGCACACGGTGAGCGCGCACTTGCCCTGGCGGAACGGCTCGAAGCCGCCGGCGTTGACGTCTGCTACCCCGGACTTGCCGGCCACCCGGACCGCCCCCTGTTGGATGAGCTGCGTTGTCCCGACTACGGGTATGGCGGCGTGTTGACGATCGATCTCGGCAGCGAGGAGCGCGCAAATCAACTAATGGCGTTGCTGCAGAACAAGTACCGCTTCGGCTTCATGGCCGTGAGCCTGGGCTATTTCGACACGCTGATGTCATGTTCGGGTTCGAGCACGTCGAGCGAGATGACCGACGAAGACAAGACAGCGGCCGGCATCAGTCCCGGCCTCATCCGCATGTCGATCGGCTACACGGGCACGCTCGAGCAGCGCTGGGGACAACTCCGGTCGGCATTGCAGGATATAGGCAGCATAGACGCATACTCCAAAGCCGGCTGAGCGGAGTGTTTTTTTCTTTCGTGTGCATCTGGAGCGCAGGCGATCGCATCTCTACTAATAGAGGTCCTTCGAAAAACAGGAGAACGAAATGGACGGGTTAGGTGCAGGTTTGGCGGCGCTGGCGTTTTGGGGCTTTCTTGCAGCCGTCGTCGTGGGAGGTATCTGGTACGGTCTGCGCGAAAGACAGGCGCAATTCGACACCGTGGCCCGCATGATTGAGAGCGGTCAGAAGATCGATGAGGCGCTCGTCGACAGAGTACTGGGCAGCGACAAACAATTTGATCGCAATCTGAAGGTTGGCGGCCTGATCGTATTATTCGCGGCGCCCGGTGTGGCAATCCTGGGCTGGTTTATCAGCAAGATAGCGGAAGAGGCGCTGTTTCCCTTACTCGGTGTTTCCGCACTCGCGATCTTTGTCGGCGCCGGGCTTCTAGTGGCGTCAAAAGTCGCTGAACGCAGGTCCCGTATTGACGATGCCTCGGCACCTTATCGAACCACTGCGCGGTAATCTCGGCTTTGAAACCGGACAACTATTCCGCAAGTCCGGAAATGTTGCTCGTCGGCCGCGCACGTACCGGCGATCGCAATGCGTTCGCGGAGCTCGTAATACGCCGTCAGGTTTGGATGCGTAACCTGATGCGGCGTTGCTGTGGCGATGCCGTGCTGGCGGACGACCTGGCACAGCAGGTGTTCTTGACGGCGTGGCGGACCATTCCGCAGTTGCAACGCCCCAGCCGGTTTGCCGCCTGGCTGAAACGCATAGCGGTCAATGTCTGGTTGCAGCATGCGCGCAAGAATGACCCTTTGAAGGCTGCCAATGAGTATGAATTAACAACGCAGCCAAGCAGGGATGCGACAAGCATAGGGTTGGACCTTGATCGCTCATTGGCAGCTTTGTCGGAAAAGGAGCGGCTTTGCATTGTCCTGTCGTATCACGAACGTATGACGCACGCAGAAATATCGGAATTTACGGGCCTACCCGTGGGCACGGTCAAGTCGCATATTCGACGCGGCACCCAGCGTCTGCAGCAGCTGTTGTCCGCTTATCTGGATTCAGCTCCCGTGGAGGAACCAAATGACAACTGATCGCGATCCCTTGCTGGAATCCTTGTTCGCCGCGGCCAGGCAAGATCTGGCGGGTGACGAATTTGCCGACGATGTTATGTTGCGAATCGATAAACTG
>JAOTUB010000112.1 GCA_029864095.1 Gammaproteobacteria bacterium | reverse complement strand
CTCGCACTTTTCTCAGCCGCGCCGCATGGCGCATCTGCGGCGCTGGTTGCAACCGCATTAAGAGCCGCGGCGAAAAAAGACATCGGCGTGCACGTCGTCGATTCATCTGCCGACTTTCGTTACGCCAACCAGCTGGACTATGAAGTGGTCTATGGCACCGAGCACGGTGCACCCGATCTCCTTGGTGAGTTCCAGTCCGGCGTCCCCGAGCACATCGCAGAGATACACACGCCGCATATCGGTCATCCTGGCTGCTTCGCGACGGCCGTGCTGCTCGCATCTGTACCGTTGATCCAGTCGCAGCTGACTGATGCCGAGATTTTCGTTACCGGAATCACGGGCAGTACCGGTTCGGGACGCGATCCGCAGCCCGGCACGCACCATCCGGAGCGTCACAGCAACCTCTACGCTTATAAACCGCTTGCGCACCGGCATGCGCCCGAAATCGCCGCTTTGACCGAGGCCGCGTCAGGCCGCGAGACGCGGGTGCACTTCGTGCCGCACTCCGGGCCTTTCGCGCGCGGTATCCACGCAACCGTGCAGGCCAAGGCCGCGAAGCGCGTGTCGACCGAGATTCTGCACAATGTGTATGCAAAGGCTTACGCGGATTCGCCTTTCGTTGAGGTCCTGAGCGGCATGCCGCGCCTCAAGAGCGTCGTTGCAAGCAATCACTGCCAGATCGGCATAGCCGTTGACGAGGACACGGTTGTCGTCATGAGTACCATCGACAACCTCGTCAAAGGCGCGGCGGGCGGCGCCATACAGTGGATGAATCGCCTCTGGGACCTGCCGCAGGAAACCGGCCTGACCGCCGCCGCACCGGGGTGGACCTGAGAGATGGCTGCGGGAATACAGCAATTGGCAGCAGCTGATCCGCGAGCGCGCGAAGCGCACACGACGCTGCCGGTGTATGAACAGCTGCCATTCGTACCGGAGCGCGCAGCCGGATGCGACATCATCACGACGGATGGTCGGCGCATACTGGATCTATACGGCGGGCACGCCGTCGCTGCACTTGGCTATGGTCATCCTCGACTCGTCAAGGCGATTACCCGGCAGAGCATGAAGCTGCTATTTCAGAGCAATGCCGTCGCACTCGAAGTGCGTGCCCTGGCCGCGGAAAAGCTGCTTGCCGTTGCGCCGGGCGAACTGAGTCGCGTTTTTTTCGTCAATTCCGGCGCCGAAGCCAATGAAAACGCATTGCGCATGGCCTGTGTCGTCACGCAGCGCAGGAAGATCCTTGCGATCACGCAGGGCTTTCACGGCCGCACGGCTGCCGCGGCTGCGGTCACTTGGAATTCCGGTAAGTGGTTTGGCTTTCCTCACTTGCCATTCGACGTTGACTTCATTCCACGCGACGACTGCGATGTCGCTATCGAGATGATCAACGACGATGTTGCCGCCGTTATCGTCGAGCCCTTGCAGGGCGTCGCCGGAGCCTACGATCTTTCGCAGGAGTTTCTGACGACCTTGCGCGACTACACGTGGCGTAACGGCGTGCTGCTGATTGTCGATGAAGTGCAGTCGGGCATGGGCCGTTCAGGCCAGTTCTTTGCCAGTCAGGTGCACGCCATCGAGCCAGATATTCTGACGAGCGCCAAAGCACTCGGCGGCGGCATTCCTTGCGGCGCGGTGCTCTGCACCGAGGACATTGCGCCACACTTCGGCCCGGGCGACCTCGGCACGACGTTCGGTGGCGGGCCTGTGGCGGCCGCAGCGATTGTCGCGGTGATCGAATCCATCGAAACGGAGGACCTGCTCAGAAACGTGCGTGAGCGCGAAGCGCAGATTCGCGAGCAGTGCATGACGGGTCCGGTGCGAAAGATCCAGGGCATGGGGCTGCTGCTCGGACTTGTCTGCGACCGCCCCGCCATCGAGGTCCGTAACGCCCTGCTCGAGCACGACGTGCTTGCGGGCACGAGTGCGGATCCAAGTGTTTTGCGTATACTCGCCCCGCTCGTTCTTGAGCCCGGACATGTCGACCACCTCGCACACGCCCTCGGATCGATGGCGCCGCGCGCCAACCAAGAGAGAACCCTATGAAAGCGTTTAACGATCTTGCCGACTTTTCGAACGAGGAAATCGCTGCGCTGCTCGACCTCGCAGGCCGCCTGGACCTGCACCCGGAGCCGGAGGCCCTGCGCGGCAAGGTGCTGGCGCTGCTGTTCCTGAGCCCGTCGCTCAGGACACTGGCATCCTTTCAAGCGGCAATGACCCGCCTCGGGGGTGGCTCGTTTGTCATCTCTCCCGAGATGTCGATTCACGGCATAGAAACGCGGCCCGGCATCGTCATGGACGGTATGGCCGCCGAACACATTCGCGAAGCCGTGCCCGTCATTGCATCTTACGGCGATGCAATCGGCATTCGCGCCTTCGCTCAGCGCAGGAATATCGAGCATGATATGAACGAGATCGAGTACACCGCGCTGACCGACCTGATCGACACGCCTTGCATCAATATGGAGTCGGCGATGAACCATCCCTGTCAGAACCTTGCCGACTGGAAGACGCTCGATGACCTTGGCGTGCCGGCCAACGGTGGCAAACTTGTCCTGAGCTGGGCTTATCATCCCAAGGCCTTGCCGCTTGCAGTGCCGTCGTCGACCCTGCACATGGCGGCGAAGCGCGGCATGGACGTCACGGTGTTGCGCCCCGGAGGTTTCGAGCTGCCGCAGCCGCTGATGCAAAAAGCTCGCGCCGCGGCACAAGCGAGTGGCGGCTCCGTTACTGAGACAGATGACAGGATCGAAGCGATGCAGGACGCACACGTCATTTACGCCAAGTCATGGTCGTCGACAAAGCACTACGGCGACAAAATTGCCGATGAAGACCTGCGTAGCGAACTGATCGACTGGTGTGTCGACGATCCATGGTTCGATAACGCGAAAGAGGATTGCCGCTTCATGCACTGCCTCCCCGTTCGACGCGGCGTCGTCGTGAGTGACGCCGTGCTCGACGGCCCGCGCAGCGTTGTCATTCATGAAGCACGCAATCGCATGCTCGCACAGATGGCTGTGTTGCATCAGATGCTCGGAGGCCCGTTATGATCGCGAAGAAAGACCGCGCGATCGTCGTATCCGCACTCAAGCATGCGGCGCCGTATATTCGCCTGTTCAAAGGCAAGGTTTTTGTGCTCAAGGCGGGCGGCGAAATATTTGCCGATGCTGCGAAAACGAGCGCGCTGATGGAACAGGTCGGCATCCTGCATCAGGTCGGTATCCGCATTGTGCTGGTGCACGGCGGTGGACCACAATCGACGCAACTCGCAACTGCGCTCGGTCTCGACACAACCTTTGTCGACGGGCGCCGCGTTACCGACGGCCCGTCCCTCGATGTCGCAACGATGGTGCTAAACGGACAGATCAACACGCGTATCCTGGCGACCTGCCGGGATCTGCGCATCCCTGCCGTCGGCATCAGTGGCGTCGACGCCGGACTCATTCGTGCGCATCGCCGCCCGCCAGTGGAGCGCAAAGGCCATTCCTCCGTGGATTACGGTTTCGTTGGCGACATCGATGCCGTCGAAGCCGACATACTCGTGAAGCAACTCGACAACGGCTTGATGCCTGTCGTCAGCCCGCTGTCCTGCGACGAGGCCGGCACGATACTGAACATCAACGCTGACACGGTCGCTGCCGCGATTGCGGCAGAGCTCGATGCCGAGAAGCTGATCCTGCTGACCGGGGCGCCCGGCATCCTCGAAAATGTCGACGACCCTCAATCCCTGATCAGCTATATCGATCGTGCTGAACTCGACAAGCTCAGAGATTACGGAAAGCTCGCCGATGGCATGTTGCCCAAAGCCGCAGCGATCGATTCTGCACTCGCGAACGGGGTACAGCGCGTGCACGTGATTACGTATAAAGTCCCGGATAGCCTGCTGCTCGAGGTCTTCACGAACGAAGGCACCGGCACGCTGGTCGTAAACGACATCGCCGGTCTGACGCCGGCCGAGCAAGGCGGCAAAGCGTCATGACGCGGCTCTGGGAAAAAGGGCTGCCGCTGGCCGAACGCGTGCTGCGATATACGGCGGGCGAGGATCACCTCCTCGACGCGCGCCTCGTGACCTATGACGTCCGAGGTTCGATAGCGCATGCCGAAATGCTGGCAGCAACTGGCCTCATCAGCGAGGAAGACCGCGACGCGATTTGCGGCGGACTCAAAGCGCTCGAGGCCGATTTCAACGATGGTAAGTGGCACATCAGTCTCGAAGACGAGGACGTGCACACCGCGCTTGAATCGCGGCTGACGATTACAGTCGGCGATGCCGGTGCCCGCCTGCACCTGGGTCGCTCGCGCAACGATCAGGTATTAACGGCACTGCGCCTCTACCTGCGCGATGCGGCTGAAGATCTCGCCGGGCGCATCAGCAAACTGCGCGACTCGATCGCGCTACTGAGCCAGCGCCAGGGCGACGTTGCCCTGCCGGGTTACACGCACATGCAGCACGCGATGCCGTCGTCCGTCGAGCTTTGGTGCGGCGGCTTTGCCGAAGCTTTCGGCGATGCGATCGAGGGGCTCGGAGCAACCCGGCGACGCATCAACAAGAATCCGCTCGGCAGCGCTGCCGGATACGGCACGCCCGGTCTGCCGATCGATCGGGACCTGACGACGAAGAAACTGGGTTTCGATGCGACACAGGCACCGGTGACATCGGTGCAGTTGTCCCGCGGCAAAGCCGAGAGCGCGCTGGTGTTCGAGATTACGCTGCTGACTCAGGACCTCGGTCGCATGGCGACTGACCTGCTGCTGTTCTACACCCAGGAATTTGCCTACGTCAGCCTCGCGCCCGATGTTACGACCGGCTCTTCGATCATGCCGCAAAAGCGCAACCCCGATGTACTTGAATTGCTGCGCGCGGCCTCGGCTACGGCGCATGCCTGTCTCGACGAGTCGTTGATGATCACGGCAAAACTGCAGTCGGGTTATCAGCGCGACCTGCAGCGCCTGAAGGCGCCGCTGTTTCGCGCGATCGATCTGGCGATCGACAGCGTCGATATCATGGCCTACCTGCTCGACGACGTGCGTTTCCTGCCGGAGAACATCACGCTCGACGCAGGCATTTTTGCTACCGAAGAGGCTTATCGTCTCGTCACCGATGAGGGCATACCGTTTCGCGTTGCCTACAAGCGCGTCGCTGAACGCTATTCAAAGTAAGCATCAGACCTCTATAATCGAGCGGTCCCCCGAACCGGTCGATACCTATGAAAGCTATTATCTGCACGCTAGCCGCATTGCTGCTCACACTGACTCTTGCCGCCTGCGGCCAAAGCGGACCCCTCTACGTTCCAGGCGACCCGAGTTCAATCAAAACACAACCCGAGGCGGCCACTGGTGACGAAGAAGACGACGAAAACGACGAGGACATGGACAGTCAGTAAGCTGGAGCAGTCTTGATGTCCGGTGCTGACCTCGTACTCATCGACGGTTCGTCCTATTTGTACAGGGCATTTCACGCCTTACCCAATCTCAGCAATTCCGCCGGCGAACCGACGGGTGCGCTGCACGGCGTGTTGACGATGATCAACAAGCTCGTGCGCGAGCAGCCGGCCGCGCAGGTTGGCGTTGTATTCGACGCGCCGGGCAAGACATTTCGCGATGAGCTGTTCGCCGACTACAAAGCTACTCGCCCGCCAATGCCCGATGAACTGCGTGATCAGGTCGCACCGTTGCTCGAAGCCGTCAGATCGATGGGACTGCCGTTACTCCAGGTCGAAGGTGTCGAAGCCGATGACGTCATCGGTACGCTGTGCCGTGAGGCCGGCGCGAAGGGTCTCAATGTCCTCGTATCGACAGGAGACAAAGACCTTGCGCAGCTCGTCAACGACAACGTGACCCTGGTCAACACGATGAACGACAGTGTGCTCGATCGTGACGGCGTCAAAACGAAATTCGACGTCTATCCCGAACAGATCATCGACTTCCTCGCACTCGTCGGCGACAGCTCGGACAATATTCCTGGCGTGCCCAAGGTCGGTGCCAAAACGGCCGCGAAATGGCTAAATCAATACGGCAGTGCCGACGGCATTATCGACAACGCCGACGATATTAAAGGCAAAGTCGGCGAAAGCCTGCGTGACAACATCGAACAGTTCAGGTTGTCGCGAGAACTGGCAACGATACGCCTCGATATCGACTTGCCGGTAACCGTATCCGACCTGGCTCCGACTGAGGCCGACATCGATAATCTGCGCAAGCTGTATGGCCGATTCGAGCTCCGCACATTGCTGCGGCAACTCGACGAGCAGGCAGACGCGCCGGAGCCTGAACCGGAATCCGTGACGGGCGACTACGAAACAGTCCTGACATGGAAGGCGTTCGACAAGTGGCAGAAAAAGATCAACAACGCGGACCTCGTCGCGTTCGACACCGAAACGACCAGCCTCGACTACATGGCCGCCGAGGTGGTTGGTGTGTCCGTGTCCGTCGCCGCGGGCGCAGCAGCTTATATACCGGTCGCACACGACTATCCGGGCGCACCGGATCAATTGCCGCGCGATGAGGTCCTTGCAAAGCTCACGGATTTCCTCGAGAACCCGGACCACAAAAAGGTCGGCCATCATCTCAAATACGATGCCCACGTGCTTTTGCGACATGGCATTCGGCTGCGCGGCATGGCCTTCGACTCGATGCTCGAATCCTACGTACTGAACAGCGTGGCCACACGCCACGACATGGACTCGGTCGCGCGGCACTATCTCGGCCGCGATACGATTCATTACGAGGACGTGGCGGGAAAAGGCGCGAAACAGCTGACGTTTAATCAGATCCATCTCGAAGCGGCCGCACCGTATGCCGCCGAAGATGCCGACATCACGCTGCAGCTGCATGACACGTTGTGGGCGAAGCTCGGTGAGATCGAGTCCTTGCGCGGCGTCTATACACAAATAGAACAACCGCTGGTGCCGGTTCTTCTCGACATGGAAGAAACAGGGGTCCTGATTGATCGCAAGATGCTTGCGACACAAAGCGCCGAGCTCGCAAGCAAGATGGCGGACCTCGAGAAAGAAGCACACAAGCTTGCCGGCGGGCCGTTCAATCTCGGCTCGCCGAAGCAGCTGCAGGAGATTCTCTTTGAACAACTCGACCTGCCGATCATTCGCAAAACGCCGAAAGGACAGCCATCCACGGCGGAAGACGTGCTCGTCGAGTTAGCGCAGGACTACGACCTGCCGCGCGTCATCATCGACTACCGCAGTGTCAGCAAACTCAAGAGCACGTACACGGACAAGCTGCCACTGCAGATCGCCGCAAGCACAGGGCGAGTGCACACGTCCTATCACCAGGCCGTAGCCGCCACCGGACGCCTGTCGTCGACCGACCCCAATTTGCAGAACATTCCGATACGAACGCCGGAAGGGAGACGTATCCGGCAGGCGTTTATCGCCCCGCCAGATCATCTACTGCTCGCGGCCGACTACTCGCAGATCGAATTGCGCATCATGGCGCACCTGTCGGCCGACAAGGGTCTGCTCCAGGCGTTTGCCGACGAGAAAGACATTCACAGCGCCACGGCTGCCGAGGTTTTCGAGACAGATCTCGATGCGGTGACCGCGGACCAGCGCCGCTCCGCCAAGGCGATAAATTTCGGCCTGATGTATGGCATGTCGGCCTTCGGCCTCGCCAAGCAGCTCGGCATTCCGCGCGGTCAGGCGCAGGAGTATGTCGACCTGTACTTCGACCGCTATCCGGGCGTGAAAGCGTACATGGACGGAATACGCGAGCAGGCCAGCGAGCAAGGCTTCGTTGAAACCGTCTTCGGCCGGCGCTTGTATCTGCCCGAGATCAACGCGCGCAATGCACAGCGTCGTCAGTATGCCGAGCGCAGTGCAATCAATGCGCCTATGCAGGGAACCGCAGCCGACATCATCAAGCGGGCGATGATTAACGTGCACGAATGGCTGCAAGGCATCGCCGCGCCCGGCCGCATGATCATGCAGGTTCATGACGAACTCGTCTTCGAAGTCGCGGCCGACAAGGTCGAACCGTTCCGCGACCGCGTGACCGAAATAATGTGTTCAGCGGCCAACCTCTCGGTTCCCCTGAAGGTGGATGTTGGAGTTGGAATGAACTGGGACGAAGCCCACTAGTACAAGCGCGCCCAGCGGGCGACAAGACTTAGTCTAAGATATTTCTCTAAATTTTTCAGATAGTTACGGATGCCGCGGAACTATACGCCGGATGCCGACTCCAATCTTTTGAGTGCAATAGTCACTCGCCTGTTTACCTCCCTAAGCAGGCGTGCAACCCGGTAACCCCAAGCCGGTTGCGTTTTGATTCCCCGGGGCACTTTGTGCCTCGGGGTCTTTTTATGTGCGGGATGCGAGCAGCCGCTCAAGTACCTCGCGCGCCTCTTTCTCGCCCTCTTTGGTAAGCGCCGAGAACAGCTGCACAGTTGCGCGTTCACCGACCTCTTTTCGCACCTCGAGCAACGCGCGTGAGGCCTGCCCCTTTTTGAGCTTGTCCGCCTTGGTTAACAAAATGTGTATTGGCAGGTCGACATCTTCGGCGAAAGCCATCATCTGCCGGTCGTAGTCTTTGAGTTGTCGCCTTATATCGACGATTAGGAGCAGGCCGCTCAGGGTCTGCCGTGATCTGAAGTACTCGGCCAGCAGTTCGCCCCAGTGCTCACGCATCGAATCCGCCACGCGGGCAAAGCCGTACCCGGGCAGATCGACCAGGCGCTGGCCATTGCGCAGGCTGAAAAAGTTGATGAGCCGCGTCCGCCCGGGCATCTTGCTGGTCCGCGCAAGCTGCCGCCGGTTTACAATTACGTTGATCGCGCTCGATTTGCCCGCATTCGAACGACCGGCAACCGCCACCTCAACGCCGATATCGGGGACGAACTGTTTGCGCGCATTCGCGCTCGTCATGAATTGGGCTTCGGGGTAATGCGACATGGGGGTGTGCCCCGGGGATTCTGTGTATAATTTGGGCTCACAGTCTGACGGCTTCAGGGCCACGCGGCAAGGCAATCAAAGGCCTTGCAGCCCGGCGGCAGCTTATCGACGGGCGCAGGAACAGGCGCAAGAATAGAACACAAAACATGCGATGGCCGCGGCCATCGCGAGCAACGAACGGTTAAAAGAAGATGAATACAAGGATTGCGACCCTATTGCTGTCGCTTGCGTTTCCACTGGCAGCACTCCAGGCACAGGCCGAGAGTCTTGTCGAGGGCTCGGGCGACGCCGGCAAATCCAAATCGCTGACCTGCACTGCATGTCATGGCGCGCAGGGCAATAGCGTCAACCCGTTATGGCCGAATATCGCAGGGCAGCACGCCAGTTATACGGTGAGTCAGCTGCAGGCGTTCAAGACCGGTTTGCGCCAGAATCCGCTGATGACCTCGCAGGCGATGCTGCTTGCGAATGACGACATGCGTGACCTCGCTGTCTATTTCGAGAGTCTGCCCGCGGCTGTGAATTCGGTTGCCGACCCGAGTAAGATAGCGAAAGGCGAGGCACTCTATCGGGGTGGTGACAGCAGCAAAGGTGTGGCGGCATGCCTTGCGTGTCACGGCCCGACCGGCCGCGGCAATGCCGCTGCAAAGTACCCGGCGCTGCAGGGGCAACATGCAGAATATACGGCCCAGCAGCTACGTGACTATGCGTCGGGGGCGCGCACCTCCGACGGCGTTACACGTATTATGCGCGACATTGCAACGCGTCTTAGCGAAGGCGACATTGTCGCACTGGCGTCATACGTACAGGGTTTGAGGTAATGAAAAACACGCTTCTTCTTTCCTTACTGCTCATGTTTGTCGTTGCCTGCAGCAAACAAGAGCCCGCGCAGCCTGTCGTCGATGAGCAGCCGGCGATCGACGAGTTGCTCGTCGAAGACGCTGCTACCGACCAGGATGCAATCGAAAGTGGCTCAGACGACGAGACGCTCGAAGTTGTCCAGGAATCTGCTGCAGAGCCCGAAGCCGGCGAGCAAGCTATCATCCTGGCGCAGGCTGACGCCCCGACGCCGCCGCGGAACTGGAAATTCAAAGAGGGGCAGCACTACGCCCGACTGGTGCCGACACAACCAACCGTTGGTGGTGCCGACAAGGTCGAGGTTGCGGAGTTTTTCTACTATCTATGCCCGCACTGCTTGACGTTCGAGCCCATTATCAGAGGCTGGGCCGCGAACAAGCCAGCCAATGCGCGATTCGTTCAGGTCCCGGCAATGTGGAATCAGGTCCTGCTTCTGCACGCGCGCATGTTTTACACCAAGGAAATCCTGGCCAGGAATGGCGTGCTCGCGGATGGCGTGGCATTTCACGATGCCATTTTCGAGGAAATTCACGGTCGAAATAACCGGCTGAGCTCGGAGGCGTCGATCCAGAAGCTGTTCGAGCGTTTTGGCGTGAGCGCCGACGAATTCAAACGCACCTGGAGTTCATTCGAAGTCGACCAGAAACTTCGCGTCGCGCAGGACCTCGGGCGACGCTACAGCGTAATGAACACACCAACGATCGTAGTTAACGGCAAATACCGTACGGGTGCCGCCGATGCCGGGGGCTATCCGGAGTTGCTTGAGCTCATCGACGAACTCATCGTCAGAGAAAGCATTCGTTAATGCTATCTAGATCAAATGGGGACATTCCTGATTATCGCCGAATACGGCGATAATCAGGAATGTCCCCATTTGATTAGCCATTGTCCTCGGCAATAATCCGCAGGTCGCCATCCGCAGAGCGACGCCAGTAGAGACGCTTGATCGTGACGATCGTGCGTTCATCATCGACGATGCGCTGCCGGAACCTGCTCAGGTAAAGATCGTTGACCTCAGGGTCCGCAAGCAGCAGCACCTCCCGCAGTTCAAACTCCTTTACTGGTGCGTTGTTGAAGGTCTGCAGGCGATAAGCAGCCCAGTCCTGTCTGCTCATACCGCGATACCGGAAATCGTTAGCGTATAACGAAAGGTAACGGTGCAAATTACCGGCGCGAAAACTGTTGGCCCAGGTTTCGAGTGCCGACCCGAGTTCCGCACGAGTCGCGGCGACTTGCTCGGGGCTCGCCCAGCGTATTTTTCGCGTGATGATGACCGGCGTGACTAGCGGCACAAGTTGATCTTCGATCGCCAGTAATTCGTCATTGGGTAGCGCGATGCAGCCGTCCGTGTCCAGCGGCGGTCTGCGACCACCGTTAGGGGTGACGCCGTGTATCCAGATCCCGTCGCCGCTACGCCGATTCTTTCGATCCCAGATGTTCGGGTAATCGAGAGGAAAAGCCGCGAGCCCGTAGCGTTCATGCAGTCCCTGCGTATCGAGCCGCTCGGTGACAAAATAGATGCCTAGCGGCGTGCGCCGGTCCCAGGGGCGCTGCTTGCCAACACCGTTCTGACCGATCGACATGTAGCTTTGCAGAGAATTCTTGCTGCGACTGTCGAAGCGATGCAGCGTCGACGTATCGGTTTCTGCAACGAGTAACGTACCGACCGACGCCGGTATCTGCAGCAAGTAGGCCGGCCGCTGCTCTGCCTCCACGGCGACAAGGCTTGGGGGCGCCAACAGGGCGACGATTAGCAACAGACGGATCACGCCTCGATATTACAGCTGCCCG
>JAOTUB010000239.1 GCA_029864095.1 Gammaproteobacteria bacterium | reverse complement strand
CGTATCGTTCGAGCCGATGACCTCATCGATAGGCTCGCGCTTGCTCATCACGTCGAGCTGACCGCGCGCAGCCTGCATGTAATAGCAGCCCTGCAGGCAAACCAGAATTACGATCACCACAACAGCGCGGAGCAGCTTGCCATCGAACATCGGAATCATTGCTGCCCCTGAATGCTAGAATCGCTTGATGCAAGTGTACCTCGTCGGTGGTGCTGTTCGTGACGAACAGCTTGGCCTTCCCGTCAAAGAGCGGGACTGGTGCGTCGTGGGCGCGTCCCCCGATGAGCTTGTCAATGCTGGTTACAAACAAGTCGGCAAAGATTTTCCCGTGTTCCTGCATCCGGAGACGGCCGAGGAGTACGCGCTGGCGCGGACCGAGCGCAAGACCGCTGCCGGCTATCATGGCTTCGCTTTTGACACATCACCGAAGGTGACGATAGAGGAGGACCTGAGCAGGCGTGATCTGACGATCAATGCCCTGGCCCGGGATACTGACGGCAAACTGATCGATCCCTTTGGTGGCCTGCAGGATATCGAGAAGCGCCTGATTCGACACGTGTCCAATGCCTTCGTCGAGGATCCTGTACGCATACTTCGCGCCGCCAGGTTTGCGGCGCGATTTGCGGACCTTGGTTTTCGAATTGCGCCAGAGACTCGCGATCTGATGCGGCAAATAGTCGCAAACGGCGAAGCCGACGCGCTCGTACCCGACCGTGTCTGGAAAGAAACCGAGACAGCACTGGCCGGGCCGAATCCGCACCTCTACTTCGAGGCGCTGCGCGGCTGTGGCGCTCTGAAGGTCGTCTTCCCCGAGGTTGATGCGCTATTTGGTGTGCCGCAGCCCGCCGAGTGGCATCCTGAAATTGACTCCGGTCTGCACACGATGATGGTCATCGAACAGGCCGAAAAACTCTGTAATGACATCGAGGTGAGGTTTGCGGCGCTCGTGCACGACATTGGCAAGGGCACCACCGGCCCGGACGAACTGCCGTCTCATCCGGGACATGAGTGGCGTGGCAAAGAACTCATCAGGAAAATGGCGCAGCGCCTGCCGATACCCCGGGCGTGCCGTGACCTCGCGATGATTGTGGCTGAATACCACACGCACTGTCATCGCGCCCTCGAGCTGAAAGACAGCTCGGTGGTCAAGGTCCTCGAGAAGACTGATGCTTTTCGCCGTCCGGAGCGATTCGAACAATTCCTGCTCGCCTGCGAGGCTGACGGGCGGGGCCGACTGGGCCTGGAGAATCGGGACTATTCTCAGTCCGCGCATCTGCGAACCGCTTTCGCCGCGGCGTCAGCCGTGGATGCTGGCAGTATCGCCAGTAACAATGACGACGCACAGATTGCGCAGGCTATCAGAGCAGCTCGCGTACATGCGGTCGGACAAACGCGAAAAATGAATCAGTCGGAGCCGTAGAAATAAAGGTACAGCGAAAAGAAGGTTACGTCACCGTACAGCTCGGAGACGTCATGACCCAAACTGAACTCTATGTCGGTCCTGTCGGTCATGGGCGTCAGGAACCGCAGTGTCACCGAGTCCGTCCGCGACCCGGCAATGACGTCCTGCCAGGTGGCAACATCGATTTCCCAGCGCTTGAGACCGCGATCGATCCCGAGTGAGACATTGACGCGATGATCGACCAGCGAATTGATCAGGCTAAGACGCGACGCCGACACGAGACTCGCAGCATCCGTATTCTCAATTGGGCGAAACGGTACGCTGTAGTCGTATTTGATGCCTCTCAGTCGCAGACTCGTATTCTCACCAAGCCGGAGTTGCAGCGACGCGCCCAGGCCATCCGCATCGAACATGAGTTCGCGAACCGTCGCCAGGTCAATGCTCGGAATGATAAAGTCGAAATCACGAAACTCGTACTCTGCGGCGAGCGCGACAGACTCGTTGCGCCAGTAGATGGAAGCACGCCAGTCATTTGACTCGAGAATATCCGAATCACCCCAATAGGCCGTCCCAACCCGCACACCAACCGGGTCAAAGAAGTGATCCAGCTCGATGTCTGCGTACAGCGTCTCGAGATCGCCGCCCCGTGCCAGCGCGACCGAACTCTTGGCGACGCCGGCCGACAGCCAGGTGTTTTCAGCGAGACCGAAGCCACCGATGACAGTCGTGCCGATACCGTCATCGTTGTCCGCCTCGACACCGCCACCGATCATGAAACCGTCACCGGCAGCCAGTGCGTTGCCGGCCAGTAGCAAGAGAACTGCGAGTCTAGATAACGACATATAGAATCACCGCGGCCAAGGCGAGGCGGTAAATCGCGAACGGCATTAAGCCAATCCGGCTGACGAACCGCATGAAAAACTCGATACTCAAATACGCAACGATACCGGAAACCAGTACGCCGATCGCGAGCTGCCCCCACGCGACAGGTGCGCCCGAATTGGCAAGGCCATCCAGCGAAAAGACGGTTGCCAGCAGAATAACCGGAACGGCAAGCAGAAACGAAAACCGCGCGGCGTCCTGGCGTTCGAACCCAAGCGCCATTGCTGCAGTGATCGTTACGCCGGAACGCGATGTACCCGGCACGAGCGCGAGCGCTTGCGCGATGCCGATCAGCAACGCTTCCTTGATGGTGATGCTCGAGATCTCTCGCGTGCGTCGGCCGAGCCGGTCCGCGAGGATCATCAAAACAGCGTAGCCCGACAGCGTGACCACAACCACGGCCGGGCTGCGCAGATTGGCTTCGATCCATCCGGCAAATGCCAGACCCGCCGCCGCCGCGGGTACTGTGCCAAGGGCGATGCCCAGCGCCATGCGCGACTCGATCGATTCGAATTTCGCGCCGAATACCTGGATACCGCCGCGCAGCAGTGCCCGGATATCGTTGCGAAAGAACAGCAGAACGGCGAGCAGGGAGCCGAAATGCACGGCCACATCGAATGCTAGTCCCT
>JAOTUB010000111.1 GCA_029864095.1 Gammaproteobacteria bacterium | reverse complement strand
GGGTCATCGTGTTTCAGGGCGATCATTGCGGCCAGTGTCATAGCTGCCGCAACGGTCTTTCGCCCACCTACTGCGTGTCAAATCTCCCTGACCATGGTGGTCGTGCGATGCACGGGATCGAGGAAAACAATGACAGTGAATCCGGTGGTTTTGCAATGGCGCGATACCGAATCGCACCCGTTGCCAATCTCTACAAGATCCCGGACAACGTCGACTTTCGCCACGCTGCGGCCTGCAATTGCTCGTTCGGTGTCGGATTTTCCAACCAGGAGATTATGAACGTCAAAGCCGGCGACACGGTGCTGGTCGGCGGTGTTGGTTTCATCGGCATGGGCCACATCATTTCGGCCCTGTATCGCAACGCCACGGTGATTGCGCTGATGCGAAATGCGTATCGTGAGGGGCTCTTGCGAAAGATGGGCGTGCAACATTTCATTAATCCTGATGACGATGACTGGCTCGAACAGGTCAAAGCGCTGACGTATGAAGGACAAGGCGTCGATCACTGTATCGACGGTTCAGGTGTCACTTATTATCAGGAAAAACTCATGGCCGCGACGCGTCTTTACGGCACCGTCAATTTCAGCGGCCATACACCGGGCGCGAAAATCGAATTCAGCCCGCTGCATCATGTCATCGATCCAGCGCATCAACTGATGGGGCAGCACGATGTTCGCATCCGTGATCGCGAGGGGCTTGCAAGAGCACTGATGAACGCCGACGTGCAGCGCATGATTGATGTCATGGTGACACATGAATACCCGATGTCGAAGGCCAACGAGGCTTTTGAAACACAAGTTTCCAAACAGTGCGGAAAAATCTATCTGCACACGCAGCTCTAGAAGGAGAAGGTCTTGCATTCGCTAAAAGGAAAAGTCGCACTGATAACAGGTGGCACGAGTGGCATCGGGTTGGCAGTCGCCAAGAATTTCGCCGACAACGGTGCCTCCGTAACCATAACCGGCCGCCGCGATAGCGGCGCGCAGGTTGCGAGAGACATAGGCGCTATTTTTGTCCAATGCGATGCGACGGACGAACAGCAGGTGGCCGAATGCTTCGATGCAGTTGAGAAGAATAATGGCAAGATTGACATTCTCGTCGTAAACGCCGGCACCGCTGCTGACGAAGGCAGTATCGAGGAATTTCCCACCGATAAGATGAGGCATCTTGTTGACGTAAATCTGGGCGGTGTTTTCATTGCGCTCAAATATGGGCCGCGACACATGAATGACGACGGTTCGATCATCACCACGGGCTCCGTCGCTGGCGCCGGAACGACGAACGCGGGGGCGGGTGTCTATGCCGCCAGTAAAGCGGGTGTTGCATACTTGACCCGAACCTGCGCACTGGAACTTGCATCGCGCGGCATTCGCGCCAATACAGTTTGTCCGGCTCTGATCGCCGGCACTGGAATGATGACCGATGACGACGGTGGACCCGAAGCGCTGCTGCTTTCCAAACTGACGGCGTTTGGTCGCATGGGTCGACAGGAGGAAGTCGTCGGCGCGTATAATTTTCTTGCAAGCCAGGCGGCCACGTTTATCACCGGGCAGGAACTCAGAGTCGATGGCGGCATGACAGCCGGGATCGGCAATCCGATATTCTCGGCACTCGGCTAACCGCCCAAGAGCAGGGTCATAAATGTATAAACTAGAATCAGAAATATCATTTAACTGAACCCCGGCTCGACCTAGTATGACTTCCACAATCCAGTGGAGGCTGTCATGCAAATTCTAACGTTGACTATTCTCGGCCTAATCGCCGCGATATTGCTTATCCCCGCGCTGCGACGGACAGTTCTGAGTCGGTATGTGCTCACCTGGTTCAAATCCGTGCTTCCGCCCATGTCGAGGACCGAGAAGGCAGCCATCGACGCCGGAACCACCTGGTGGGACGCCGACGTTTTCAGCGGTAACCCCGATTGGAACAAGCTACTTAAGATTCCGGCGGCCGAATTGACCGACGAGGAACAAGCGTTCCTCGATGGCCCGGTGGAAGAGCTGTGCGCCATGCTCGACGATTGGCAGATCAATCATGAGCTCGACGACCTGCCGCAGCCGGTGTGGAAATTCCTGAAGGACAACAACTTTTTCGGAATGATTATTCCGAAGCAGTACGGCGGTTTGGCATTCTCGCCGCGCGGCCAGTCGGAAGTCGTCCTGAAAATCGCGACGCGGAGTCCGGCGACGGCAATCACGGTCATGGTTCCGAATTCTCTTGGTCCAGCCGAGTTGTTAACGCACTACGGCACGGACGCGCAGAAAGACTACTATCTGCCGCGGCTTGCTAATGGCACTGAGCTACCGGCATTTGCGTTGACCAATCCGCATGCCGGATCCGATGCAGGCTCGATGCCCGACATCGGCGTGGTTTGTCGCGGCATCTACGAAGGCAAGGAAACACTGGGCTTTCGCGTCAACTGGCAGAAGCGTTACATCACGCTGAGCCCCGTCTGCACGGTGTTAGGCCTCGCGTTCAAAGCAGCCGATCCGGATGGTTTACTCGGCGCGCGTGAGAGCCTCGGCATTACCTGTGCACTCGTGCCGACCACTGCCGAAGGTGTGAAGATTGGTAGTCGTCACGACGTCGGCAGCGCCTTCCTTAACGGGGCCAACAGCGGTGAGGATGTCTTCGTACCGATGGACTGGGTCATTGGCGGCCAGCCGCAGGTTGGCGAGGGATGGAAGATGCTGATGAACTGCCTCTCGGTAGGGCGTGGCATTTCGCTGCCCGCGCTTGGCGCGGCGGCCGGAAAGTTAACGAGCCGCACCACTGGCGCTTATGCGCGCATACGCAAGCAATTCAAGACGCCGATTGGCAGATTCGAAGGCGTTGCCGAGGCGCTGGCACGAATCGGCGGGCTGACCTATCGCATGGATTCGGCACGCCTGTTTACAGCCGCTGCGCTCAACGCGGGTGAAAAGCCGGCTGTAATTTCAGCGATTATCAAGTACCACAATACGGAGGGCATGCGCCAGGTAATCAACGATTCAGTGGATGTTCATGCTGGCCGGGCCATCTGCGGCGGCCCACAAAACTATCTGCGCAGCACATTCAATATGGCACCCGTTGGCATCACCGTCGAAGGCGCCAACATCCTGACCCGCAGCATGATCATCTTTGGCCAGGGCGCGATTCGTTGTCATCCCTACGTACTGGATGAAATGACGGCAGCAGCGAATGAAGACAAGTCCGAAGGACTGGCGCAATTTGACCGCCTGCTGTTCAAGCACATTCGCTTTACAACAGGTAACGCCTTGCGCTCTTTCGCCCACGGGTTATCCGGTGCACGATTCGCGAAAACGCCACGTGACGGCGCAGTCGGAAATTACTATCGGCAGCTCTCCCGAATGAGTGCCGCGTTTGCATTCCTCGCGGATGTCGCATTGCTCACATTAGGAGGAGAACTAAAACGCCGTGAGGGGTTGTCCGCACGATTTGGCGACGTATTAAGTCATCTCTATATGTCTTCCGCAGTGCTCAAACGTTACGAAGATGAGGGCGCCAAAGAGGCCGATCAGCCGTTCGTCGACTGGGCCGTGCAGGATTCGCTGGCAACAATGCAGGATCGACTGACTGCAATCCTCGATAACTTTCCGTCGCGGGTTCTTGGCACATTACTAAAGCTTGTCGTATTTCCGTTCGGGCGTTCTTACCGCGCACCTGGCGACACCCTGACTCTTCGCGTTGCCGGATTGCTCCTGGAGCCATCCGAAAGCCGCGACCGTCTAACGAAAGGCATGTTCGTACCGGTTAGCTCCGAGGATGTCGGTCTTCTGGACCGCCTGCTCGATTCTGTTTCCGAACTGGAGCCGATCGTCGCCAAAGCCGCCAAGCACGCGGGCGGTGAAGCCCGACTTTGGACAGACGATAATTCCATCGAAGCCGCTGTTAGTGCCGGGATCATCAATCAGATCGAAGGCGCAAAACTTAATGAATACCGACGCCAATTGACGAGGGCGTTAAGTGTCGATGATTTTCCAACCGACGCGCAGGGTCATGTCGTCGCGCTGGGAGAGACGGGATGACTGGAGCCTTCAAGAAGATCGACGTCGCAGCGCTTGCCGCCAGCCCAGTGAAGGCAGCGGAGGACGGCGCGAGGTTTGACGTCAAAGGAACGTGGAGAGCGGTTAGAGCAGCCGTGATTTCGTTCACCAGGGGCGACAATATTGCGATAACGACAGAACCGGTCGTATCGCGTAAGGAGGGTGCGGAGTTGCTGCAAGACGTGACGCAATCCAATCTGTATATGCGATTCCCACACTGTTAATTCCGTCTGAGAGCAAAAAGTAACACTGCACGGATTCAATAGCCGGCAAATACATTCATGGTTAACAATTGCAGGATATAAGCAATGACAAATACAGCTGAAGTTTACGCATCATCATTTACGTTACAGGATAGTTCGCTTCTCAAGACCGACGCCTACATCAATGGGGAATGGTGTGGTGCTGCGGATAGTGCGCGTTTCCATGTAAGTAATCCGGCAACCGGCGCGGTCATCGCAAGCCTGCCCGACATGGGCGTGGCCGAAACGCGAGAAGCGATCGAAGCGGCTGATGCCGCCTGGCCCGCGTGGCGCGAGAAGACGGGTAAGGAGCGGGCCGGTATCCTGCGAAAGCTTTTCTTCCTCATGATGGAACACCAGGAAGATCTCGCACAGCTGATTACTGCCGAGGGCGGCAAACCGCTGGCCGAGAGCCGCGGTGAAGTCGCCTATGGCGCCGCCTTCATCGAGTGGTTCGGCGAAGAAGCCAAGCGAACCTATGGCGACCTGATTCCGGCGACGTTCACCGATCGACGCATTGTTGCGGACAAGCAGCCCATCGGCGTCTGTGCGGCAATTACGCCGTGGAATTTTCCGATTGCCATGGTGACGCGCAAAGTTGGACCGGCGCTCGCCGCCGGTTGCACGATCGTGCTTAAGCCGGCTCACGAAACGCCGCTTAGCGCACTGGCATTGGCAGAACTTGCAGAGCGCGCGGGCGTGCCGCCTGGCGTGTTTTCGGTCATTACGTCATCGTCAGGCAGAACGGTCGGCGGCGAACTGACATCAAACCCGATCGTTCGCAAGTTAACGTTCACCGGTTCGACCGCGACCGGCAAGGTGCTGATGCGCCAATGCGCGGACACGATCAAGAAATTGTCACTCGAACTTGGCGGTAACGCACCATTTATCGTTTTTGACGATGCGAATATCGATAAGGCGGTCGAGGGAGCGATCGCGTCAAAGTATCGTAACTCTGGCCAGACCTGTGTTTGCGTCAATCGCTTCCTCGTCCAGGATGGCGTCTACGACGAATTTGCCACCAAGCTCACGGCAGCGGTTGAGGCTATGAAAGTCGGTAACGGTGTCGACGAAGGTGTCGTGCAGGGGCCGCTAATTAATGAAGCCGGTGTCGCGAAAGCGCAGGACCATGTCGACGATGCGATCAGCAAAGGTGCCAGTGTGGCGGCTGGCGGCAAGCGCCATGCCTTGGGCGGCAACTTCTTCGAGCCCACAGTTCTCACCGACATGACGCCGGACATGATTATCGCGCGAGAGGAGACGTTCGGCCCGGTATCACCGCTCTTCCGCTTTAAGACTGAAGAAGAGGCGATCGCGATGAGCAACGATACCGAGTTCGGTTTGGCCGCCTATTTCTACACACGCGACTCGGCGCGCACCTGGCGGGTATCGCAAGCGCTTGAGTACGGCATTGTCGGTGTCAACGAGGGCATCATCTCGACCGAGGTTGCGCCCTTCGGCGGAGTCAAGGAATCCGGGCTGGGTCGTGAAGGATCGAAGTATGGCATCGAGGATTACCTCGAAATCAAATACATCTGCATGGGCGGCTTGAACGACTGACGCCAGCTGGAGAGAAACATGACAACGAATCAATCACTACAGGACCGCCGCAGCGGAGCTGTCGCCCAGGGAGTCGCCACAGCTCATCCTTTTTACGCGGCACGCGCTAAAAACGCGGAACTGTGGGATGTCGAAGGCAATCGTTTCATCGATTTCGCCATCGGCATTGCGGTCTGCAGTATGGGCCATTGCCATCCGAAGATCATGGCGGCAGCCAAGGCGCAGTGCGACTTGTTTACGCACACGGCGTTTCAGGTCAGCGCGTATGAGTCTTACGTGCACCTTGCGGAGCGTTTGAACGAGCTCGCCCCGATATACGACGCCCGCTCGGTGTTTTTCTCGACCGGTGCTGAGGCGGTGGAAAATGCAGTCAAGATCGCGCGCGCTGCAACCGGTCGCCAGGGAGTCATTGCGTTCACCGGGGCATTCCACGGCCGAACCGAAATGGCGCGCGCGCTGACCGGAAAAATCGTGCCCTACAAAGCCGGTGCCGGCGTGCCCATGCCGGCGATATTCCACGCAGATTTCCCGGTGCCCTACCACGGCATTACGGTCGAGGATTCGCTCGCCAGCATTCACAAGATATTCAAGGTCGATATTGAAGCAAAAGACGTCGCTGCGATCATCATCGAGCCGGTGCTGGGTGAGGGTGGCTTTTACCAGGCTCCGGCCGAGTTTCTGCGGGCACTCCGCGCTTTGTGCGACAAGCACGGCATTATCCTGATCTGCGACGAGATCCAGTCGGGGTTCGGACGTACCGGCAAGATGTTCGCCATCGAGCACAGCGGTGTCGAGCCGGACATCGTCACGGTTGCCAAAGCGATAGCCGGCGGATTCCCGATCTCTGGCGTCGTCGGCAAGACATCGGTTATGAACGCTCTCGGTCCCGGTGGCCTGGGCGGAACCTACGGGGGTAACCCTGTTGCTTGCGCGGCGGCTCATGCAGCGATCACCGTAATCCAGGAAGAGAAGCTTTGTGAGCGCAGCGCGGAGATCGGCGCGCGCATGGTCGAGCGCCTCGAAGCGATCAAAGCTCGCGACGATGTCACGCCAATCGGTGATGTGCGAGGCCTCGGCGCGATGGTGGCCTTCGAAACAGTCGAGGAAAAGGGCGGCAACACACCGGAGCCTGCAGCCGCGCTCGCCGTTGTTGCCAAGGCGCGTGAACTCGGCCTGATAATTCTGCCCTGCGGATTTTGGGGTAACACGGTCCGATTGCTGGCCCCTCTCACGATCCCGATGGAACACCTCGAGGAAGGTCTCGACATTCTCGAACAGAGTCTTGAGCAAAGCCGAGTTGAAATTGCCGCGTAACAGGGCTTAACCCCTCGAAGGAAAAATCATGAGCTATCGAAAAAAAGACGCGGATCTTCCCGAGTTTGCGAAAGTCGAGCGTGACGAGATGCTGCGCGGCACGGGGCTGGGTGAAGAAGGTATTCGCCGGCCGCAGATCGGCGTTGTCAGCTCCTGGGGTGAGGTGAATCCGGGCTCCGTGCATCTCGACAGGATCACGCGCGCCGTGAAAGACGGCATCTGGGCTGCCGGCGGAACGCCGCGGGAGTTCGTGATCAGCTCGATCTGCACCTCAATGGCAGGTCACGACAACTATCACCTGCCACACCGCGACCTGGTTGCAAGCTATATTGAAACGGTCGCAATGACCAACCTGTTCGATGCAATGGTGTATGTGCCGGTCTGCGACGATGTCGTTCCAGGGCACCTGATGGCGCTGGCTCGTATTGACCTACCGTCGATCGTAGTCACCGGTGGATATATGAGCGTCAATCGCCACCACGGTCAGCCGATCGATCCTCTTAAGGTCGCCAACAAGCACTTTAACGACCTAAAGGAAGGTCGGACGACACCGAGAGATTTTGAAGAGATCAAGGAACGTGGCTGCCGAGGCACGGGCGCGTGCCCGGTCATGGGTACGGCGAACACCATGGGCTCGATGACGGAAGCTCTGGGACTTTCGTTGCCTGGAACCGCGGCAACCCCCGGCGCCGATTCGCGATTGCAGCGCATCGCATTCGCGGCCGGTCAGCGTGTTCTGGATCTTCTGGTCGACGACATCCGGCCATCCCATATTCTGACCGAGGCAGCCTTCCGCAATGCCATTCGCGTGCTGATGGCGACGGGCGGCTCGACCAATGGCGTATTGCACCTGCAGTCCATCGCGGCGGAACTCGACATGGACCTGTCGCCCGCCATGTTCAACGAAGTCAGCCGGACAACGCCGTTCATCTGCGGCATATCGCCAAATGGCGCCGGCCTGATGCAGGATCTCGACGAGGCCGGTGGGATTCCGGCTGTCATGAAAGAACTCGAAGCGATTCTCGACACCGATGTAATGACGGTAACCGGTCAAGCTCTCAGCGAATCGCTCAGGGAAGCGCCGTCGGGTGATGGAAAGATCATCAAGTCGATGGCAGAACCGCTGGCAAAAGAGGGCGGCCTGCTCTTTCTTGAGGGTTCACTGGCCCCCGATGGTGCATTGGTAAAACGGTCAGCGGTTCCAAAGTGCATGTCAAAGCACGAGGGACCGGCTCGTCTCTTCGTGACTGAAGATGATGCCAGTAATGCACTCATGGCCGGCGAAATCGAGGAGGGCTCGGTTGTGATTGTTCGTGGCATGGGCCCGGCGGGTGATCCGGGCATGCGATTACTGCAACGCTTTCTCTGGATGTCAGCCGCAAAAGGCATGAGTGACAAGATCGCGTTCCTGACAGATGGCCGCTTCTCCGGCACCAATATGGGCTGCGCAGTCGCGCACATATCGCCCGAGTCTGCTGTGGGTGGACCGCTCGCGCTGGTCGAGGAGGGGGACACGGTCTCCATCGACATAGAAAACGCCCGACTTGACCTGCTCGTCGATGATGTCGAGATGGCGCGTCGCCGGCAGGCGTGGCAAGCGCCAGAGCCACGTATCAAAAAAGGTTATCTTTCAATCTACTCGCGTAACGTCGACAAGACATCGCGGGGAGCGTCACTTAAATACGGGTAATCAGAGCAATGAACGATACCGTAAGACAAGACAAGAAAGACTCTCTCAAGGAGTTACTCGAAAGCCTGAGCAGCGTTCCAGGCCGCGATACGACAACGGTTGACGGTTCGTTTGCCGATCGAATCGACCAGGAGTTCAAGTCCCGGTTGGCGAAAGTCTGTATGGGAATGTCTCCTATCGAGATCTTCAGCGCTTACGTCGATTGGTTGAGTCACCTTGCGATTTCTCCGGGCAAACAACTGAAATTGGTACAGAGTGTTGTCAAGAAGTCAGCCAGTCTGGGTCTCTATAGCATTCAGTCGTTGCTGGATGCTTCAGCCGACGGGCCGGCGTCCAAACTGGAACGTCGGGTGAGCGGCCAGAACTGGCAGCGCTGGCCGTTCTGCGTATTTGCACAATTTCATCAAACGACCAAAGATCTCTTGAATGAGGCTACCCACGATGTGGCGGGCGTTAGTGCAAGCCATGAACAACTCGTCAGCTTTCTTTCAGGGCAGGTAATAGATGCGCTTTCACCGGCAAATTTTATTCCCACAAATCCGGATATTATTCACACGACTTTCGAGGAAAAGGGCAAGAACCTGGGCCGCGGCCTGCGCAACTTTATTGCCGACAAAACAAAAATCTCGCTCGATGATGGCAGCGACGAAGAAGGTGCATTCAAGGTTGGTGAAAATGTGGCCGTTACGGACGGCAAAGTCGTTTATCAAAACGACCTGATAGAGCTGATTCAATACACGCCGGTCACCGAAGAGGTGGGCGCCGAACCCGTGCTGTTCTGTCCGGCCTGGATAATGAAGTATTACATACTCGACCTGTCACCCCATAAATCCATGGTCAAGTTTCTGACCGAACAGGGCAAAACGGTATTCATGATCTCATGGAAGAACCCGGATGAAGAAGACAGGGACGTGGGCTACGAAGATTACCTGCAACTCGGGTTGATGGCGGCACTTGATGCCGTCAACGCAATTTGTCCACGGCGCAAAGTGAACGCTGTGGGTTACTGCATTGGCGGTACGCTGTTGTGTACCGGCGCAGCGGCGATGGCGCGTGACGGTGATGATCGCTTACAGAGTGTTTCGATGTTTGCGGCCCAGGCGGATTTCTCCGAGGCCGGCGACATCACTTGTTTTATCAGTCCGAGCCAACTGGAATTCATGGACAAACTCATGTGGGACAAAGGTTATCTGAGTAGCGATAACATGGGTGGTGCATTTGGGTCTTTGCACGCCAGCGATCTGGTTTATGGCAGCGCGGTCGACCGCTACCTGTTGGCCAAGACACAGAAGCCCATCGATCTGATGGCCTGGAATGCCGATGGAACTCGCATGCCATACCGCATGCACACCGAGTATCTCCACAAACTGTTTCTTCACAACGAACTCGCACGCAACAAGTTCATGGTCGGCGGAAGACCGGTGTCCTTGTCAGATATTCGTGTACCTATGTTTGTGCTCGGAACCGAAACAGATCACGTTGCTCCGTGGAAATCAGCCTACAAATTGCATGACCTGACCTGGACACAGTTAACCTTCTTGCTGACCAGCGGCGGCCACAATGCCGGTGTAATCAGCGGGCCCTCTCATCCGCGTCGCAGATACCGTATGCATACGCGTAATCCGGGCGACAGGTATATGGATCCGGAATCGTGGATGAGCGCCAATGAGGTTAACGATGGCTCTTGGTGGCCGGCATGGAATACCTGGTTAGACGAGCAAATGTCTAAATCCATCAAACCGCCCCGCACAGGTGCGGCCCGTAAAGGCTATAAAATATTGCGCAACGCGCCTGGCGAATATGTCCTTGGATAATCGAGGCGGCCGCTGCGCTGCCGGTCGTCCGACGAGCGAAGCGAGGACAGGCCGACGGCCCATCCTGTCGGGCGCGCCAGTAAACAAAAGCCCATGCACGGACTCCCGGGACGGGAGAAATACGTTGCTCCCATAGCGGGAGAATGTTATTGTGTGTCGATGAGGGTTATCGCGAAATCCAGACTGCGTAGATTCTGGGAAAGCAGCTCGAAGTATAGGGACGCAAAGAAGCAGATGACGGAGTGGTACAACTTTTGTGCATCAGCCAAATGGAATACACCGCACAAGTTGAAAGCCGATCTCGGCAACGCGAGCATTCTGAAGAACAATCGTGTTGTTTTTAATGTTTGCGGTAACAAGTACAGAATCGTAGTTCTAATGGACTACAGCCGCCATGGCATGCTAATTCGGTTTGTGGGAACGCATGAGGAATACGATCAGATTGACGACATTGAGAATATCTAGTGATGAAACTGAAACCTATCAAAAATAATCGCGAGTTGACTCGTGCTTTGAAACGCATTGATGACTTGTGGGGTGCAAAACCTGGTACGCCGAAAGGCGATGAATTGGATGTCCTGATGCTTCTCGTTGAGAAGTATGAAGACGAGAATTATGCAATTCCGGCATCGGATCCAATTGAGGCTATAAAGTTTCTGATGGAGCAAAACAGTCTATCTCGGAAAGATCTAGAGCCTTACATTGGAGCAAGTGGGCGCGTTTCTGAAGTGTTAAGTAGGAAGCGAAACTTGACGCTTGTGATGATCAAAAAGCTGCACAAAGGCCTGAATATTCCTTACGACTGCCTCATTCATTAGCCTCTCATTCAATCGCACCTTGTGAGCGATGGGAATGGCTGTGTGAGAATCGTGTGACTGAGTGCTGCACGGTTGTGATGAGTACTGCAATTGCAATGGACGTACCGCCAGTTAGCATCAATAATTTCAGTTACTTACAAACGAAATAGCGTCCTCCGAAGGCAGGGGTCACAGGTTCGAATCCTGTCGGGCGCGCCATTTTCCCTTTTGTAGGGTCT
>JAOTUB010000110.1 GCA_029864095.1 Gammaproteobacteria bacterium | reverse complement strand
AAGCTTGGCCGCGATTTCGCTGATTGGGCGAATCTGCGCTGCCCGTGCAATCTCGATATCACTCTTCATGATCACGATGCTGTCCTTTTGAGGGGCGATCTGCCGCAGGCGAATCTTATAAGCAAAGGCTGGACACCGCAGTACCGGAAATCGCTTACCTCAAGTTTGTGCCCGTTTCCACGACCAGTTCACGCACGCGTCGCTGGCATCGACATATACTTCCAACCTGTCGAAAAAATACATAAATATCGACACATAAGGGGTACGTGTCGATACGATCGACCAGATCACCGTATATGTCGAAAAAATACACAAATATCGACACATAAGCGGTACGTGTCGATACAATCGACCAGATCACTAGATATGTCGAAAAAATGTAATTTTTTCGACATATCCTGGGAACGTGTCGATTCGATGAACACTCGGCGTCAGGCCAATGGAGCAAGTGTAAATGACTGATTTTGATCCGAAAGTTCCGTATAACCAGTTACCCGACCTGCCACCGCCGGTCGACATGATCGAAACCACCGAAATCTTCAAGAACTGCATCAATGCGCGCGTTGCGCTTGCCGAACTCAAGCAAGCCGCGGAACTGATTCCGAATTCCGCGGTTCTCGTCAACGCTCTGCCGCTCCTCGAAGCCCGCGCGAGTTCCGAAATCGAGAACATCGTGACAACGACCGACAAGCTGTTTGAATTTGCGGACGTCGCCGAAGACAAGGCGGATGCCGCGACGAAGGAGGCGCTGCGCTATAGAACCGCGCTCTTCGAGGGCAGCAAGATGGTCCAACGCGGCATGTTAACCACCGACATGGCCATACAAATATGCAGTACGATCAAAGGAATAGAGCTTGATCTTCGCGCAGAACTTGGAACTACATTGAAAAACCGCATGAGCGGCGAGGTCATCTACACGCCGCCGGTCGGACAGAAACTGCTGCAGGCGAAGCTCGACAACTTGGCTGAATTCATGCAGCAGAATACGGGCATCGATCCCCTCGTGCGCATGGCCATTCAGCACTACCAGTTCGAGGCAATCCACCCCTTCGCGGATGGCAATGGCCGTACCGGCCGGATTCTGAATATTCTGTTTCTCGTCCAGCTCGGCCTGCTGAATTCGCCGATCCTGTATCTGAGCCGCTACATCATCCAGAACAAGGCGGCCTATTACCGGTTGCTGCAGAACGTCACACACGACCAGGACTGGGCCGCCTGGATCCTGTTCATCCTGCACGGTGTCGAAGAAACCTGCACCTGGACGACCGACAAGATCACGGCTATCCGGGAACTGATGGAACACACTGCAGAATTCACGCAGACAAAACTGCCCAAGACCTATTCATGGGAGCTCGTCGAAGTGCTTTTCAAGCAGCCCTATTGCCGTATTGGCAACCTCGTCGATGCTGGCATCGCAAAACGACAAACGGCGTCGGTGTATCTGAAGCAATTCTGCGACATAGGGGTCCTCAAAGAAGTTAAGTCCGGGCGAGAGAATATCTTTGTCCATCCCAAGTACATCGAGCTGCTGACTGGCGAAGAGAATGTCTGGGTTTACTACGCCGGCCTCGATACGGATACAGATCAAAGCGTCGAACCGGGCTAATTACTGGCCTCATCGGCCAACTTTTCCGGCGTAGATAGATCCGTGCGCGAATACAACAGGCCAACTGCCGTGTTGTGCATAGAATCAACGAGAATTCCGTCGCTGTCGCCATTTGCTGCTTTGCCGAATAGGTCGTCCATTTGATCGCGGTCATAGCGCCCGCTGCCCGCTGTGCCGAGACCCGACGCGAACAGCATGCCGGTAATTCCGCCGAGCTGATATTTCACGTTTTCGGCAATCTTGAAAAAAGAGTCGTGTCGAGCGTTTTCGATCGACCGTCGCAGTTCGTCGGCATGCCGCGCCAACTCCCGCTGCTGAATGAAGAGGCCCAGCACAAGCCAAAGAAAAGCGAGCGGCGCGAATGCGCCCTCAAGGAATCCGCCCAGGGACTCGAGCGTCAGCAGCTGTCCGGGATTGGAGCGATTGATTTCCAAAACGAAATACAGACCACCTGAGATCCAAACGAAGGTCACAACAAGGCCAATCCAGATGCGCCAATCGCGCTGGCGAACAAATTTCGTGAGGCGGCTCTGTACTGTCGTGGGGATTTACAGTCTAGTCGCGTCGTTGCCAAGAAACTCTGTTCATGCTTAGAATCGGCGGCGACATTAGCGGAGCGCTTTTTTGACCATTAGCCGCGACACCCTTTTTCAATCATTCAAGTACCTTGTTTACATCTTTCTGGCGATGAACGTTTATTGGTTCTTCGCCGAAGAATTTCTGGCGGCCAAGCTACAATTTCCAGACGGCGTCGGCTTGCAAGACATGATCGAAGCTTACGCGTCTACGATCGATACGGCCGCGTGGGTAGTCCTGTTGTTGATGTTCGAACTCGAGACCTACGTTCTGGAGGAACGGCAATTCACGAGGCCCGTAACCTGGTCCCTGCATGGTGTTCGCGCCGTCAGCTATGGCTTCATCGTCTATTCGTTTTATGGGTACATCGCCAATCTCGAGACCATGCAATTAGTCATGCCGCTGGCCGGTATCAGCGATCTGTGCGCAATCGCCACCGACAATTGGGCGTATGCCATCGACTACGACGAGTACACGGCAATCACCTCCGAAAATTGTCATACGTTTTCGTCCGCGAGCTCATTTTGGAGCTTCAACGAACTCCGGGCGGTGGTTGACGCGAGCGGCCTTGCCGCGATCATAGGCCTCGCCTGGATCGACGTGATCAACGCCGGCGTGTGGTTGCTGGTCGTCCTCGTGCTCGAAGTCGATGTTCGCTTGCAGGAGCGTGATCGATACGAGGGTTGGGCGCTGCGAGTCAGCACTGCCATGAAATTTCTTCTTTACGGCACGCTACTCTATGCCGCGATTTACTGGGGGATCAAAGGCGATTTCGTCGACTTTTGGGACGCGTTCCTGTGGCTCATCGCGTTCGTGTTCATCGAACTCAATATCTTCGAATGGCGCCAGGAGTCGCTCGAAGAAAACGCTGCTTCTGCAGATGCCCGACTTACGGAATAGCCTCCAGCAGCGGATCGGTTTTCGCGCGTTCGATCAGAGCCGCATCCCCGATTTTGACCTTCCGTAGCGCACTGGATTCATCGAATGACATCAGAAACGGATGCCAGCGATCGTCTTTGCCACGGCGATAGTATCCGGATACTTCCCAACCGCTGGTCGCGCGATACACGTAAGACTTGCCTATCTTGCGATCGGGTGCCAGCGGATCGACGATCTCGATTCCATCGAGCGACAGGGTGTCGGCAAGTTGCTGTCTAGCAAGCATTACGATCGATTCCTCGAGTTGCCGCTCGGCTCGCGGTGCCGGATTCGTAATCCACTTGAAAGCGATAAATGCAACAACGAAACCGACGCCAAACCCGAAAACCAATCGGCCGATACGATGATTCGTTGGCATCAGTCGATACCGACTAACTTGTGCATCTGCACACTGAGCTGCCACTGCGGGTGCTCGAGACAATACGCGATTGCGTCACGCGTGTTGGACTCGATATCTTCACCGTACAGGGGTTGCAGAAAAAAATGCTCGAATGGAAGGTCGGCAAACCGATCGGGCTGAGCTTCTTCTTCTTCCTGCGGGTAAACGAGTTTTAGCTCGTCGCCGCTTAGTTGCGCGACTGGAGCGCGCCCTTTCGGGCTGACACAAAGCCAATCTATCCCCGCCGGTGCTGTAATCGTGCCATTGCTCTCGACGCCAACTTCGAATCCGGCATCATGCAGCGCCGTTATGGCATCAGAATCGAGTTGCAGCAGGGGCTCACCGCCCGTGCAAACCACGTAAGGTCTGTTCCGCGTTGTATCGGCGGGCCACTGTGCCGTGACAGCCTGCGCGAGTTCCTCGGCGGATTCGAACTTGCCGCCGCCGGGGCCATCGGTGCCGACGAACTCCGTGTCACAAAAGCGGCAAACCGCTTCGCTGCGGTGCTGCTCGCGACCGGACCACAAATTGCAGCCGGCAAATCGCAAAAACACCGCGGGCCTGCCGGTCCAGGCGCCCTCGCCCTGCAAGGTGTAATAGATTTCTTTTACTGAATAAGTCATACGGTTCGAATCAGCGGGTCTTCGACGCCGGCTTCCGCAAACCCTTTGGCGCGCAGCAGACAGGCTGGACATTCGCCGCAGGGAGGACGCACGCCGTTATAGCAGGTATGTGTATCGGCCATGGCGTCCAGCGCCCCGAGTTCGCGCGCAAGCTCGACCGTTTCCTTCTTGGATTTGTGCATTAGTGGAGTATGCACGCGCACGTCACTCTCCATACCGAGTCGAAGCGTCTCCTGCATCGACTCGATCGTCTGCGAACGGCAGTCCGGATAACCGCTGTAATCAGTCTGCGCGACGCCCGTGACCAGGTGTCTTATCCGCCGCTGATACGCATAGGCTGCGGCAAACGACAAAAAGATCAGGTTTCGGCCCGGGACGAACGTGTTTGGCAGACCGGTTTCCGTGTCGAGATCACCGCGCACGTCTACACCGGTATCCGTGAGGGCGTCGCCACCTAGTGCTGCAAATGTATTGATTGGCAGACACACGTAGCTAACGCCGGCTTTGTCCGCTATTGTCGCTGCGCAATCGAGCTCGATGCGATGGCGTTGACCATAATCAAACGAGATCGCCGTGACCGCCTGCCGGCCGAATCGTTCGATTGCCCAATAGAGACAGGTCGTCGAGTCCTGCCCTCCCGACAACAGCACCAGAGCTTTGTCGCCAGTTACAGTCATTCTTGCCTGGACTTCCTTTTCTGCATTGCGCGTTCGTAGTCGTTCAGATCCGGACCGTCGTGACTGACAAGGTAGTCCCGCGTCAGATTTTCGGACACGCGCCATAACTCTTCGGCCAGACTCTCATCGTGCATGTGATTATTTCCGGTAACCGTTACCGCATTGCAATCCTCGAAATAGCGGCCGCTGGTGGATCCCAGCAACGGACTCGTGGCCACGAAGCAACTAGTCGCTGCACCTTCTTCGATAGTCTTACCTCCACCGAGAGACGTGAGCAAGGCAAAACCGACCTGCTTGATGCGACTCATGTTGCGGTCTATCTCTGTATTGATCACCCCCGGGTGCAGAGCGTTTGCGGTGATGCGAGTGCCCCGCAGCAACCTGCCCAATTGCAATGCGAAAAGAACATTGGCGAGTTTTGACTGGCCGTAAGCGCGCAGGTCGTCGTAACCATACGTCGCGCCGAGGTTATCCAACTCGATGCCAGCCTCCGGGGCTCGTGTGTATGCCGCACGGCTTGCGACAACGACGATTCTTCCCTGCCACGACATATATAAACGACCCAGCAAGCGATTGACGAAAACGTAGTGGCCGAGATGATTAATCGCAAAGTGTTTCTCGACGCCATTGACGAGTTCGGGTTTGCCACTGCCACCGAGGTATCCGGCATTGCAAACGAGGATATCGAGGGGCATGTTCACCATTCGAATCGCATTCGCGCAGTTGACGATAGATTCGTAATCCGACAGTTCCAGCTCCGCGGGGCTCGTCAGACCGGGTGCGCGAGAACAGGCAGCGCGTGCTTTTTCCAGTGACCGGCTGGTACCGACGACCAGCGCGCCGCGCTGCGCGAGGACGCGCATCGTCTCGAACCCGATACCCGATGTGCACCCCGTCACGACGGCGAGCTTACCGCTCAGATCGATACCCTCCGTTACCTCCTCCGCGGTGGAATCTGCATCGAAGTCACTTCGCGGAACGCCAACCGTGGCAATCTTTTCGTACCCCGAACACCCCCCCAGGGTTGCGACTGTGGCGGTAGCACCTGACTGTTTGAGAAACGCTCTGCGGTCAATCATCGAACAAAGCGTCGAGCGCGCTCCTCGCCTGATCTTCTTCGTCCTTGCGCTTCGCGTCGAATGCGGTTTCGCTCGGGACAAACCAATCGCAAAAATTCAGATGATCCTTATCGGTAACATCGTCGGCGCCGTCCTCGCGACATTGCCTGGGCACGGTGGTATCAAAATGTCTGCACATTTTGCAGACATGCAGGTAATTGCCGCAGCCAGGACATTCGTCCTGCCTGGACAGTGGCAGCGAAAGTGCCGCGAGCGATGCGCCGCAGCGATAGCAGGATAAGTTGTGAGCCATACCACTTTCCGGCCTGTGCCAGCATGCAGTATAGCCCGTTGTACCGCAGGATTTACGCCAGCAAAAGCTAGTTGAGCTGGGCTGGCACGAACTCGTCCATGACCGCGTTCTTCAGAATGTCCGGCGGCAGCATTCCCTGATCCAGTATGAAGTCATGAAAAGCGCGCTGATCAAACGCATCCTGTAGCTTGAGTTCCGCCTGAGCTCTCAGGGCCTGCATATGGCTGTAGCCATAGTAATAGGCTGTCGCCTGTCCCGGCATACGATAGGTATAGCGCTCGACTTCGTTCTGCGCCCAGGATTCACCAATGGCAATGTCGTCGACAATGAGCCTTTTCGCCTCTTCCGGCGTGATCAGGCCCAGATTCAGCATCGGGTCGAGGAACATCCTCGCCGCGCGCATAAGGCGATACTGCAGGCTTATCAGCTGGCCTTCGATCGGCAGGTACGGGCGCACTATTGCCTCGGCATACAACCCCCAGCCCTCGACATTCGCGCTATTGAAAGCGAAAACGGCACGCGTGATCGAAACGCCGGATTCGACGATGCTCGAAAACTGCATCTCGTGGCCGGGCCGTGCTTCGTGCGCCGTGAGCGTCCACGCGCCAGCCTCGTAGGTATCATCAGTCTGCTGCCACGAGCCGTCGTCGTTCTGCTTGAGTAGCGGGATGACGAAGAATGGGTACTCGCCGGTGTTGCCAATGAGCCGGGGCGGCTGCAAATGCGGTGCCGGGCTCTGAGCTGTCTCGGCCGCGGTGGCAATACGGATCCCGGCATCCCGGTCGGGCAAGCTGACTAGATTTTCCCGCACGATTATCTGCTCGATGTCGCGCAGCACGGCATGGTAGTGGTCCAGCAGCTTGTCGCCGTCGATTGCTCCGTCCTTTTTCAGCAGTGCGATGACGTCACGAAAGTCGCGCGTCTCGTACCCCATCTTCTCTGCAACGAGTGGCGCGAGTGCTTCCATCTCACCCCGAATATCCATGTAGCCTTTTGTCGCCTGCTCGATCAGCGCTTCGGGAGATTCGTCGACACCCCAGTTTTTCAGGGCATCTTCGTACATGACTGCCGGCAAACGAAAGTCGTCGCGGGCACGGGGCAGAATTTCGGCACGAACCCATTCGTTGTAGTCGCGCATCTGCCCAGCCAATGTCTCGTAGCTCGCCTGCCAGCCCTGCAATTCGGTACCAGCCAGAAGTTCCTCGATACCGGTCACAAAAGTCTCGGCACGTTCGAGGTCCTGCTCCACTTCACCGCGGTAAGGACCCACCAGTCCCGCAACGTCGAAGCGCTCCTGCGAAAGTTTTTTCGCGAGCTCGGTGAACGGCTCGTATCCCTCGGCAAGTCCGGCGTATTTCTCAATGCGCACAACGGCTGACGCATAGCGATCTCGCGAAATCTGTGGGTCGATTAACGCCCTGATGCCGCCGAAAATGGACTGGTTGACGTTGATATAAGGAAGCATGTTTTCATGGTCCAGCTCCTGGCTGCGCATGCTGTCTTTCGCGGCCTTGAGCAGGATTCCCAAATCTTGTCGTACTTTCGGGTCCTGCTCATCCGCCAGACGGCGTTCGAGTTCGGCAATGACCTTCTTGATGATGCGCCGACTCCGTTCGTGAAGTCCGGGGCTCAGATCGGTGATGTTTTCGTCAAGCCCGTCGACGCCCATACTCGCGGCGCCTTCAGGGGCGAGCTTCGCGAAAGCCGACAGCACGACCTGAGCGTGCTCGTTGCTTTTCTCGACCCAGTTCATGTCGGCTGCCGATGCGGCACCGGCCCCCAAGCACAGTATGATCCACGCGGAAACTGCTCGTTGCATTGAAACTCTCCCTATCGATTGCGCACAGACGCGATGTCAGTTAGATGCCGCTAATCCCAGATTGGACTCAAAGCAATCAAGAAAAAGCGCCTCACAGCCTCTTCTAAATCTATATTTAACTCGAAAAAACTATTTTAATTTATTGTTTTATTGACTATTTCTAACACCTTTGCGCCGCGGATGTGGCCCGACCGCAGATCTTGTAATGCCTCGTTCGCGGCTTCCAGCGCGTAGGTCTGCGTCTCGACCTGGAGCGGCACGCTGGCCGCAATCGGCAAAAATTCTTCAATGTCCCGGTGCGTCACGTTGGCGACGGTCTTGATTTCTTTCTCGTGCCAGAGGTGATCTTCATAGCGAATCGATGCCATGACGTCACGATCAGCGTCCTCCTTGCGTATGGCGTTTATGACGAGGCGACCACCTGGCTTTAGCTGCTCGAGCGCAGCCAGTACAGGTTTCCAGGCGGGTGTCGTGTCAATGATTGCCTGCGGCCGTGCTGGCGATTTGGCTGCGGTGCCTCCGCTCCAGTCCGCACCAAGCTCGAGCGCGAAACGTTGCTCTTTCTCACTGCGTGCGAACACGAACACAGGACTCGCAGGATAGAGGTGTTTTGCCAGCTGCAACACCAGATGCCCCGAACCTCCAAAACCGGTCAGCCCCAGGACCTGGCCGTTATCAAGCCCGGCCAGTCGCAGCGCACGAAAGCCCACCGCGCCGGCACATAGCAACGGCGCCGCCTCCGCATCTGAGAAACTGTCCGGAATCGGGTACGCGTAGGCCTCCGGCACGGTCATAAACTCGGCATAACCGCCGTTCACGTCTCTGCCTGTTGCGCGAAAGTCCGCGCTGACGTTCTCGGCATCCGTACCGTCGGAAGAATGTATCCAGCCGACGCCAACGCGATCTCCGATTGCGTGTCGTTTACTTCCCGAACCGAGCTCAGCGACCCTGCCGACAACTTCGTGGCCCGGCACGATCGGTAACTCGGTCGGCGGCGTTCGGCCCTCGATCTCATCAAGTTCCGTGTGACACACGCCGCACACCGAGACCTGGATCAGGATCTCCCCGCTACCCACCCTTGGTTGTGGCAATTCTGCCAGGCTCAGCGGGTTGCTGATGTCGTCCATGCTGCCCGTGGCCTGCAATATCATCGCTCGCATCGGAGCGCTCCTTTACGCATCTGGCACCACAGTATATGGTGCGCCGGCCTCCACAGTGCAATACACGCCATGCGCAACAACCCCATACCATCCATCGTACTCGCCGCGGCACTTGGCGCCTGCGGTGTGCAACCGGAATTGCTCAACAGCGAACGCATTCAGCAGCGTTTTGGCAGTTACGGCGTCGAGGTGCTGCAGCAGGATGACGGTGTGCGACGATCCAACCTCTACAGCGTTCATAACGGCGTGCGTGTTTGCCGAACCTATGCACTGGTTAAATTCATCGTCCCGGTTAATGCCGAGCTGACGGCCACGCACAAGGCCGTGGTCGGCGGTCAGTCAATCGGTACGTCCTTTAGTACGGCAGGATGGCGGATTCTCAAGGAGACGATTTTCGTCGGCAGCATGCGACTTCCAGGTCCGCAGCACGCCATTGCCAGGCTGATGCACCTCGATGATGCTGCGAGTCTCGGTCTGCACGCGTACCGGCTGATTCTCCGCAAGGGCGCGCAGACGGTGTATTACGCCACGATTATCGAGTCACACCACCCCCACTATATAACTGAAACCGAGTTATCCGAGCTTTATGCCGAAGCTATGTCCGCGCACCTAGACTCTGCAGAGATCGACGCGCTCGTCGAGCTTGTTCTGAACTGAAACCACTCTAAGAAATCTATGTTTGTCGCGCTGGCGGAATGCGACTAAACTCTTGCTCATCGCGGACACAATAATCGAGGCACGAGCAATGACGATTAACCACAAGCTCACATTCCTGATAACCGGCTTTTTTGCGATAGCTTCATCGCCCGCCATCGCCCAGGGTTCTGCAGATGATGAAGCCAACGTGATTCTCACAATCGAAAGACAGTGGGCAGCCGAGCAAAATGGCGATGAGGAATGGCTCGATACGCTGCTGGTCGACAAGTTCTCCGGGTGGCCAAAGAACGCACCGGCGCCACGCTCAAAATCGTCGACAAAGATGTGGGACCGGTTCAACGACGACCAAGGCAAGACTATTGAACACGAGCTCTACTTCCAGAATATCGTCGTTCACGGTGATGTTGCGATAGCGCATTATCTGTATACCAGCGCTTACGAGGACAAAGAAAAGAAAGTTGAGGTCAATAACGGCCGCTACACCGACATTCTTGTGCGCACCGACGATGGCTGGAAGTTCATCGCCTGGCACGGTGGCGACGACAAGTAAGATCTGCCTGACGGCATTTTTCCCGGGTTTTCAGGGCGTTGTGGGGCACCGCAAAGCGCCACTGGCGCCAATCGGGGCGCCGGCGCCCCGATTTCGGTCTTATTGACGCATCCGCGGTACATAGGCCGTTTTGTGGCGCACAATAGTGTTATCTGGGTTAAGCGACCGTTCAGTTTGCCTGAGCTACTCTAAACTCCAAGATCGGCAATTCCGTCGAAGGACGGCGGATCCGGAGGCACCATGAACACACGAGCACTGCATCACTGCTTACGCTACTCCTGGCTGGCGCTAGTACTCGCCGCCTGGCCCGCTGTTAGCAGCGCACAGGTAGCCGTGGCCGAGATCGAGGAAGTCGAGGAGCTGCCGACAGCAACCGCTCAGGAACTCGAGGAACTCGTCGGTCCGATTGCGCTGTATCCGGATGACTTGCTGGCAATCGTCCTGCCGGCATCCACATTTCCGCTGCAGATCGTCGAAGCGGCTCGATTCCTCGAGGCTCTCGAGAGCGACCCCACGCTCGAGCCAGATGAGGATTGGGACGATTCCGTCGTCGCTCTGACAAACTACCCGGAAGTCATCGAACTACTCAACGAAGACCTGGACTGGACCTGGCGACTCGGCGAAGCTGTCGTCGCGCAGCAGGCGGATGTTATCTCGGCTGTCGAGCTATTTCGTGACCGTGCCTACGCTGCCGGCAACCTGAAAAGCGATGACTACCAACTTGTCGCCAATGAAGGTGGCGCGATCCAGATAACCCCGGTTGAGGAAGACGTGATTTACGTGCCCTACTACGAGCCTGAGCGCGTCGTCGTTTACCAGCCGCGACCGGTCTACTCCTACTATCCGCGGGCGTATCCGGTTTACTACTATCCGTACCCCGAATACCACGCGTTTCATCACAACTACTTCTGGGGTGTCACAACGGCCTTTGCGATTGGCTGGCATTCGCATCACCTGAATGTCTTCCATCACAGCTATTTCGGGCATCCTTACTATGGTCATAACTACTGGAATCGCTGGTGGTATCGGCGGCCGGATATTCATGTCCACAACAATGTCTATGTAAGACACCGTAACCGTGTTTACTACGACCGCTACCGGCACGGCGACCGCTGGCAGCCAAACGTGCGGCGAACCGTTCGTTCGTCCGATCAACGCGTCACCCGCACGCGGTATTACCCGAATCGTGACACGCAGTTGTCGAGGAAACAGAATTCGTTCGCCGGCTCTAACAGCACGCCAAAGGTATCGCGCGATATCGAGTCACGCAGAGACGGGTCTCGGGACATCCGTCAGCCTGCGCGCCGGCCGGAGATTCAGTTCCGCGACCGTTCCGGATCACCGTCTGCGAATCGCATCGATCAGTCACGGTCCGGCACAGCGAAGTTCACGCGGGCAGCGAGGGATCGCGAGCAGTTTGAGCCACGAACCTCGCCAAGAGCAACGACAGTAAGACCGTCCACGCAGCCGCGACAAACTCAGGCCCGGCAGACGCAGCGCAAACAGGTGCAGCCGAAACAGACCTTCGTTCGCGAATCGCAGGCCAGGGAAGTCAAAC
>JAOTUB010000109.1 GCA_029864095.1 Gammaproteobacteria bacterium | reverse complement strand
ATCCTGACCGAGGGCCTCGTGGAGTTCGACTACGAAATCGTGCCGTTGTTGCATAAAGATAGCCTCGATATCACGGACGAGGATCGGGAGTCTATACACGATTTTATTGCGGGCGATGACGCAACGCACTACGTAGTTACACACGGCACCGATTCCATGTCGGAAACAGCCGCGCTGCTGGCCGACCTCAGCGGCAAGACCATCGTTCTGACTGGCGCGCTGACTCCTGCACGATTCAAGACGACCGATGCCGTGTTCAACGTCGGCATGGCCGTGGCGGCCGTGCAGATTGCGCCGCCCGGTGTCTATCTCGCCATGAACGGGCAGGTATTCGTCGCCGGCCATGTCCGCAAGAATCGGGCCGAAAACCGCTTCGAAGAGCTATAAATCGAAGCTGATTCCCTGTGCCAGCGGCAGGTCTGAGCCCCAGTTGATCGTATTCGTCTGCCGGCGCATATAGGCCTTCCAGGAGTCCGATCCGGCCTCGCGGCCGCCGCCCGTCTCCTTTTCGCCGCCGAACGCACCGCCAATCTCGGCGCCCGATGTGCCAATGTTGACGTTGGCGATGCCGCAATCGGAACCGGCATTGGAGAGGAAATACTCCGCGTGTTGCAGGTTGTCTGTGAAGATCGCGGACGACAACCCTTGTACGACACCGTTTTGCATTGCGATCGCCTCGTCCAGCGTGTTGTAAGGAATCAGGTACAAGATCGGGCCGAATGTCTCGGTCTGCACTATCTCCCAATCATTCTTCGCGAGCGCGATAGCCGGAGAAATGAAGTTACCGGCCCCTTCGATGGTCTCCCCGCCACACAGGATTTCGCCCCCGGCTTCGCGGACTTTTGCGCATGCTGCCTGCACCCGCTCAATTGCAGACTCATCGATAAGAGGACCCATAAGCGTCTTCGCGTCGAGCGGATTGCCGATTCGAACTTGCGCATAGGCTTTAACCAGCGCGCTCTTGAGTTCCTCCAAGCGCGACTGATGCACGATGACACGCCGTGTCGTCGTGCAGCGTTGGCCGGCTGTGCCCACCGAACCGAACACAATGGACGGGACGGCAAGATCAAGGTTTGCAGCTGCGTCCACGATGATCGCGTTGTTGCCACCCAGTTCCAGCAGCACTTTACCCATGCGCGCTGTGACGCGTTCACCGATCTTCTTGCCCACGGCGCAGGAGCCCGTGAAGGAAATCAGATTGATGCGTTCGTCATCCACGAATTTCTGCGCAATCTGGTTACCTGCATCGTTGAACAGGAAAAACACGGGTGGCAGACCTTCTCCAGCGAGCGCCTTGTTCACAATCTTCTGCACGGCGACGCCGCACAGAGGCGTTTTGGGCGATGGCTTCCAGATATTGATGTTGCCGCAGATCGCGGCGAGACAAGCATTCCATGCCCAGACAGCAACCGGAAAGTTGAATGCCGTGATCGTGCCAACCAGGCCGAGCGGATGCCACTGCTCGTACATTCGATGTTGAGGCCGTTCCGAGTGCATAGTTTTGCCATACAGCATTCTTGACTGCCCGACGGCGAAGTCGGCAATGTCGATCATCTCCTGCACCTCGCCGTCACCCTCTGCTTTGATCTTGCCCATTTCGAGCGTGACGAGACTGCCAAGCGCATCCTTGTTTTCGCGCAACGCGTTGCCGATTAGCCGCACCGCATTGCCGCGAGCCGGGGCTGGAATCCTGCGCCACTCCAAAAACGATTCCCTGGCGGCCGTGACAAGCGCGTCGTACTCGGTGGCGGTCGTCGAACGGACGCTCGCGATAATTTCATCCGTTGCCGGATTCACAGATTCGATCAACTCGGCCGACTCATCGGCGCTGTGTTCACCGCCGTGCCAGGTACCCGGATTGACGGCGTCAAGGCCGAGGCTGTCAAGTATCTTGTTCATGATCCTAGTCTCCCGTAACGCGCTGATGGCCGGTCTTGCCTCGCGCAACCAATTCCGCCGATTCGATATTGGTGCCGCCGTGCGCGTAGATCTCACCAAAACGATTTTCGAGGATGTCGTTCAAGCTAAACTGTTCCTGTGCCACAAAACCCTCATAACTGCCCGGGTTCGACAGCACAAGATCGAGGACGCTACAGATGCCGCCCGCTGTCGTTATCTGAATCGCCGACCACAATCGTCCGGCGACGACTTGTGGGTAAATCTTGTTCACGTAGTTCTCTTCCCGAAGCTCTCCATCCTGCATACCGGTAACGGCGGCATAGATAACGACGACATCCTGCAACGTTTGCGGCACGGCATTCTCGAGAATGCGTTTTAAAGTCGTGCGATCGCGATTTAGTTTGAGTCCGTTCATTAGCAACCGCATTTGCTCACAATGACCGGGATAACGAATGGTCTTGTAGTTCATTGTGTCTACCCGGCCACCGTAACTCTCACCAAGTGAACCGAGACCGCCCGACGTGTTGAAAGCTTCGTAACGGGTGCCGTCGATCTCGATCATCTCGAGCCCTTCAAGCGGCAACACATCGACTTCGACACCATCGACGATGCTTCGGCAAAGATTGCCATATTCATTGATGACGCCATCGGTCGACCACGTCAGTGAATACTTGAGCACGTTGTTCGGATGCTGCGGCAATGCGCCGACACGCATCTTGACGGATTCGAGGGAATCAAAATGCTGGATCAACTCGTTGGCCACAATACTGATGAAACCCGGTGCAAGGCCGCACTGTGGTGCAAACACTTGCTTCGATCCTTGCGCCAGGTCACGCACGGCTTCGGTGGCCGCGACATCTTCGGTAAGGTCGAAATAATGCAGGTTTTCGGCTCGTGCGACTTCCGCAACAGCGAGGTTGCAGTAGTAAGGCAGGCCCGAAACAACTGCCACAGGTTTGTGGTTGCGAATATGCTTCGTCAGCGCTTTTTTGTCAGTGGCATCGAGTTCAAATGGAGTGATGTTGGCGCTGCCATGGGCGCTGGCGACTTCGGCGGCGACGCCAGGTTTTGAGTCGGCCAGCTGGACCCGATAGTCGCCGCATTCGGCGAGCAACCCGGATATTAGGACACCGATCTTGCCGGCGCCGAGTACGAGAATGTCCTGCATGGAGACTGCTCCGGAAAACAAAAACCGCCGAGCGGTCGGCGGGAATATGGCGCGCATTGTGCCAATGTCCCGACGGGCTTGCCACATGCCTCTAAACCGCTGATTACGCGAGAAACTTTTGCAGCGTTGCGGCGCAGCATGGCATAGTCCGCGGTCGCAAGTACGATTTCTACTGTGCAGATATAGGAACTAATGTGAGCAGAACAATCGGCAAGACGGACTGGCACCCGGCGAGCTGGCAGAGCCGGACGGCGGCGCAGCAGGCGCGCTATCCCGATCAGGCAGCTCTCGATCGCGCGGTGGCGGATCTGAGCCGCCTGCCGCCGATCGTTACCTCATGGGAGGTTGACGCACTCAAGGATCACGTTGCCAAAGCCCAGCGTGGAGAGGCGTTTGTTCTGCAAGGCGGCGACTGCGCTGAGACATTTGATGAGTGCACGTCGGAGAACATCGTCGACAAGCTCAAGATTCTGCTGCAAATGAGCCTCGTCATGCTGTACGGACTCAAGAAGCCGGTGGTCCGGGTCGGCCGCATGGCCGGTCAATATGCCAAGCCGCGCTCGGCGGATACCGAAACGCGCGACGGCATGTCGTTGCCGAGCTTTCGCGGTGATCTCGTCAATCGCAGCCCATTCACGGTCGATGATCGCATTCCGGACCCGCAGATGATTCTCCGCGGTTACGAACGCGCTGCGTTGACGTTGAACTTTGTTCGTTCTCTGATCGATGGCGGATTCGCGGATCTGCACCACCCGGAATATTGGGATCTCGGTTGGGTAGGTCATTCGGCGATGGCTGACGAGTACCACGAAATCGTCAAGTCGATATCCAACTCACTCGATTTTCTCGAAACCATATCGGGCGAAGCTCTGCACCGCACGCAGCGGGCCGACATCTATGCCGCGCATGAAGGTCTGCATCTGCTCTACGAGCAGTCACAGACACGCTACCTGGATCGTCGCGAGCGGTGGTACAACCTGACGACTCACTTCCCCTGGATCGGCATGCGAACTGCAGCAATCGACGGTGCGCATGTGGAATACTTTCGCGGTATAGCAAATCCGATGGGCATCAAAATCGGCCCAGGCATGACGCGGGAATGGTTACAGGAATTAATTGCGATTCTGAATCCGAATAACGAGCCGGGCAGGCTAACCCTGATTCATCGCTTCGGCGCGAAAGCGATCGAAGACTGTCTGCCGGACATGATTAGCGCTGTGCGCGAGACGGGTTCGCCGGTACTTTGGGTTTGCGATCCGATGCATGGCAACACGGAGAGCACGGCAGACGGCACGAAGACGCGCCGCTTCGACAACATCTTGTCGGAACTTGAGGCCGCGTTTCGCGTTCATGAGTCGATGGGCAGTTATTTGGGCGGTGTGCATCTCGAGCTTACGGGCGAGAACGTCACGGAGTGCACCGGCGGTGCGCGCGGCCTGACCGATGGTGATCTGGCGCGTGCCTACAAGTCCACGGTCGATCCGCGGCTCAACTATGAGCAAGCCATGGAAGTCGCAATGCGTATCGCGGGTCTGCATCACGGCGGTGCCAAGGTTGCACGCCAAACCGATTAATTGCGGGCCCGCAGTTCTTCCCAAGCGGTATCATTATCGATAACGCGTGTCTCGCCGGGTTTCAGGCCGCCGAGAGACCAGGGTCCGACAGATTGCCGAATGAGCCGCAGGGTCGGCAGCCCGACAGCGGCAGTCATGCGGCGGATCTGACGATTGCGGCCTTCCGCAAGGCCGATTTCGATCCAGCAGTCCGGCACATTCACGCGATGACGGATCGGTGGGTCACGCGGCCAGAGTCCGGCGGGCGTATCGATGAGTCTGGCAAAACGTGCAGAAGCGGGGCCATCCCGCAGGGTCACACCGTGTTGCAGTTCCTCGAGCTGCGCCGGCGTTGCGCTGCCCTCGACCTGTGCCCAGTACTTTTTGACAATTTTCGATTTGGGCCGGCTGATGCGGGCCTGCAGCCGGCCGTCGTCGGTCAGCACCAGCAGGCCCTCGCTGTCAAAATCGAGTCGTCCTACCGCGTAGACGTCTTTTTCGGTGACAAATTCCGCCAGGGTCCGGCGCCCCTGGTCATCGCGAAACTGACTCATGACGCGATAAGGCTTGTTCAGAAGCACAAAGGGCATGTCGACCTGCACCTGTCCATCAAAAGTTTTTCGGCAGCCGTGATGACCGGTACAATGCACGCCTTTTGCGGACCGGCCATCTGCCGCGGGTGAGAGATACCATGCAGTACGATCATATTAGTATTCCCGGCGACGGTGAGGCCATCACCGCCAATCGTGACCATACCCTGATAGTCCCGGATTATCCGATTGTGCCGTTTATCGAGGGCGACGGGATCGGCATCGATGTCACGCCAGTGATGCTCGACGTGGTCAACTCGGCCGTCGCGCGGGCCTACAGCGGCAATCGCGAGATCAAGTGGATGCAGGTCCATGCGGGACAGGCGGCCGCTGAATTGTATGGCGATACGTGGTACCTGCCCGATGAAACGCTGCATGCACTTACCAAGTATATCGTGTCGATCAAAGGTCCTCTGACGACGCCCGTGGGCGGCGGTTTTCGCTCCTTGAACGTCTCGATACGGCAAACGCTCGACCTTTATGCCTGCGTTCGTCCAATTCGTTATTTCCCGGGCGTTTCGACGCCGATGAAACAGTCCGACCTCGTCGACATGACGGTCTTTCGTGAGAATACCGAAGACATCTATGCCGGAATCGAATTCCCGACGGGATCACAGGAAGTACGCAAGCTGATCCTCTTCCTGCAGACTGAGCTCGGCGTGACCAAGATTCGGTTCCCGGCAAGTTCGGGTATCGGCATCAAGCCCGTGTCGCGTGAAGGTTCCGAGCGGCTGGTTCGTAAAGCCATTCAGTACTGCATTGAACGCGACTACCGCTCGGTATCGCTCGTACACAAGGGCAATATCATGAAGTTCACCGAGGGCGCGTTCTGTCAGTGGGGCTACGATGTTGCGAGGACAGAGTTTGGCGCCACGGAGAAAGACGGCGGCCCGTGGCTTGCGTTAGTCAACCCGGCGACGGGTAACGAAATCATCATCAAAGACGTCATAGCAGATAACTTCCTGCAGCAGATCCTGATGAAGCCAGAGGATTATGACGTCATAGCAACGCTCAACCTCAACGGCGACTATATTTCTGACGCGCTTGCTGCCCAGGTCGGTGGTATCGGTATCGCGCCCGGCGCCAACATCGGCGATTCGATCGCGGTGTTCGAGGCGACACACGGTACGGCGCCCGGATTTGCCGGTAAGGACCGCGTCAATCCGGGGTCCCTGATTCTGTCCGCAGAGATGATGCTGCGTTACATGGGCTGGAGTGAAGCGGCGGATCTGATTATGAAGGGCGTCGCGAATACGATCGCCAATGGCGAATTGACATTCGATCTTGCCCGATTACGGGAGGCCATCCATCGGCCAATCCGAAAGCAGCGTCCGCAGGGCAAGAAACAGGTAGAACAGGAACTGGCGAAGCTGATACCCGGAGCAACGCTTGTCGGTACGCGCGGCTTTGGAGAAGCGGTTATCCGGCACATGGATGACTGACGCGATCTTCGACAAGGACTGCCGGGCATGTCCGCGGCTCGCCGAGTATCTTGACACGGTTGGGGAACGCTATCCGGACTACTACTGCAAACCCGTACCGCCTTTCGGCGACCGGGATGCGAAACTTCTGATCGTCGGTCTTGCGCCGGGCATGCACGGCGCGAATCGAACCGGACGCCCGTTTACCGGAGATCACGCGGGCATCCTGCTTTATCAGACCTTACACAAGTTCGGCTTCGCCTCGCATCACGAGTCGCTTGCAGCCGATGACGAATTGCGCCTCATGAACTGCCGTATTACCAATGCCGTCAAGTGTCTGCCACCGGAAAACAAGCCCGTCGGCGCCGAGATCAATACGTGCAATACGTTTCTTGGCAACGAACTCAAAACGCTGCCGGATGCATCATTGCTGCTTGCGCTCGGCGGAATTGCCCATCGCTCGATTATCAGGGCGCTGGGTCTCCGGCAGGCAAATTACACGTTTAGCCACGCCGCTGTGCATGATCTTGGCCGCGTCCGGCTGCTCGATTCCTACCATTGCAGTCGTTACAACACGAATACGCGCCGGCTGACAACCGAGATGTTCGAAGCAATATTTGCGCAGGCCAGGGAGTTACTGGATAAATAGCGGCGTGAGTGACGAACGCACATTTGACGAGAAGTCTTTCCTCCCAAGTCTTACCCATAGACCCGGCGTCTATCGCATGCTGGATGCGAAGCACAAAGTCATCTACGTGGGCAAGGCGCGAGATTTGAAAAAGCGCGTCTCGAGCTATTTTCAACGTTCGCACGACTCGGTGAAAACCGCGGCAATGATGGAGCTCGTCGGCAATGTCGAAGTCACTGTCACCAATACCGAGGCCGAGGCGCTGATCCTCGAATACAACCTGATCAAGCAGCATAAGCCGCGCTTCAACGTCATTTTGCGTGATGACAAAAGCTATCCGTATATATATGTGTCCACGAATCACCACTTTCCACGGCTGCAGTTTCATCGCGGGCCGCGCAAGGGCAAAGGCCGTTACTTCGGTCCGTATCCCAGCACGAGTGCCGTGCGTCAGACATTGAATGAGCTACAGAAGCTGTTTCTCGTGCGGCAGTGTCAGGACAGCTACTTCAGCAATCGGACCAGGCCGTGTCTGCAGTATCAGATCAAGCGCTGCACCGCGCCGTGCGTCGATCTCGTCAGTAAGGAACAGTATGCGAAAGATGTCGACGCAGCCATCGACTTTCTGGAGGGCAAGAATCAGAGTGTCATCGACACGTTCGTCGAACGCATGGATCAGGCGTCCGCCGCGCAGCAGTACGAACAAGCGGCTCGTTTTCGTGACCAGATATCACGGCTCAAGGAAATCGAGGCGAAGCAACTAGTTTCACGATCGGCGCGCAAGGATCTCGACATACTCGGGTTTGCATCAAACGGAGCAATGCACTGCGTGACGGTATTATTTATTCGTAACGGTGCTGTTATCGGCAGTCGCGATCACTTTCCACGACTCGCGGGTGAGGCCGATCGACAAAAGATACTCAACGGATTCGTCGCGCAGTATTACCTGGGTCGTGATGCGCCCACAGAGATCATTCTGGATTGCGACATCGACGATCGCTCGTTGCTCGAAGCCGAACTCAGTGACCGCATGGGGCGCAAGATCACAATCAAGAGCCGCGTTCGTGGCGATCGCCTTCGCTGGCGGCAGATGGCGCGCACGAATGCCGAACAGGGCCTGAATCTGCGGGTTGCGAGCAACGCGACGATTCGGCGACAGTTTGCGGCGCTGGCCGACGTGCTGCAGCTCGAAGAGCCGCCAGAGCGCCTCGAGTGTTTTGATGTCAGCCACACCTCGGGGGAAGCGACGGTTGCTTCGTGCGTCGTATTCAATGCTGCCGGAGCGCTGAAGAGCGACTACCGACGGTTCAACCTTAGTCCGGCGGCCGCCGGTGACGACTATGCGGCGATGGCGGAGGCGCTGCGTCGCCGCTACACACGCGTCAAGAAAGGCGAGGTCGCGATGCCCGATGTGCTCTTTGTCGACGGCGGCAAAGGGCAGCTGGCCGAGGCAATGACCGTACTCGATGAGCTAGAGCTCGACTGGCTCAAAGTTATTGCGGTCGCGAAGGGACGCTCTCGCAAACCGGGCGCAGAACAGCTTTTCGTTGCGGGCGAAAAAGCGGCGCTTCGATTGCCGTCCGATTCTCCGGCGTTATTGTTGATTCAGCAGATTCGTGACGAAGCACATCGATTTGCCATCACGGGTCATCGTCACCGGCGGGCCCAAGCACGCAAGACCTCGCGGCTTGAACGAATTCCGGGGCTCGGGCCGAAGAAGCGGCGCGAATTGCTGCGGCAGTTCGGCGGCTTGCAGGGCGTAATAGGAGCGGGCGTCGATGACCTGGTCAAAGTGCGGGGAATCAGTCGCTCCCTGGCGGAATCCATATACAATGACCTGCATCTGAACGGGCACAACTAGAAGAAGGGCCGTGCGCCTTTGAAACTCAACTTCGCCATTCTGCTGACCTTGTTTCGAATCGCGGCGATTCCACTCGTCGTCGTGCTTTTCTATAGCCCGTTAGAGCAAGCACGGCCGATAGCGGCCATCCTGTTTGGCGTGGCCGCCGTTACCGACATGTTGGACGGATGGGTTGCGCGCCGCTTTGGACAAACCTCCAAATTTGGCGAGTTTCTCGACCCTGTCGCCGACAAACTGATGGTGGCCATCGTGCTGGTAATGCTCGTGCAGGGCGACCCGCTCTGGTACGTGGACATCATCGCAATGATCATCATCGGCCGCGAAATCACGATCTCGGCGCTTCGTGAGTGGATGGCGACGATCGGCGAGCGCGCCAATGTTCAGGTCAACTGGTCCGGCAAGGTCAAGACGGTGCTGCAGATGTTCGGCATCGGCTTCATGGTTTATCAGCATGAATTCCTAGGTTTTGATATCTACGGGATTGGCTTCGTGATGCTCGTGGCCGCGGCCGGCATGACGATCTGGTCCATGGTGGTCTATCTGCGATCGGCCTGGCCGTTCATTAGCCTTGACAGTGAGACGTAAGTGGCTAGAATCTCCGGCCCTGCGCGGTATACTGCGGCGCACACAAAGCGGGAATAGCTCAGTTGGTAGAGCACGACCTTGCCAAGGTCGGGGTCGCGAGTTCGAGTCTCGTTTCCCGCTCCAGATTCTTAAAAGGCCGCTCAATGAGCGGCCTTTTTCGTTCTTGCAACAGGCTAGTTCACCTGCATCAGAGCCGTGAACGGCAAGCGGGCGCTCGCAATGCTCGGATCACCGTCATGGGTCTCGGTCCATGCGAAAATCAGCTCGTCCCTGATTCTCGCAATTTGGGGCACGGCCAGTAAAGCCGCCGCCGTCGCAACCGTCACAATCGGACCCAACGAGCCATCCCGAGCAACGCGACGCACCAGCACTGTCGTGCTTTGATTACCGTTGCTCTGTAACCAGCTTACGGCAACATCGCCGCGGTCGAGCTGCGCAAGGCCGACCCGGCCCAACGTATCGCCGACGATCACGTCGATGGGCTTTGAAAATGTCTCACCACTATCGCTCGACACGCTGACCCGAACTGCCGGAGTTTCGGCGCTCGTAAACCACGCAACAGCGACGAATTGGCCGCCTGCGACAATTGCGGGTCCATTCACAGGGCAGGCGGCGATCTCCCAGTTATCGGCCGCGATCGTGCGTCCTGGCTGCCACGCGCCGTTGACGTATCGGGTCACGGCAATGTCGCGTATTTCCTCGGCCGTTCGATCGCGATACACGGCGATGGGTCCCGAGGCAGCCACTGCGACATCCGTTTGACAGCAATCGCAGGTCAGGTCGTCGACAAGCTGTTCCTCGCTCAATAGCTGTTCGGCATCAACGAAAGCTGCGCGCAGCGTCATGCCGGTTGCCGCCGGATTCGCAGCGTCCTTTTTACCGACCATCTTGCGCCCATCGAGCCAGAGCAGACCTGTCTTATTTTCATGGGGAAATATGGAAACGAAACCGTGTTCGGTCGGCGTGCCGTCGTCATGTGGCGAAATTGGGGCCGACCACGTCGCACCGCGATTCGTCGACTGAGCGACCGCGACGTCATAGGAGTACACATTCTCGGGCCGCTTCACGAGCCAGTGGGCAGCCACACGATTGCCGTTTAGCGGGACGACGGACGGCAGATCCGCCCAGTTGACGAACATCTCGACATTGGCGACGACTGTCGCAGCGGGAGACCAGTGATTCTTGACGTATCTCGCGAACTGTAATGCGTCACCGTCGGGTCCAGGCGCCAGCCAGCTCAGCACAAGATTGCCGTCGTAGTCACCGGCGAGCCGGGGGGCAGTGACGTGGCCTGCGACCGGGATTTCGAGCGCATGCAGCCCCGGACCAGCCGATGTCGACGATTTCGAACAGGCACCAAGTAGAAGAGCGGTGCCGCATGCCACGGAAATAATGAATGAGCGCATAGCCGCATTATGCGAGAACCGGAGCAAAAATACGTGTATTACGCAAATTGATTCTGACCGGCAGGACTGTATACTGCGACGCCTGCTCAGCGGTGTGTTAGCTTGTTTTGGAGCTTAACGCCGGGCTCACCTGGGGCTAGGTGGCAGAGTGGTTATGCAGCGGCCTGCAAAGCCGTGGACGCCGGTTCGATTCCGACCCTAGCCTCCATTTTTCCCTCCGCATGCCCGGGTGGCGGAATTGGTAGACGCTGCGGACTTAAAATCCGCTGGTAGAAATACCGTGCCGGTTCGAGTCCGGCCCTGGGCACCAACTAAATCAATCACTTCAAGATCAATTCTCGAAGGAGAATTGCTTGCTAATTCGCGTTTGTCACAGATTTGTCACCCTGTGTCACCAAGAGCTACGAGAAGTGGCTGATGGCAACGTATCGCAAACGTGTTGGGACGAAAGGCGTTTGTTGGAGCGCTATTGTGCGCAGGGATGGCCAACTTCAACCCTCTACATTCAGAACGAAGTCGGAGGCTCAAACATGGGCAGCTGCCGTCGAAACGGAAATTGAGAAGGGCAATCAGCTGCCAACTTCGGAGGCGAAGCGCTGGACAGTTAGGGACCTTTTGGATCGCTGCAAGGAAAATGAAACCCCAAAAAAGCTGATAGGCGCAACCCATCCAGAATCGCGGACATTTGGGTTAAGGCGCTAGGGCATCTGAAGCTTCATCGGCTGACTCCAGCGATCATTGCCGAGTTTAGGGACAGGCTGGCCAAGGATCGGGCAGGTGGTACAGTTAACCGTTATCTCACACTCTTGTCCCATGCGTGCACGATTGGCC